>JAUVXN010000010.1 GCA_030603605.1 Dehalococcoidales bacterium | reverse complement strand
ATTATCATGTAAAGCTTCTCTACATTCATCATGACTAAATTCCGCGGCTTGCCCAAGAACCTCTGACACCGCCGTGGTTATTTCGTTTAGGGATCTAGCATCCTCATGCTCGAACATAGCAACCTGCACTAGTTGTCGATTGAGTACCTTACGATTTTTCCTTCGACTTGGATCTAGCTGAAACAGGTTTAAAGCTAGTAATGCTTCTGCGCTCGCTTGTATAAACATAGGCCAATTATATTGCTCTGTGGGCGCTGTTGCAAGAATAGTCACTGTCTCTGGGATAGGCACTGCACCATCCGAAGATAGTAGGGACAATACCTATGGGCGAGACCTTACTAAACTGCACAAAATGACGGTTTGTCATTTCAATTCCTCCTAATTTACTCTGATTTTCATTTTATCTCGTTTATATCTGTTTTGGCAGACCCGGAAGCGATTGCTGATGGATTGAATCCTTTAGCTATAAGCCATACCGCAAATACCATTTCTTGAACGGCTATTGGAAGGAATAAAATTTCAACTGGATCAATGCTGAAAGAATATAGCAAAAAATTTGCGAACACCAATACGGCGCCAACAAGGCCCCAACCTGATAACCATCGAGGAATGAGTTTTGATCGATATAATACAATATTTAAAGTCAGAGCTGATAGGGAAAAAGCAAGTCCCAACCCAAACAGAAAGGCCCAATCACCTGCTGCTATTAATACAATGCCTAAGGTTTGATAATTGGAAGCATCTGGAGCTCCTGCTTTTACAAATTCCTGACTTAATGTCAATAGTGTTAGTATGGTGATTATATTAACGATAACGAGTACGCCCTCAGCAAGTCTGGCTCCAACGTACCCAAGAGCTAAAGTTTCATGATGCTTTTTTAGGATTGGATATATCACAATTGCAATACTAGCCACTGCAACGGCATCAATTAACACAAGGAGCGCTCCAATCATCACTTGGTATTCATTTGCAGATGCCATAGTGAGATAATCTGAACCACTTAGAATTGGGTCTAATAAAATAACACTAAGTGAGTATGCAACCGTCGCAATTATGAACAATGCTCCAACGATTCTTGCGGTCTTTATGTTGGTATTCATTTTTTATTCCTCCTATATTGCTTTGATCCGGCCATTATCAGAATAGTTCACCAAAATTATACTATAAGTTTGCAAAACCTAACGACCAAGCTCACCTGCCGCTATTCCGCTGCGCTTCATAGCGGTCGGGGCCAGCGCGTTGTTAGCCAGCCGGAACGCCACTCTCGCCTGCCCGTCAATCACTCGGCAGGGAGTTGATGAACTCACCCACCACATTGATGTTCGCCTTTTCGTGCTTCCATGACTCGTCATCATGTTGCAGGTAAAACGGATCAGAGGTAACGACAATAACCATGTCGAGCTCATCCAACAAAACAATCAGCTGCCCTCCATGTCCCCACGCAAAGTCGAAATGATGCTCGCCTACCCTGGCGGACCACCACTGATAGCCATACCCGATGTCGCTGATGGAAAGGCCCCAGTTTGCTGGAAATCCGCCAGTCGCATTGATATCCTCCGAGTACCTCTGCAGTGATTCACTGACCCAATCGGCTGGAACGATCTGGTTCCCCTCGTATTCACCGTCGTTGAGATATAACAGACCGAACCTGGCCATATCACGAGCCGAAAAGTGGAGATCCGCGCAGCCGTTGTTATGGCCGTCCCTGTCCGTGCCCCAATCGCCCACCTCCGCGTCAATCGGCAAGAACAAATGCTCCTCGGCGTATGACTTGAGATTCGTACCACACGCCCGGTCTACGATAATCCCCAGCCAGTTGGACGTCAGATTGCTGTAATGGAACTCGGTTCCCGGATCGGCGATGAGAGGGAATTCTTCTATAAGGGGCGGATAGTGACCCGATAAAAGCCCCTCCCAAAGAACTGGATCGGTTTCCTCCCAGGGATATCCGGCGCGCATCTGCAACATGTGTTCAATCGTTATCTGCTCCTTCCTCGGGTCAGTCATTTGACCGGCGACTTCCGGGAAGAAATCCATCATCTTCTGGTCCACGCTTGACAGATAACCTTGCTCCAGGGCAATCCCGACCAAGGCCGAGGTATAACTCTTCGTCACTGACTGCAATCGGGCTTTCTGCTCAACCGACCCTTCATTGAAGTACCCTTCAGCTATCAGATGGCCGTTCTTGATGACCAGCAGCCCGTAGAGCCTCTCCAATTCAGCCGCATTGTAATATAGCTCCGCCACAAGCATCGGATCCAGCCCCTGCTCTGCGGGCGTCGACACCTTCCAATCATCCCCGGGCAGCGGTGTGTATTCAACCGCTTCGAGCTCCTCAGTCGAAGGGCCGCATCCGACCAACATGGATAGGATTAGGATCGCGCTGGCGAATAAGAGGAAAGAATGCTGGCGCCACTTGGAAATGTTTACTTGGCCTACTGATTTATTCATAACTTAAACAATAGCGGGTATAACATGTTCTTCAAGAATATTAAATACCCGTACTTTAGATGTGTAAGTGCCACCTGTGAAAACAACCACTGTGTTTAATTCAGGGAAGACCATAATATACTGTCCTCCCCAACCCATGGCAGAATACATATTTATTCTTTTACCTGAATTAGAAAATGTTCTTATCCACCACGAATAGGAATAACCATTTCTCCCCGAATCTTCACCCGGGACATTAATCCCATGGTTACCGGGAAATGAAGTGGCGCTTTTATCGACCCATTGTTCGGAAATAATTTGCTTCCCATTCCAAACTCCCTTATTTAGAAATGTCACACCAATTTTAGCCATCGCTCTTGGTGTAATTTCTAAACTACCGGCTGCTTCAATCACACCATTTTCGTATCGTACTGTCCAATTAGAAGAAGCAATCCCTAAGGGCTCAAACAAATATTTTCGAGAAAACTCATCAATATTCATTTTTGTAGCATTCTTAATGATTTCACCCAAAACAATCATATTTCCACCTGAATAAGTAAAACTTGTCCCTGGTTCATCTACCAGTGGCCTTTCTAAAATACAAGTGATCTGATCATCACAGTGAAACCACAAGCCAATGATGTCATTATCCGTGCTGCTGAGAGGCGCACCCCACTCATCCCACTCTAATCCGGAGGTCATGGTCAGCAGATGTTCGATGGTAATTTTATCTTTCCCACCTGTATTGAGGTGCTGATGTTCCGGTAAATAGTCAAATATGGATTGATGAACACTTTCGATAAAACTATGATCTATCGCGATTCCGATACAGGTTGAAGTAATACTTTTGGTCACAGACTTAACATCATGTAACATTGTCCTGTCCCAGGTCACCAATTCATCGTGATGCTTAGCAGCATCCCATTTGTATCCATGACCCGTAAAATACTCTTCTAATACCAGCTTGTTATCCTTGAAAATAAGCATTGAATGTATTTCTTTATACCGGCCGGCGTATATTCTATTGACTGCTTTTTCAATCAACACTGAATCAATATTCACTTCATCTAAAGTGCCGACGTCAAGTCCATCATTAATATTCTCAGGTGGTCGATAAGTGAATATACTGGGAGGTTCTAATTGGCAACCGACAATTAATAATGAAAGAATTGAAATTAAAAGAATCGTTTTTTTTATATAAACCGACGCCTTTTCACCCATTGGGTTCCTCTAATTAGCCCCGTCTAATGTGGCCGAACAAGGGGCTTTTGAAGATATTTTACCATAGAAACCTTGCTGTACCCCCGGTTTGATATAGGAAATCCAGGGTATAACCAAAGAGAGGAGAGTGGCCGTGGAGCCACTCTCCTCTCTTACCTTGCTATGCCCCCACTATGCGTGCTCAGTAAGCAGAATAATGCTCTTGTTGGCTGGCCGGATACAATATCCGCCGACCCGCTTATGGACCTTGAAACCTACCAGGCCAGCTTCAGCGTAGAGCTCAACCAGGCGCTGAACGCTCATATTGTTCGTATGATCGAGGATACGATACCCAACCATGAAGTTTCCGAACGCTGCTATAACGCCTTCTGTCCCTGCGAGGGTAGCCATATCGTCCTGGGTGTGGATTGGATAGCCCAAGAAGGTATTTGGTCGGCCAAGGATCACGCTAGGCTGCCACAAGAAACCACCCTCGTACGTTCCGGCGGCATCCTTCCACCTCAACTTCCTAATCTCGAGTTCATAGTGCCGTTCCATCGTGTCTCATATCGTCTGATACAGTCCACCGACCTCCGAAACCACGATTGGTGTGGTGAGTTGTAACCCGCTGTGACGGGACGCCAACGTCAAAGTCAGCCACGGCTTGAGCGTGAGCCTAACTAGTAGGCGTATGCCTTAATCTTACGGGCAAGGATATAGTTGAAGGGTGGCTACACTGGTTTCAGGGGCTCGGCAATTCATGCTTGCACATTCTGGCTTAATGTTCAATTATACCTGACTAGAATATGGGAACTGCATTATCATAGCCCTATTCGATCAGCTACATCGCGCATACCCATAATCACGTCAGTAATGAGATCTTTTAACTCCACTCCCAGCATTGCTGTGCCCTTTTCAATTACAGATCGGTTCACACCGGCAGCAAATGACTTATCCTTCCATTTCTTCATAACCGACTTCGCTTCGAGGTCTGCCACGCTCTTCGACGGTCTGATTATTGCGACTGCCGTGATGAGTCCGGTGAGTTCGCCGACGGTATACAGTGTCTTTTCCATCTCAGTCTTGGGCTCAACACTACTGCATATACCCCAACCGTGAGAGACAATTGCTCGTACGTGCTCCTCAGGCCAACCTCGTTCATTCAATATCTCTCGTGATTTCTCACAGTGCTGCTCGGGGTAACGCTCGTAGTCAAGGTCATGCATCAGTCCGACAATTCCCCATTTTTCCTCATCTTCTCCCCTCTTCCGTGCTATATAACGCATCACCCCCTCAACGGAATAGGCGTGTTTCAGTAGGCTATCGTTGCTGTTAAATTCCTTAAGAATTGACAACGCTTCCTCGTATGAGGGTAAATGTTCTTGCATTTGCTGCCCCCTCTGCAAAATCTTTACGGTCTGTGAAATGTATGGAATGTCACCGTCTTTCTCATTTGGGAGTATAAACTCTGAGACTCCGAGTGGTCAAGAGAAATAACATTATGACGAAGTGTTCAGTTGACTAGCGTCGCTGCCTACTAACCCCAGTGCTTGCCAGAGCCAAGGTCAACCATGCCACTATCCTATAATGAGGGATAGAACAGCCGTAGGGGTACAGTCCAATTGTCATCGAGGATAATCAAAGTTTTCAATAACTATCTGAAGCTTTTTAATTTGCGTCTTAATAGCCTCAATTTGGTCCCTAAACCGCCTGTCCTTGCTTGCCTCTTCCAAATTCAAAGCCCGCTTTAGACGAAAGCCAGCACCACGAGCCGAACCTCTTCCCCTGAACTTCATTGTCTCTAAATCGCTTGCCACCTTACCACCGCCAGTTCTGATCTGCACAAAACCGCTTATGTTAGGGTCAAAGAAGTCCCAGCGTAGCCTCTTACTCTTCTCTGGCTTTCGTTCAATGGTGCTATCCGACAGCTCCAAAATTCTTGACCTTCCGCATAAGGGGCAAACTATGTAAGTTAACTCCTGTTCAGCCGGTAATCTGGCTACTTTAATTGCTCTTTTCTCTGTTATTCCTCTCGGCTTTCTTCCAGGCATCGTTTTGCCTCCTTATCCTTCTTTTTGCTGCACTTGCCCTCGCTCTCCCCTCTCGCATTGCTTCTAGTCTTACCATCCTTTATATTTTTGCCCAAAACCCCCCTATAATTTCACGCTGGTTGCCCCTCTAACTTCTTTTGCGACATATAAAAAAGCCTATTGCCCTATTTCTCCCCTCCAGAAATCAAGAAACGGATGTTTCCCATACACAAGCTCCCCACCATAGGTAGGGAAGGGTTCAAGCCCAAAAACGATCTTTTCTACAACCTGTGAAGAAGGGGGAGTCCAATAATGCCGGACCATCCTCATAGTTTTTGGTTTCCTCCATCTCATGAAATCTTCAACTATAGGCTCAGGGAAAATATAGGATAAAGCCGTTGTTAAGGCTCTACGCACACTATGAAAGCCCTCCCCATAAACGCTAGGAAGACCTACTGTCTTCTTAATTTCATGATAAACCTGAGACAGCTTAAATTCAGTGTATTTACCAAAAGGATAAGCACTTAAATAAGGCTTTATCTCATCCGGGATCAGGTGCTCTCTTGCCCGGCCATGCTTCGCTGTTACCACTCTCAATGTGCCCTTATCTAAATCTAGAAATTCAGGCACGAGTTCTATCATCTCGATTCTCCGTAGACCGTAAATAGTCGATACAGCTACAAGTGATGACAAATCAGGAGGCACCTTACTATTCTTTGCACCTTCAATAGTAACCTTTAGTTCCTCTATGGGAATGACAGGCGCTTTAACATCCCATTCCGCTACGTCAATCGGCAATTCTGCTGGTGCTCTTTTATAAAACGGCCACTCAATGCTGTTATCAATTCTGTGAGCTATTTCAAAGCCTCGCTTCAGTACCCTGAACTGCATTGCTCTGGTTCCAGCGGCATAGCCTTCCTTCTCCAACTTCTTGATGTAATTGACGACTTGGGTTCGTGTGAATTCACCTTTGCTGAAATCATAAAACCTGGCAATGATAGAGCAGAACTGCCGGATGGTATGATCGCCTGATCCAGCCAGTTCTTCATTAACTTTGTGTAAAAGCTCTTGCTTAGTCATTTGCTCCCCTTTTAGAAAACCTTCTTTTGTTATCCCCAAACGGTACTATTATAGTATTTTGACAGGAAAGCGGCGTTAAGTCAATCGATATTGATTTTATTTGGGAGGCAAAAGTTAAAGCACCACAGCAGCTTAAACAGTAGTGGCGGGGTTTATCCCCGCCTGACGGAAGGAGGATCATTATGAGAGTCAGAGAAGCAATCTTACACTCAGAGAGGCAGCCAGAGGGAGCCGTCACCATGGCCAGGATCGTCAGCACCGGTAAGGGCAAGAGGCTAATTCAGATTGTTCAGACCAAGGGCAACCAGGCCACCCAGGTAACCCTCGATGCCAAGGAATACCGCCACCTGGTAGCCTTTGCCAGCCGCAAGAAGCGCCGCTAGGTCAGACGGGGGAGGCAAAGCCAGCTATTAGGCTACGCCTCCTCCTTCGCTATTCTAACCTCTATCGTTCGCGACACCAACTCCCTTAAATTTTTTCCCTTCTAGTGACAAAGATAAGAAATTGAGGTACAACATCCCAAAGTGGAAATTAAATTTGTCTCAAATCAGATTCTTTCCCTGGAGGACGCTGCCAGGGAACTTGATATAAATCGTGCGACTTTATACCGTTGGATCGCCAGAAACAAGGTGACCAGACTAAAGCTGGGAAAGACCCCGGTCATACCCAGGAGCGAGGTTCAGAGATTGCAAACAATCGGTGCAAAGAGAAAATACCAGCGCCATGAGATTACAGAGCGCATCCCCAAAGTCCTTCAACCTTTCCCGGCACAGCAATCCCCAGCGCCCATCACTACTCCCAAGGTCAAGCAGCCATTTCCCCCATAGAGCAAAGGCCAGTGTTACCCCTCGTTAAGGTCTAACAAAAAGTCTAACAAACAATCTAACAACACAGCCCATTATGCCAGGATCCCGGCTCAAACTCCCAGCATATTCAAAGTAACCCTTGCTTTAATCGTTCACCAATCAGTGGTCTCTTATCCATTGGATAAGGTCTTCCCTGAAGAACACCCGGTTTCTCGCTATCTTATGAGAAGGCAGCCCCTCCTTCATAAGCTTATACATCGTTTGATGGCTTATGCCTAAAAAGCGCTGCGCTTCCCGAAGCGTCAGGAATATCCTCTCCGCACTTCGGTTTAATTCGTCTTCCTTTACCACGTGCTTATCCTTTTCGGTCACTCTCAACCCCGCCTGCCCCTCTCTTCCTCCCACCTCCCTCTATTGCATCTTCAGCCTTACCACTAGCTCAGTCCTGCTATCCATTAAGAGAGGCCTCGTTAATCGAAAAATGAGCTTACTCGAATCCCTCCAGGATTCCGAGGCCTGTCTTTTACTTTCCGCCCCGACCGACCAAAAGCTGGAAGTTTATCCTTGTTGACCTAAGAATATCAAACCAAGGATAGTTAGGCACAACTAGAAGCAACAGGAAGTTATTGGACACATCTTGACAAATATTGATGGCATCATTTAATATAAGGAAGGTAGCAAGCTGTTATCAGGATATTAGTTGAACGAGACGATGCCTATGGAGATGCACAGGATTTTGTTAATTCATCCTGACGCAGAGGTAAGAGCTCTAAAGAAGCTGAGGGGAAGTGAATAAAGAAGGAATGGGCAAAAAATGCCCGGACTGTGGCGCTGAGGGAAAGTATCACGGCGAGCATGTTGCAGCAGTTAAGCAGGTAAAGGTCGGCAAGAGATCGGTGGTGAATGCTGGCTGGGGATGCTGGAGTTGTGGACATGAATGGGGGTTTGAAGCCCTAAAGGAGCCCATGTTGATTGGCGAAATAAAAAGGGGGTGATGCTTATGAAGAATTGGCTCTCAGGAAAGACTGAGTGGCAACTTGGAAAGACTAGGGAAAAACAAACATAACATAAGGAGGAATACATGACCAAACATAAATTGTATACCAAGGTTTTATACACGGTATTTGCCCTGGCGCTGGTGGCTGGACTGACTTTGGTGCCAGCGGTTGCGGCTGACACTCCGGCTGACACCGACGTGGGCTACAGTCTTGCAGAGCCCACCACTGATTCGCCAGCGACGTGGGTTGGCGTTGGCGAGGTAGGTATTAGCGACGACCCGTACAGTGGAAGCTACTCGGTGAAGCTTGTGCACGATAACGACGACAATCAAGATGACCTCCACGTAGAATTCATTCCAGCCGCGGGGACAACGCTCAGCGACCTTGATGACGCTACAGGCGGAGATTTTGGCTTCTGGTACTATTTGACTGAGACCACCGTAAGTTCCAATGGTCCAGCATTGGAACTGAAGTTTGAGGATCCTGATAGTACCGACTTCGCCGAGGTAACATTAATGTTACAAAGTGGACCTGACACTGTGCTAGATGCGTGGACTGAGGTGGATCTTGATACCAACTTCGGAAATGTTGGCACCTGGGACGGATCAACTAGTACCGACTATACTACCCTTGCTGCTGCTGTAAGCGGGGTTCTTAGCGCAATGTTGGACTATGAGCTCACCAGAGTTCAAGTCGAGTTATATGTGCCGGATGTGCAGGAAAGGACTGCCTACATCGACGACATCACCATAGCCGGCACCACCTACGAGCTTGAGCCCATATTCCTGGACGAGGAGTACTACAGTGTCGGCGATACTGTAGAGGTGACGGTGCCCAACTTCGCCGCCAACACTGACTCCGTCAGGATCAACCCGGTTGAGGCTAATTACGATGTGGACGAAGTACTCGAAGAAAACTGGAAGGTTACCGCCAAGAGTTCTAGCGACCCATTAACCGAAATCACAGTCGCCCTCGAGGAGACGGGTGCTGATACCGGTGTTTTCACTTGCTCAATCGGCACCTCGGGCACACCTCCAGTTGCAGAAGATGAGCTTTACGTCGAGGATGGTTCTACCATCACCGTAGAATACACTACTAGTACCCCCTTCTGGGGAGCCGGCGATGATTCGGCGTCACCTACTTCTATTGACGCTTGGGTAGATGACACTGTCCCGACGATAACCGTTGTATCACCCCTGGATGATGCCATGACCGAGGATCCCACGCCAGTGATAAAGGCGACCTATAGCGGTGGTACCTCTGGCATTGATGAGGACTCGGTGGAGATGCTCGTCGATGGCGTGGATGTCACAGACGATGCTTCGTCCCTTACAGATTCTGCTGTGACCTATACCCCTGAGGACGACCTGGCTGAGGGCACTCATGATGTGACAGTTAGCGTCTCCGACAACGCTGGGAACGAGGCTACTGAAAGCTGGCCCTTCAGGGTTGTTTCCTGGTTAGAAGCCGACAGTGTTACCTGTGATGATGAACTTAATGAACTAGACGCCTTAGAGACGGTCGGAGTGGCGGTATCTATCACCGGCGATGATGCAAGCATTACAGTTGGCCGTTATGCCAGCAATCCTGAACCAGACGCCGATGCGCCCTCCAACCTAATTGAGGACGGCTTCTTTGATGTCCAGGTGACCGCTTGTCCTGATGGGGGTCTCCTGGTGGCTACCCAGATCGTCATTAAGTTCGCTGATGCCAACATTACTGCTGAATCAACGGCGTATGTCTTCGATGACCTTCAGGGAATGTGGCTGGCGTGCTCTGACCAGGGCTACAACCCGACAGACGAATTTCTCTGGGTCAAAGTGCGAGCAGCCGACACTACACCAAACATCTCAGAGCTAGGCGGCACACCCTTCGCCATCAGCGGCGTGTCCGAAGTAACCAAGGGCGACTTCGATGACGATAACGACATTGACCTGACTGACTTCGTTTACTTTGCTGAGGCTTATGGCTCGGAGCTAGGAGATGACAACTACAATGCAATAGGCGACTTCGATGACGATGGCGACATTGACCTGCTTGACTTCGTGCAATTCGCCACTGTTTTCGGGACTTCATGGTGAAAGGAGGTAAGTGATGATAGGTAAAAGAAAGTTTCTCGGAATCGCAGTAGCCTCCCTTCTGGTTGCAAGTCTATTGGGGATGGGCACCGCCCTGGCCCAGGAAGCTCCATCGGTGAGCATTGACCCGGCGGATAGTGGGGAAGTGGATCCAGGGGGCACCTTTACCATTGATGTCCTGGTGGATGCTGGGGATAACAGCTTGAAGGGGATTGATGTGGCCGTGGACTATGATGCCGATGCCATGACTACCAGTGGAGCAGCCATAGTGGCTCCCAATCTACTTGGTGGACTGGAGATCGGTCCCTTGGTAGCTGACGGAGAGGTTACTTACGCACTGGTTAGCACAACCGCAGTGGCAGATGTTGATGGTTCAGTAATGACCATCACCTTTACCATCAACGACGACGCCATAGCGGGCGATTATGACCTCACCATTACCAAGGCTGACCTGGTGGATGAGAACGTGGACCCGGTTACTGTTTCCATAAACGATGGCACGGTAACTGTGTCTGGTGCTGCTCCTCCGACCGGCGCATCGGTGAGCATTGACCCGGCGGATAGTGGGGAAGTGGATCCCGGCGACACCTTCGACATTGATGTCCTGGTGGATGCCGGGGATAACAGCTTGTTGGGGATTGATGTGAAGGTAGGGTATGACGCCGATGCCATGACTACCAGTGGAGCAGACATAGTGGCTCCCGATCTACTTGGTGGACTGGAGATCGGACCCACAGTAACCGACGGAGAGGTCAGTTACGCACTGGTTAGCACAACCGCAGTGGCAGATGTTGATGCTTCACTAATGACCATCACGTTTACTATGGATGCGGATGCTGCACCAGGTGATTATGACCTCACCATTACCAGGGCTGAACTGGTGGATGAGAACGTGGAGCCGGTTGTTGTCGAAATAAATGATGGCACGGTAATTGTGCCTGGTCCTTCGCCCGAGGAGGCTCCATCGGTGAGCATCGAGCCTGATAGCCTAACAGCGGAAGCTGGTGGCTCATTCAGCGTTGATGTTGCAGTGGATTCATCGGGTCTTCTTGTCAAGGCTTGTGAGGTAGAAGTAACCTTTGACACCGACCTCACGGCCACTGACGCAATAGGGCTGCCCTTGTTAGGCACTCCAGTACTGGCTATCCCGGACGACAATCCTGGTATAGCTGCTGGCGAAGTTACCTGGGCTGTGGTTAGGACAGGGGATAATGTTCCTGCTGCTGTAGAAGGCAACTTCATGACCATCGACTTCGCTGTTGATGCTGCCGCGGAGGGCACATATGTCCTGGCTATCGAGGCCACTCTGCTGGATGAGAACAATGCGCCAATAACTATCCTTGAGAACGATGGTGAGGTAATAGTTGGTGACGGAGTGTTTGAAGAAACATTCACTGGCAGATTAGCTGAGGGAGATAGGGACTTCATTTGCGCCATACCCGCAGGGGCTGCCGCTCTTGACATAGACCTCTCGGCAACTGATGACCTGGACCTGGAGCTGTATGATGGGGCTACCCTGATCATTGGCTGGAACGGCGAGATCGGCTCGGCGCCAGGTGGCAGCTATGAAGGTGACGACTTCGGCTATAGTGGCTATAGCGGTGGTGAAGAATACATCACTGCTGACGGTCCTCTGGGCCAGGCCTATAACCTGTGGGTCTTCGCCTATGAAGCTGGCGACTACACCGTAGATGTCTACTATGAGATTCCTGCTGGCGTGGATGTAACTCCACCAACGATAACCATTGATGTTCCAGCCACAGTGTCACTGGGAGACGAGGTAACCGTAACGGTTTCGGCTGCTGACCCCAGTGGCGTGCAGTTGGTGATGTTCCTGGTTTCCAGCCCCTGGCCTGAACCCCCACCCCCACCCAGTTCTCTGGCTGCCCCGCAAGTGGCCTACGAGGACGTCATCGAATACGTACTGAGTTTCAGCGATGAAGCCAGCGTTACCTTCACACCAGGCTGGGCCGAAACCTATACCGTTTATGCCTGGGCTATGGACAACGTGGATAACATGACTCCCGACGGCAACCCGGAGACGGCTACCTTCGAGGTGTTGGAGTAAAGAACTTGGAGGTGCAGGGCTTTTATAGCCCTGCACCTCTCTCAGCAGGCTTGCATGGCGGGCTCTGCCAGGGGAAATTCGAGGCGGGTCTTACCAGCCCAGGTTTTTTGTTCCCTCCCGTGTGGTTCCTCGGCTGTAATCGGGCAAGTGGCATCCCACCGCCCATTTGGTCAGGCCGGCAGTGATATGAATTCCAGAAGTGATGAGCGAGCCAGAGGTGATGAGAAACCCACTATAAGCAAGCGAGCCAATGATTATGAGAAAACCAATCGTCCTGAGCGACCCACCTACCAGTAGTGGCGGGGTTCATCCCCGCCTAGAGAAATTATCCACAATGCCAGCCCTGGTAGATGCTACTTTAGTTATTGAAAAACTAAGAGTGGCCACTCAGGTGAGGCGAACCCACCTGGCCCGTCAGGGGAAAAAGGACATTGAGACAGATGAGCTCCATCGCAGGCTTGTATCCCTTGAAGAATATGCTGAGGCTAGAGTTACTGAACTTATCCAGGCTCATCCAGCATATTATTGGTTTACTAGAGTAAAAGGTGTGGGAAATGAAAATATTGCTAAAGTTGTCGGCCTGATTGATATAGAAAAAGCCCATACTGTGTCCAGCCTGTGGAAGTTTGCCGGCTGGGATGTCCAGGATGGCGCAGCACCAAAGCGGAGAAAGGGCAAGAAGCTAACTTATAACTCACAACTCAGAGTGATGACCTGGCGCCTTGGAGTAAGTTTGCTCCGGGCAAAGGGTTTATTCTATCACTACTACCTGAAGGAAAAGGATAAGTATCATCACAAATACATAAACAAAGGTTTCAAGATTATAGCCACACCAACCGGTAGATTTTGCCCTCAATGTCAGAGGGAGGTTAAAGCAAAAGCAGCCAAATACTGCCCTGATTGTGGCGCTCCTCTAAGGCAAAAACAGGAGCCAGAAGGAGTCATATTCGAAGGACATTTACACAAGATGGCCTTGCGCAAGATGATTAAACTCTTCCTATCCCTCTTGTGGGTCGTATGGAGGCAAGCCCAGGGTCTATCAACAAGAGTTCCCTATCCGGCAGAGTATCTGGGCCATGACCATATGATTGAACCTGAAGAGATGTGTGATGAGCTGGAGCCTCCTTTGGCCTATGCCCCAGAGGCCTATCCCCCAGGGCCCTCTAGACGCACCCGAGTAGTTCAGTTAACGAAGGCCGACCTGAGCTATGCCGAAATCGGCCGTAGATTGGGCATAAGTCGTGAAAGGGCCAGGCAGATTGCTGTACCAGAAAAGCCCTCAGACCCTCAAGCCCCACTGACTCCACGCGAAGGGCAGATTCTAGCTTTTATTGCCCAGGGCTATAGCATTACAGAAATTGCTGATGCTCTCTCTACCAGGCCTCATACCGTGACCAACCAGGTCGCTCATATGAACAAAAAGCTGGGCCTGAGAAATAAAGCTCAGCTCGTTACCATGGCATACAAAAGAGAACTACAGTAGTGGCGGGGTTTATCCCCGCCTTAAAGGAGGACACACTATGACAACAGCTTATTGCATGAAGTGTAAAAGAAAGGTAGAAATCAAAAACCCCACGCAAGGCATACTCAAAAATAATAGCCATGCAGTCCGCGGTGTCTGCTCTGTTTGCGGCACAAAGGTGTTCCGACTGGGGAAATTCTGAATATTCGCATGGCGGGCTCTGCCAGGGGAAACAAGGGCTCCAGGAGTTGAGCAGCTCCCTGGAAGCGTGAGACCCCCCTCCCGTGTGCTGCGCTTGGCGTAATCGGGCCAGTGGCATCCCACCGCCAAATTAGGAAACGAAAGTTAAAAAAGGAGGTTAACAGAGGTTAACACATGAAAAGGTTTCTAAAATCATTCCGCTGCGGCCACAGGGGATTTACCCTGATCGAGCTGCTGATTGTCATCGCTATCCTGGGCATCCTGGCAGTTGTAATCGTGCCAAATATAGGTAAGTTTCTCGGCAAGGGCACTCTGCAGGCAGCCAATATCGAGGTATCTACGGTCAAGACCGCCGCTCAGGCCCATGCAATTGATGTCGGTAGGGATGTAGCTGGAACAGTTGGCCCTGAAAGAACATCCAGTAGTGGTGATGATGGTGCTGGAATAATTGCTTATATCGACGGTCCCCTTAAGGCTGAGTACACCATCGCTACCAATAGCACACCCTGCATCATAACGGCCACGAACGCTACCTGTGATACTTGTTGGGGCAGTGCTCTGGGGGCTTGGAACACCACTGATTGTGAGTGGAAGCCAGCATAAGCGATTCCCAACCCGAGCATCTATCTGCAGCAGCCTGGCCTTTATCGGCTTAAATATACTCGATGCCTGGCTAGCCCGGCAGCTAATAGCTATGGGCGGCCGCGAAGCGAACCCCATAGTAGTCCCCTACGGCGATAATATGCCCGTCAAGGGACTCCTCGCCCTGGTCATAATCCTTCTTCTCGTCAGGTTTGCCAGGACGAACCTGTTGTGGATCCTGAATATCTGTATGCTGGCGATAGTCCTGTGGAACGGAATTTGCCTGTGGATTTTATAATGGCGGGCTCTACCAGGGGAAACAAGGGCTCCAGGAGTTGAGCAGCTCCCTGGAAGCGTGAGACCCCCCTCCCGTGTGCTGCCCTTGGCGTAATCGGGCAAGTGGCATCCCGCCGCCAAAATACCGTAGTGGCGGGGTTTATCCCCGCCTTAGAGGAGGTGAACCATGGAATGTCCAATAGGATTACCCAAGATCCATTGCCAGAACTGCTTCTTCTGGCGCCATGACAAATGTGATTACGATAAAATCATCAAGGAAATGAAGGGCCGTAAAACTATGCAGAGGGTATTAAATGAAGGCGAGGAAACAGGTCAGGAAGCGAACTGCGCAACTGACAAAAGCCAACGAAGCACTACGAGCTGAGAATACTAAGCGCAACCAGGCAGAAGAGGAACATGGCACGGAGGAGCTGGTAAAGGCACTGAAAGACATGGTCGAGGCCATGGCTATGATAGTCGAAATGAGAGACCCCTACACTGCCGGTCATCAGCGACGGGTAACGCAACTTGCCTGCGCCATAGGCAAGAAGATGTGCCTTTCAGAAGACCAGGCTAATGCCCTGCGCCTAGCTGGACTTATCCACGACATCGGTAAGGTACGTGTACCATCTGAAATTCTCACCAACCCTGACGGATTAGCTGAAGCTGAATTCAATATGATTAAGGTGCATCCGCTAGCCGGTTACAAAATATTGAGCACTATAGAATTTCCATGGCCTATCGCCCAAATTGTATATCAACACCATGAAAGGATGGATGGCTCTGGATATCCTTTAGGCCTATCAGATGGAGATATCCTTCTGGAAGCAAGAATCTTAGCTGTAGCTGATGTTGTTGAAGCTATGTCCTCTCACCGCCCTTACCGTCCGGCTCTCGGTAGAGATAGGGCTCTGTCAGAAATCACACAAAAGAAAGGTGTTCTTTATGATACTGATGTGGTGGACGCATGCCTGTGGCTTTTTACAGAGAAATCATTTGAGTTTGAGCGAAGCACGAAAGCTGTGGTGCCTCGACTGTAATGGGGCAAGTGGCATCCCGCCGCCAAAATAGGGAGGTGAACTATGGAATGTCCAATAGAATTAGACAAGACCCATTGTCAGAACTGCAACTTTTGGCGCCATGACAAATGTGCTTACGATAAAATCATCAAGGAAATGAAGCGCCGTGAAATGACACACCCACTGACCAAGCGTGAACTAGAACTTCTGCGATACGTTGCGAACGGGAAAACCTATACTGAGATAGCTAGAGCCCTGGGTATAGCCACACAGACGGTAAAGAACCACATGACCCTTATAAAGTTAAAGCTCGGTGCCAAGAACAAAGCTCATGCCACGGCAATAGCCCTACGCTGCAGCATCCTGCCGCTGAGTGACGTAACCGCCCCACCCGAACCAAAAGTTAAGTAGTGGCGGGGTTTATCCCCGCCTTAAAGGAGGACACTATGACAACAGCTTATTGTGTGAAATGCAGAAAAAAAGTGGTAATGGAAAACCCCACGGAAGTCACACTTAAAAATAATGCACGGGCAGTTCAAGGTATCTGCTCTGTTTGCGGCACAAAGGTGTTCCGAATGGGGAAAGCCTGAATATTCGCATGGCGGGCTCTACCAGGGGAAACAAGGGCTCCAGGAGTTGAGCAGCTCCCTGGAAGCGTGAGACCCCCCTCCCGTGTGCTGCCCTTGGCGTAATCGGGCAAGTGGCATCCCGCCCCAAAATACCGTAGTGGCGGGGTTTATCCCCGCCTTAGAGGAGGTGAACCATGGAATGTCCAATAGGATTACTGGATAACGGTTTACATCGTGATAAATATTCTATGGGCTTTTCACGTGTGCTGGAGGTAAACCCAAAGAGTAACGAGATGGTATGGTCGTATGAAGATGAACTCCGCGCCAACTTCTATACCTCCGTCATGGGTAGTTACCAGCGATTGCCCAATGGGAATACGTTGATCTGTGAAAGCACCACAGGACGAATTTTCGGTTTTCATTCCCTTCTATTTTAGCCTCTGTCCAAATTATCGCTACCTTTCAGACATAATTTGAACCACTTAATTGGTTAAGCTACAAATATCTATGCTTTCCCTATTCTAAACACCTTAGTCCCGCACATGGGGCACACACCCTGGGTTGCTGGTCTGCCATTCTTGAGTGTAACTTGTCTGGCATTCAATTACTATGACATTTTGGCTTGCGGGTTGCCCGCCACCGCCCCGTGCGGTCGGAGTATAATCAGTAGTTAGATGCTCTTTTTTCTTCTCTTTCTTCCCAAAGAATATGCCAAGAGCGGATTTCCGTGCTTCTCTGCACTCATTTCGTTCAACCACGCTTCAATTTCTGCTTTTGGTGCATCTGTTACAACAGTCATGCCGACTCCCATTTCGATTTGCTTTTGTTCGAGTTTTCCCACTGTCTCGGAAATCAAAGGAATGGCATGCTCATATTGAATAGCAATGGCAAGAACCTGTTCCGTTGTGATGTCACTTAGGATATAGCGATGAATCACTCTGTTTCTCTTTGTGTAAAGACTCCTCAGTTCGCCGAACAAATCTTGAGAGAGTATACTCTCCTTCAATGCCATAGTATAGATTTGTCGTTCTGAGACCATTCTATCTTCATCTGCCTGATATAACAATGAGTCAAGAATCTCCACGGTTCTGGTTTTGATTTGATGTTGAAGAATAAGACCGATGCGCAGTGAAGCATCAATGACTGCCGCTGCAAGACATATATACTCCACGAAGAAGTCATTCTCGCCAGCTCTCTGAAGAAGTTGAGTAGCACTACAGAGCCCCCTCATAAAATGTGAAAATTTGTCTGGTTCCGGATCCATTTTTTACATCCAACTATTATTTAGGAGGAGCAATGGCCCATTCCAGCCACAAATATGCTCCTCAAGCACCTGAATAGAACCACTTCCCGTTCTAAAGTTGCGATTACATTCTGCATAGGCATGGATTACTTCTAGTGTAGACAAAGGCTTAGCGTTTTTCAACTCAAATTGAACATTCTGACGAATTGTATCCTTGGGAACTCTGGGTGGCAGTTTCTCATCTTCCAAATACTTGTGGGCATGCCTCAATATTCTCGGCTTCAGAAAGTTCCGTGCTCTAGCTCAGCCCTGTGCCTCTCAACCGAAGCCAAAGCATAAGGTTTTACTAAATAATTTTAAACATAGCGGTTGCAAAAATGATAAAAGGGTAAAATGATACTAAATGATATGGAGGCATGGCAGGAGCTTGGTTATGAACATGATTGATTCTTATCAGTTTGGACAGATAGTAATTAGCGGCAAGAAGTATACGTCAGATGTTATCATTTTCCCCGATAGGGTCAAAGATAACTGGTGGAGAAAGAGCGGTCACCAGCTATGCCTTGACGATGTAGCCGAGGTTATAGCTGAAAATCCTGAGGTGCTGGTGGTGGGCACCGGAGCCTCAGGATTGGTGAAGGTGCTGCCTGAGGTAAAACAGAGCCTTGAAGCCCGGGAGATTAAGCTTATTGCCGAGCCTACCAGTGAGGCATGTAACATATATAATCAGCTTTGTCATTCCCAGAAGGTAGTAGCCGCTCTCCATATTACCTGCTGAATCAAAAGGGTAAAGACAAAACAGGAGGGGGCAGGGTCTAGACCCTGCCCCCTTTAGAATTAGCGAGAGTAGTGCGCTTGACTCTAAGATGCCAACTTCTTGTGCTCGTACTGCAAATAGCGGAAGCTAGTCACGTTCCCGGAGTCATCGAAACCGATTTCGTAGTCAATTCTGTCGAAGTAGTGAATTGCCCACGAACCGTCAGGCTCAGGTGCCCAAGGAAAGTAGTGTCCCGCAGCAAGAGAACCAGTGTAGGTTCCATCACCATTTTTATCCTTCAGCACCACATGATTTTGTTGTGGTGTTGCACGGACACCGGAAACCATAACTTCATCGAAGTGCACCGTCTTCCCATGGAAGGTGAATGTGTAGTTGCTCATATCTAGGCAGTTGGCGCATGAAACGAGCACTGTCCCGGTTCCTACCACGGGACTCCACACCGGTCCCCAGACCGTCCAGTCACCATCATTGCTGGTGCCGTCCCAGGTGACCTCAATGATTACGTATAGCGGATTGCCAGGCGGGTTGTTTATACCGCCTCCACCACCTCCAGCTGCCACTGGCACCGCCGCCACTAGGCTCAGGGTTAAGACCAGCACCAGGGCAACCAGCAGATAAATTGGTTTGGCATACCATTTTGTTTTAGTCATTTTTATCTCCCTTTTTAAGTCTTCTATGCCCGAAGAGATTGCTTCGGCACTTCACGCCTCGCAATAGCGATACAAAAGAACCTCGCAATCACATTTGAGATTTTCCCAGATCGACCGCTCCACTTATCACCCTCACCTTAGCCCTCTCCCATCGAGGGAGAGGAGAGAGTCCCTCGCGGAGCCTGAGCATTATTCTTTATCTCATTGGGCATATCTTAATCTCATCTCATCTTTGATTTGAGATGTGCCTTACTGGGCTCACCTCAATCCTTTCCCTTCAAGGGAGAGGAAACTTTAGAAGGGAGCCCAAACTGCCCAGGATCGATCGGCATAAAGCCCGAGGGCATACGGCATGGGTAATAATCGCAAATACATCACCGAAATTCCGCCCTTCGATTTCCATATCAGCCTTAAAACAAAAAGAGGAGCATAAAACCTGGTAAACAAAACCAGCCCTGATTTCCCCTGGCTCGGCCCAGATGCTTTCGCCAGCTACGTCGTATTCAAGTGGTACCTGTGCGGTCATCGGCCGTCCCTTTAGGGACAATGCTAACAGTGCCTCTCTGTTTTGTCAATACTCCAGAGTGATGTTTGATGGCTCTTAATGTCCTCCTGGGCTTTCTTACCTTGACGGACGGGGTGTGCTCTGCTAGGATGACGGCGTGTCTACCGAAGATGCCCCTCTAGTTTCATTGCTGAAGGAACTAATGCGCCGGCGCAGACGCTTGCCGAGCCAACTGGCAACTGGTTTGAGCGTTAGCCATGCTACCGTTAGCCGCTGGCTTTCTGGCGAAGATATTCCCAGTACACGGTCCTGTCGGAAACTGGCTGAATATAGTGGCGTGCCCTTGCAGAAAGTCCTTTCCATTGTTGGTCACCTGCCGAAGGCAGGGGAAGAGGCATCCCCTGATTGGCCTGAATTTCGTGAGTATGCTCGGGGCAAGTATCCAAAGGAGCTGGACGAAGACCTAATTACCATGATTGAGGACCTGATTGAGCGGCGGAGAAAAAGACATGATTCAAAGGATTCTCAAGTGGGAAGTTGAACTATGGTCTTACATAAGTAGCAGCGATGGCGCGCAATGCCCTTTGTATGGCTACTGCCATGCAGAACGAAAGGGAGGCTGGTGCCCTTCTGACTGTATGGAACAAGTGGGTCGACTAGTGGATGCCAGGTATTCTAAGCTCAGGGATTGCAATTCTATAGGACGCCTGACATCCTGCAGAATCTTTGAACTGGTAGAAATGTTGACCCAGAAGTACATTAAGAGGAAGAAGGTTTACTACCCACCGGTGCCAACAGAGATTGTTTCACTGGCTGACGAGCAGAGTCCTATAGAAGTCCGCTTAGTGCCATTGACGGCCTATCATGGTGCTATCTGGCATCTGAGGGATGGATGGGTAATACACCTTAATGAAAAGGACGCACTGGCTACAAGGAGATTTACGCTATTCCACGAGGTTTTTCACATCTTAGCTCATCGTAAAGCCACCCCCATTTTTCGGAAGGGAGAGCTTAAGGCGGGTCACTTTAATGAGCTGTTGGCTGAGCAGTTCGCTACCTGCATCCTGATGCCTGCCGAGATGGTGAGGGGAAAGTGGGCAGAGAGCAATAGTTTAAGCAAGATGGCGGAAACCTTTGACGTTCCGAAGTCAGTAGCGTGTGTCAGACTTAGGTTGCTGCATTTAATTTAAGTTAAATTTGAAAACCCGAATTGCATACTTGACCTGCCCCCCGAAAAAGAGTCCAGTTTCATGTTATCAACAAACTTCGTGAGGCAGAGGTTCTGCTCACTCAAGGGGAAACTCCTAAGCCCGTCAAGGAGACGTAAAATGGTCCAACAGATCTGCCAGAAACTGGTAATCTCGGAAAGGCGGGCTTGTAAAATACTCGGCCAAGCCAGAGCCACTCAGCGGCACCACTCACTTACACCCTCCGAACGCCCTCGAAATATGAACTCGGCGAACTAATCAGAGAAAGTAGAACCACGTGAGAATTCACGCCGTGATCTATCTCTGTGGGTTCTTGCTCAAGAGCAGAGAGATGGCTTTCAGGTCTTTGAGGACGAGCATTTCGGTATACCTAAAGCAGTTCGAGGAAGTGTGCCCAGTCTTCATCTCCTGTGAATCAACGAAGCAAGCCATTTATGAGGCAGTTGAATCTATTCGCGTTGGTAGGTAAGCAAACCTTCAACAATCGGCTGGTTTGTTGGCTACCGTGCGAGGCACGTTTAACAATCACTCAAAACGTTCAATTTGCATAGGTTGCCAGTCACAGTGATACTTTAACATTGTGCCTTCTTCGATATAGAATATCCCCGATATGAGCACAAAGAAGCCGATAAAGCTGAATACGGTCTATTGGGGTCTTCTTTTTTTTGTCATCGCTCATATACTCATCTTGCTTGTTACTTCCCGTATGGACCCATTCCTGGATGAAAAGGACATATATGTACCGAGCCAGCCACCCGTGACGGTATCCTTGTGGCCCGGGGAAGTGACATTACCCGATGGAGAAGTTACCGAAGTACCA
>JAUVXN010000120.1 GCA_030603605.1 Dehalococcoidales bacterium | reverse complement strand
CGATTCTGGTGCTTTCTCCAGTGCAACGCGAAGACCAGCCGGATGATTGATAGCATAATTCGCCACGGTTGTCCTAAGCTTAGCTCGGTTGTTTGCTCTGACTTGGACATCTTTGTCATCCCCAGCCTCCTCAGATGGCACGGGTGCCAGTACCCTTGGTGCCTCAGCCACTTCCGGGACTGAGGTTAATCTAGCCAGCATTACCAGCCGCTCATCCAGGCGCTGGGTGATGGACTCTACCTGCTGGGCGTCACCCTTATCTGCCATGTGGATTATTTCGGCCACTCTTCTATCCGCAAATTTAGCACACAACCTTGCTTTACCTATGTCGGAGGGGGTCAGTGCTAACTGCACCTGTTCTGTGGCTAGTTTTACCGGATAGAGAAGACTGTCGGGCATGCTGTAGCCGGCGGCGGCTATTGTGCCTCCCCCCATCATCAGTACACCGAGAACAATGGTCACCACGGTTGCCCATCGTGGAAACCAGCTGAGGAAGGGACTTCTTCTCCGGGATGCCCATTCCTGGAGTGCCAGGCGGAACTGGTATCTGGCTTGGGCCTTAAATTCAACCCGGGGCTGAATAGCTACCGCTTGTCTGCTAGCTAAAGCCGTCTGAAGCAATGGCTTGAGGTTAGCTACCTGCTCGGGATAGCTCTGAAGACACTGCTCTATAGTCTCGCCCTTGACCAACAGTCGCTCCAGGCATTCATCCAGGACATTATCAAATTCTTTACTCATCTTTTGTCACCCGTAATGTCTTGCGCAGGGCTACTATGGCACTATGCTGCAATGCCTTTACCGCCCCCTGACTCTTGCCCATAGCCTTGGCTACCTGAGCAATGGATAACTCGCCAGCAAAGCGGAGGGAAATCACCTCACGCTGTGCCTCGGTTAGTTTTTCGGTAGCCAAGACTAGCTGTTCAATATCCAGCCTTTGCTCAACTACTAACTGTGGGTTATTATCATTGCTTGCCAGCGATTCGTCCAGGGGCACAGCGGTGCGTTTTTTCCTTCTCAAGTAGTCAACTACCTGGTTGTGGGCAATGCGGAATAGCCAGGCTGAGAAAGGTATACCCTTCCACTTGAATGAAGAGATGGACTTGAGTGCGTTTAGAAAGACCTGCTGGGTCATATCTTCCGCCTCCGTCTCATTTCCTATCTTGAAAGTTACATAGCGATAAATCTTATCGAAATGCTCCTCATATAGCTGAGCAAAAGCCTCTTGGTCATGATGCTGCGCTCGCCGAACTAGGCTTTCTTCATCTTGCACCTGACAACCCCCTGCTGTTTAACGGCAATTATGGCGTTACCCTGTGCATATAGTATAACGAAGGAAACGGTGAAAAGATAGGTTTCAATCTGGGTTAATAGGAGTAAATGTTGATAAATAGAATGTGCTACAATAATTCCAAAATTAAAACTTTCTTAAGGGGATAAGAACTTGGCTTGCTATGTGCGTTTAATGCGCAGAGAAGATGTTGCCCAGGTCACTGAGATTGACCGTAAAGCCTTTCCTACCTTGTGGCCACCGGTTAACTACGAGCGTGAGCTAGAAAATCGGTTAGCCCATTATATCGTAGCCTGCGATGAAGCGGAAAGAGTTGAGGAGCCCAAGGTGGAGGCTTCTTTAGAGAAAGACCTCCCCGGACTAGCGTCCAGGGTAGGGCGTCTTTTTGACTATAACCGTTTCTTTGGCCATGAACTGCCTAAATCAGGTAAACAGTATATTACTGGTTTTGCTGGTTTCTGGGTTATGGCTGGGGAAGCTCACATAACCAACATCGCAGTGCGGGAACTTCATCGTCGCCAAGGGATAGGGGAGCTACTGCTTATATCTATGATAAACCTGGCTACAGAGCTAAATGCCCGTATTATTACCCTAGAGGTGCGTGCCTCCAATACTATTGCCCAGAGTCTCTATTGCAAGTATGGCTTCACCCAAGCAGGTCTACGCCACAACTACTATATAGATAATAAAGAAGATGCTGTAATAATGTCCACTGAAAATATCACCTCACCCCCATTTCAGGCGCACCTTCAGCGATTAAAGCAAGCTCACTCCAGAAAATGGGGGATAGCCCTCTATCAAATTGCCCGATAGACTATAATCTGGTCAAACCCAAAAAGGGCACCAGCCACCGCTATATTGTGAGCGATTTTAGTGCCCCTGTCTCATTTTCTTAGCTCCCATACCCAACAGAGAACTATGTTATCTCAAGACGAGTGCTTACTTTGACTTTGGTTGCGTTCCAGCTAGCGCTTCTCCAAGTCCCAGAACATTAATCAGCCTTGACTGGTCGGACATAACTAGCTTTGTATTATCTTCCAGGGAGGCCTGAGTTACTTGAAGTTGTTTCAGCAACTGAGCATTACCCAAAAAGAACTTATCGGCTGCTTTCGACACATTTTCTATCGCCTGAGCCTCGCCCTCGGCCCTCAATATCGCCGCCTGCCTGTCGCCTTCAGCCACCAGTATCGAATTCTGTTTATCCCCCTCAGCTTCCAGTATCTGCTTCTCCCGGTAGGCCTCTGCTTCCAGGATGGTGGCTCTCTTCTCTCTTTCCGCTTTCATCTGCTTGCTCATCGCCTCAGAGATGTCACGGGGTGGCTCTATCTCCTTGACCTCCACCCTGGTTACCTTTACCCCCCACTTATCAGTGGCCTCGTCGAGGGTGTCCCTCAGTGCTGCATTGATACGCTCTCTTGAGGTCAATGTCTCATCAAGGCTCATATCACCGATTACGTTTCTGAGGTTTGTCTGTGCCAGCTTGCTGATGGCCGAGTAGAAGTTGGCCACTTCGTATCTGACGGCCTTGGCTTCGGTTACATAGTAGTAGACCACGGCATCTACGGTTACGGTGACATTGTCCCTGGTGATGACCGGCTGGGGCTCTATATCGATGACAGTTTCCCGCATGTCTATTCTTGCTCTCAGGGAGTCCATATAAGGTATGAGGAACCTGAGCCCCGGGTCCAGGGTTTCTTTGTACCGGCCAAACCTCTCTACAAGGCCCTTCTCAGCCTGGTGAATGACGGTCACTGACTTGACAAGTGTGACCAATACCACCAGTGCCAGGATGACTATGAGGACTATAATTCCTGCTCCCATTTTCAATCACCTCCTTTGATTTTTTCGACGATTAAAGTAACGCCGCTGACGCTAGTAACAACTATTTCGTCCCCTTCCTTGATGTCCTCTTCGGCTCTGGCTCTCCACTGCTCATTGCCAACCTTAACCAAACCGTCAGCATTTCTGGCAATGCTTTTCAGCACAATTCCCTGTCGGCCAATGATGGCATCAATGTTCGTTTTTGCTTTGCTTACCATAGTCCACCTGTGGACATACCTTCTGCCAAGAGCCACATAGGCGACACAGATTATGCTGGTGACGATGACTGTCAGCAGCCAGGAATGAAACGGCCAGGTAGCCAGTCCTCCGAGGATGAAGGCGGAGCCT
>JAUVXN010000005.1 GCA_030603605.1 Dehalococcoidales bacterium | reverse complement strand
GCTGCGGATATGATTGCCTCAATAATAAGACTACCATGCGACAACGCCGCTCCCCGGGGACGATTGGCAGGTCCTCCGGTGTAGGAAACAGTAGCTATATCGTCAGGCTCAAGGGCTACCTCAACCTTCTGTGCTGGACTCCTTGCCATAATCTCCTGATAGCTAGAATCCAAGTCTATGACGTGCTCAACAGATTCAAATCGGGATAAGGCTGAAACCAGCGGCTCCAGAAGGTCGCTTTCCGCCACCACAACCTTTGGCTGACAGCTATCAAATAAGGAGGCTAACTCTGCAACCTTGTATCTAATATCCAGAGGAACAGCTATGCCGCCAGCCTTGATTACCCCGAAATAGGTAGTAACAAATTCCGGACTATTACCTGATAATATTGCCACCCGGTCGCCTTTCCTCACCCCCATTTTTATCAGGGCATTAGCAAACTTATTTGAGGCTTCATCCAGCTCGGCATAGGATAGCCGACGCTCACCCATAACAATAGCCGTCTTTCCCGCATACTTGTTTACTGTCTTCTCCAGCATCAGTCCTAGATTCATTAATTATCCCTCCCTCTATGCATCAGAATAACCGGAATATTTAGACCACTATGAATCACCGCTGCCGGCATAAACTCAGTAAAGTATGATTCAGCACTGTTACGTTATCTAGCCTGGTGGGGAAGGGGGGATTTGAACCCCCACGCCTTGCGGCACATGATCCTAAGTCATGCTCGTCTGCCAGTTCCGACACTCCCCCGCAAAGATATGCCGTCTGCCTTCCTCATCTCAGGGAGACAAGGAATATCCAGACACGCGCTACCATTTTACCACAGGTGCCTCAACAAGGCTACAGATATTGAGTTAGCCAGGCTGTTGATGTAAAATAGCTATTACTGATGACAATTAAGCAGAATGTTAGTCAAATATTAAGTGAATTGCCTGACGGGATTCAATTAGTAGCCGCCGCCAAAACAAGAAACCCTGAAGAAATCCTGGAGGCAATTGAAGCCGGCATAAAAATTATCGGAGAAAACTACGTCCAGGAAGCCGAGAGAGCCTGTGAAGTAGTCGGCAACAAGGCGAAATGGCATTTCATAGGGCATCTTCAAAAAAATAAGGTGAAAAAAGCGGTAAAGATATTCGATGTGATAGAAACCATTGATTCCATTGAATTAGCCGGGGAGATTGATAAAAGATGCGCTCAAATTGGCAAAACAATGCCAGTATTAATCGAGATAAACAGTGGTCGAGAATTGCAAAAAGCGGGTGTACTCCCGGAGAATGCTGAACAACTGGCCAGAGAGATTTCAGCTTGCCAAAATATCAGGATAATGGGTCTGATGACAATGGGACCCCGTTTTGGAAATCCGGAAGATTCCCGACCCTATTTCGTGGAAACGAAAAAAATATTTGAGAAAATCAAGAAACTTAATTTACCCGCCACAGAAATGAGCTATCTCTCAATGGGGATGACAAATTCCTATAAAATCGCCCTGGAGGAAGGCGCTAATATAGTGAGAATAGGCAGTAAGATATTTGGGGAAAGGGATTACGGAAAAAATCAAGCCAGCGCATAAGATTATTTAATTTTTTTAACCAGGGGCTTGAATTTTAAGCCAAGTCATGTTACAATTTACGAACTGCAAGAGTTGACTAGTTAAGTGGGTTTCGTCCCACTTTTTTAATTAATAGGGAGATTTAAACTGAGATGAAGAGTGACTTTCTACTGGCTATAACTCAACTCTCGGCAGAGAAGAACCTGCCCAGGGAAGTAGTTCTTGCCGCCGTAGAAGCAGCGCTGGTATCCGCCTACAAGAAGGATAATTTTGCCCCCAATCAAAATATCTCGGTTAAAATTAATCCTACTAATGGCAAAGTTGAAGTGTGGACTGAGAAAACTGTAGTTGAGAAGCCATCCGATAGCCGCCGTGAGATATCACTGGACGAGGCACACCGAATCAACTCAGATGCACAAATTGACGACACTATCATGGTAGAGGATACCCCACATAATGCCGGGCGTATTGCCGCTCAGACAGCAAAACAAGTTATCTTACAGCGTCTTCATGAAGCCGAGCATAGCGCTATCTTTGAGGAATATGCCGATAAGGAGGGTGATGTTTTCAGTGGGGTGGTGCAGCGTATTGAGCCGGGGCAGGTCTTTATTGACCTGGGCAGAGCAGAATCAGTATTGCCTGTGGCAGAGCAGATGCGTAACGAAAGATATCGAGTAGGCCAACGGCTTAAGGTTTGCCTTCTGCAGGTGGCTCAGGCCGCTAAAGGACCCCGGGTGATAGTATCGCGTTCTCATCCGGATTTACTCCGCCGTCTTTTTGAGCTGGAGGTCCCCGAGGTCTTCAACGGGACAGTGGAATTAAAATCGATTGCCCGTGAAGCTGGCTTTCGGAGCAAGGTGGCTGTTGCCGCACGCCAGGAAGGTATTGACCCGGTTGGTTGCTGCGTTGGATTACGTGGCATCAGGATACAGAATATTGTGAATGAGCTAAACGGTGAAAAGATAGATGTCATTCTGTGGAATCCAGATGCCTCAGTCTTTATTACCAATGCTCTTAGCCCGGCCCAGATATTAAACGTTGAACTTGATGCTGAGCAGGGGATAGCTACTGTTGTTGTTCCTGATAAACAACTATCGCTAGCCATCGGTAAGGAAGGACAGAATGCTAGGCTCGCCGCCAAGCTTACCGGTTGGCGAATTGACATTAAGAGTGCCTCAGCGGCTGAGGCAGAGAAGATAGCCAAAGCTAAGCTCTTAACCAAGGAGGAGAAAAAAGAAGAAGAGGCAGAAGAGGCTATAATTGAGAAGGAACCTGCCGCCGAAATACCGGCTATTATGGAACCAGCTTCAGTGTCTGCCGAGGCACCAGAGGGCGAGGTAGCCAAACCCTCACCGACTCCTGAAGAAACACTTACTCCGCCACCAGTTCTCTTTGAACCCCGGCCAACCAAAGAGAAACCTCAGCTTAGGTTTGTTGAGGATATCTCGGTACCCGGGCCGGTTAAGCCCACGGCTAAACCAAAAAGGAAGAAGAAAGGCACTTATGCTAAGGTAAGAGCCGAGGATGGCATCAAGCTTAAGAAACGACGCCGAGAGCCAGACACTATTGAGGAGGTAGAGGAATATTAGTCCCCACCCTGTTTCCACTAAACATATACCCCAGCGGACCTGTGTAGCCTGTCGTAAGGTAAGGACTAAACAGGAGTTGATTCGCTTGGTTCGTACTCCCGATGGTAATATAGAGATTGATACCAGCGGGAAGAAAGCTGGACGTGGTGCTTATTTATGCCGAGTCAGTGAGTGCTGGCAGGCTGGACTAAAAGGTAATCGGCTAGAGTATGTTTTGCGAAGCCATCTTACCTCGGATAATCGAGAGCAACTTATTAATTATGCCAGAGAGCATCTAAAAGGAGCTAATTAGTGGCAAAGGTGAGCAAGTCGGATGATGCGACAGAGCCCGTGACCAAGGAGGTCAGTGAAAGTCCTTCAACAGTAAAGGCACGCCCGATTGAGATTCCTCATTCATTAAGCGTGAGGCAATTGGCTGACCTTTTGCAAATTAGTGCCATAGAGATTATCAAGCAACTGATGAGAAATGGCATTATGGCTAATATCAACCAGGTCATTGATTATGAAGCCGCAGCAGCGGTGGCTACAGCTTATGATTATGAAGCCCATCCGGTGCCTCGGCCAGTTCGCAGAAGGTACCAACCACTCCAGCGTGAAGAGGCCGGGGCTCTACAACCACGACCCCCTGTAGTCACTGTTATGGGGCATGTTAATCACGGTAAGACTAGATTACTTGATGCTATCCGGCAAACTAATGTAATGGATACTGAAGCTGGAGGCATTACCCAGCACATTGGTGCCTATCAAGTAAAGGTCAATGAGCAAAAGATTACCTTCTTAGATACACCCGGTCATGAAGCCTTTACGGCCATGAGAGCTCATGGAGCCCAGATAACCGACGTCACTGTTCTGGTAGTGGCCGCTGATGATGGAGTAATGCCACAAACTCTGGAAGCTATAGCCCATGCCCAAGCAGCTGAAGTGCCTATCGTAGTAGCTATCAATAAAATTGACAAGCCCAATGCTAACCCAGAGCTGGTTAAACAACAGCTATCCGATGCCGGTTTGGTTATCGAGGAGTGGGGAGGCGATACAGTCTGTATTCCAGTTTCGGCTAAAGAGAAGACAGGTATTTCGGAGCTACTGGAAAATCTGCTGGTAGTGACCGAAGTAGAGGAACTCAAGGCAAACCCACATCACGCCGCGGTAGGGGTAGTTATCGAAGCTAAGCTGGATAAGTCCAAAGGACCATTAGCTACAGTGCTAGTTCAAACAGGAACTCTAAGGATTGGCGACACTATCGTTGTTGGCACCACCTGGGGTAGAGTACGAGCTATGTTTAATGATATGGGTAAGCGAGTAAAGAAGGTTGGGCCAGCCACACCGGTTGAAATCCTTGGCTTAAGTAATGTCCCCCAAGCCGGGGACTCCCTAATGGCTGTAGCTGATGAACGCCGAGCACAAGCCCTAATGGAAAAGCGTAAGTTGGAGATGCAGAAGCCCGCACTGGAGGCGAAATCAGTAAGCCTTAGTAATCTCTACGACCAGATAAGTGCCGGCCGGATAAAAGAGCTTAATGTTATCCTCAAGACTGATGTTCAAGGTAGCTTAGAACCAATAAGAAATTCCTTGGAACAGTTGGCTACAGAGGAAGTTCAGGTCAGGATTATCCACAGTGGCACCGGCAATATTACCGACAGTGATGTTATGTTAGCTATTGCTTCTAAGGGGCTCATTATTGGTTTTAACGTTAGCGCTAAGGAAGGAACACGCCGATTGGCTAATGCGGAAGGTATAGATATCCGCTACTATGATGTGATTTATAATTTGATAGATGATGTGGACAAGGCACTCAAAGGCATGCTGGAGCCCTCTTATATTGAAGTCATCGAGGGACGCGCCGAGGTGCGAGCTATTTTCCCTGCACCTAAAGGGAGAAAAGTAGCCGGCATCTATGTTACTGAAGGTAAGGTAAGCCGTAGTGCCTCAGTCAGGGTGCGGCGAGGAGAAGAGATGGTGCGTGAATCTACAGTTAGCAGCCTGAAGCGTTTTAAGGATGATGCTAAAGAGGTAACAACTGGCTACGAGTGTGGTATCGGCGTCAACGACTTTGATGAGTTTCAAGTTGGTGATATACTGGAATTCTTTAGCCATGAGAAAGCTGGCTAATAGGCGATAGGTAATCTTTATGGCACATCGTATTGAGCGGGTAAATAATCTCATTCGTCGGGAAATTAGCGAATTGCTTCAGCGCCAAGTCAAAGACCCACGACTTGGCACTTTTATTGCGGTGACCGAGGTTTCCACTTCTCCTGACCTGAAACATGCCAAGATATTTGTCAGTTGTATAAGTAGCCAGGAGGAGAAACAAGAGATGCTAAGCGCCTTAACTGCAGCATCTGGTTTCTTCCGTAAAGAACTGACTAAGCATCTGAGACTACGACGCATTCCCGAGTTAAGCTTTTACTGGGATGATTCTATTGAGCGGGGAGACCACCTCCTGCGGCTAATCGACCAGGTCAGTTCACAGGACCACTGAAAACCGCGTCATTTGAGAGAAGTTGGAGGGACTTCACCCATCAAAACCCCTTTCATAGGAGCTGACTGTGGATGGCATACTAAACATTAATAAGCCCTGGGGTAAGACCTCTTTTAGTGTTGTGGCCATGGTAAAACGGCTCAGCGGGGAACGGCGTGTGGGGCACGCCGGCACCCTCGACCCGGCGGCTACAGGTGTTCTACCGGTTTGTCTCGGGCAGGGAACACGCGTTATCGAATTTCTGGCAGATGCCACCAAAACTTATCAGGCTGAAATCGAATTGGGCGTAGCTACCGACACCTACGATGCCGTCGGCAAGATTACCCAGAGGGGAGACCCTTCCCGCATTAGCCGAGGACAACTGGAGTCGGCACTTGCTTCTTTTCGCGGTTTAACCCAGCAGATCCCGCCAATGTATAGTGCGGTAAAGCACAAAGGTCAACGGCTATACGAACTAGCACGGGCTGGCATCAAGGTTGAGCGGAAAAGTCGACCGACCAGAATTTATAATCTGGAGATTACAGACTGGCAATCGCCAGTAGTTACCGTAAAAGTAGAATGCGGTAAGGGCACCTACATCCGTTCGCTGGCTCATGACCTAGGGCAGTCCCTGGGTTGCGGCGCTAATTTAAAAAGCCTCATCCGTTTAAGTTACGGCCCTTTTGCGGTAAAGACCGCAGTTTCATTACCCCAGCTTGAGGACTCTTTCCGCTACGGGTACTGGCAACACTTTGTTCATCCTATAGACACCGTGCTTTTACACTGGAGAGCTATGGTTGTCAGTGATGCCACCGAACATATTATCAGGAAGGGAGCGCCTGTACCTTTAGAAAGTGTTAATAGCAGAGGAATAACTAGTTACCTCAAACAACACCCCCCAGTACGAACTTCTGTTGAAACTCATTGCCGTGCCTATACCCTCAATGGAGACTTCTTAGGTGTACTACGCTTATACCCAGAAATAGGGCAGTGGCAGCCGGAGAAGGTTTTTCTATAGCTAAACTAGCCAATTAGTAAGCCAGACTCTCATTTTATATTCCTTAAATACTTGACAGTGTGCGCATAAAGGGGTATAGTTTCAACCGATGCCAAAAAGGAGGTGTTGCCAAGGTGCAAGCATATTGCTTTAAGTGTAAAGCCAAAAGGGAGATAGAAAAACCAGAACGGGTTACCCTGAAGAATGGGAGGCCAGCTACGCGAGGGATCTGCCCCAAGTGTGGGACTAAACTATTTAGAATCGGTAAAAGCTAATTTAATTTTCTCATTAAACTTGACTGCTGGAAGCAAATTTTAATCAACACTTGGAGATTTATAGTCAAGACTTAAAAGCAAGTAGTGTTACCCAAATTAATACCGCAAGCTTAGTGCCTACTTGGTGGGCTAGGGACTGAAGGAGTTGATGATTAGGCAGAGGCTTTTCCCAGTCAAGGATGACCTATTATCAGGTTCCCTTACAGAATTTAAAGAGTCTCTTATTGCGTGGTTAGTAAGAGCAATGAGTAATAGTATAAAAGCAAGCCTTGCATGATATATTTCTTAATCTTGCTGGAAAGAGAGGGAATTAAACTATGGGCAAGATAAATGTAGCCATAATAGGAGTGGGCAACTGCAGTTCGTCACTGGTCCAGGGTGTTCAATACTATAAGAAAGCGAAAGAGACAGAATTCGTGCCGGGGCTGATGCATGTCAATCTCGGCGGATACCACATAAGTGACATCAATTTCGTAGCTGCTTTTGATATTGACAAAAACAAGGTTGGCAAAGATCTGGCAGAGGCAATCTTTACTTCGCCTAACAACACTTTCAAATTTTGCGAAGTGCCAGCTACTGGTGTCACAGTCCAGCGAGGTATGACCCACGACGGCCTGGGTAAGTACCTGTCTCAAATAATACAGAAAGCCCCGGGACCAACCGCAGACATAGTTAAAATCCTCAAGGAAACCAAAACCGATGTCGTGCTTAACTATTTGCCCGTTGGTAGTGAAGAGGCGACTAAATGGTATATTGAGCAGGTGCTGGCGGCTGGCTGCGGCTTTGTCAACTGTATTCCTGTTTTTATTGCTCGTGAGAAGTACTGGCAGAAGCGCTTTGCTGAACACGGTCTCCCGGTCATTGGTGATGATATAAAATCTCAGGTTGGCGCCACCATCACCCATCGCGTGCTTACCAAACTGTTTCAAGACCGCGGCGTCAAACTGGAGCGAACCTATCAACTGAACTTCGGCGGCAATACCGATTTCTATAATATGCTCGAGCGAGAGCGCCTCGAGTCAAAGAAGATATCCAAAACAAACTCGGTTACTTCCCAGCTGGATTACAAGATTGACCCCAATGATATCTACGTTGGTCCCAGTGATTACGTGTCATGGCTGGATGACAGAAAGTTCTGCTACATCCAGATGGAAGGACGTACCTTCGGCGACGTTCCCCTAAAAATCGAGCTGAAAATGGAAGTTTGGGATAGCCCAAACTCAGCCGGCGTAGTCATTGATGCCATAAGGTGCTGTAAACTCGCCCTGGACCGTGGATTGAACGGGGAACTGGTAGCTCCATCGGCCTACTTTATGAAGTCACCACCCATCCAATATACAGATGACGAAGCTCACCGCATGGTAGAGGAGTTTATTGTCGCCAATCAGCAAGCTGAGAAGGAAGAATCGCCTGAGTAATTCCCCAGGGAGGTTTTAAGCAGCTACCTATGAAGATAGCATTAGTCTCCCCCTATGACTTCGGTTATCCCGGGGGTGTTTGCAATCACATTTCCTGCCTAGAACATCATCTCACCCGGATGGGTCACGAGGTGAAGGTCGTTGCTCCGGCATCTAAAGCCGTCTCCACCTTTGGTGACAGGTTTATACCTGTAGGTAAACCCCGACCGGTTCCGGTCAGTGGTTCTATTGCTCGCATTACTTTATCGCCATGGTTGTCATCCAGAATAAAGACTATCCTTGACCAAGAGAAATTTGATATTTGCCATCTTCATGAACCTTTGATGCCAATGCTATGCACTACCGTTCTCCGCTTGTCATCCGTGCCAAATGTAGGCACCTTTCATGCCTCTGGCGGCAAACCCTGGTACAGCTTTGGCACGCCTATTGGTAAGTTACTCTTGAAGAAGTGGTTTCACAAGCTTGATGGTAAAATTGCCGTGTCCAAGCCAGCCCTGGAATATGTGAATAAGTATTTCCCCGAAGACTACACTATCATCCCTAACGGCGTAGATTTAGCGCATTTTTCCCCCAGTGTATCACCAATTGATGAATTCGTTGACGGGAAGTTAAACATCCTGTTTGTTGGTCGTCTGGAGAAGCGAAAGGGCCTGGACTATTTGCTTGCAGCTTATGAGCAAGTTAAACAGGAAATTCCTAACTCGCGTCTTATCATTGCCGGGCCAGGCGTAAGACTGCGACACAAGTATGAGAAGCGAATTATGCGGAACGGCCTAAAGGATGTTGTCTTTACTGGTTATACAACTTACCATGAATTACCCAGATACTATAAGACTGCCAACATTGTCTGTTCCCCAGCCACTGGTAGGGAAAGTTTCGGCATAGTCCTGCTTGAGGCTATGGCTTCCGGTACGCCAGTTGTTGCCTCAGATATAGAAGGTTTTAACAGTGTACTGACTCATGGTGTTGAGGGGCTATTAGTTCCACCCAAAAACGCAAAAAAATTAGCCCAAGCCCTACTCTCTCTATCGACTGACGAACCGCTTCGGCAGAAGATGGGAGCCAAGGGAAGACTTAAGGCAGTGGAATATGACTGGGAACACATTGCCCAAAGGGTAATGAATTATTATCTTGAGGTACTTGGTAAGTCACCAATGAAAGAAGGATTTCGAGAAACTAAAGTTAGCTTGGTTTAAGTTAAATATGGAAGATAGTTCGGTTAATATTGCTTCGGGAAAGCAAAGACCAGTGACAAAGTTAGCTGAGGTTCGTAAAACCGCAGCCTACTACCTTACCCAACCGGTAGTGCATCTTCTGGCTAAGACATCCATAACACCCAACACCATAACCTGGCTTGGATTTCTGCTATCTGCTGGCGCGGCAGCACTTATTATTACTGGACACCTTCTTGCTGCCGGTCTCCTGGTGCTTGTCGCCGGCCTCTTTGACCTGCTGGACGGAGCTCTGGCGCGTCGCACCAATCAAGTTACCAACTTTGGTGCCGTCCTTGATTCCACACTTGACCGTTTTGCTGAGGTAGTACTGTTACTGGGCATTTTGATATTATACGTCAGAGAACAATCAGCCCTCGGAATTTTGCTGGTTGGTATTGCCTTGCCCAGTTCACTAGTGGTGAGCTATATTAGAGCCAGGGCAGAAGCACAAGGCCTGGACTGCAAGGTGGGATTATTCACTCGGACAGAGAGGGTTATTGTTCTGGCATTAGGTCTTTTGCTGAGCCAGATTGATTACGCCTTAATTATTGCCTTATGTATTATAGTATTATTTAGCCTTTTTACTGCTGGTCAGAGATTGCTTCATGTGTGGCACCAAACGAAGCCTGACTAACTTTCAACAGTTTTGCCATAAAGCCTGAAGAAGTATTTTGCGCTTACTTTAACTTAAGGGAGAAAAAATGCCAGTTCTTGCTGTGATTGGAGCTCAGTGGGGAGATGAAGGGAAGGGTAAGGTAGTTGACCTGCTGGCTGAGAAAACAAAGATGGTAGTACGTTTTTCTGGCGGTGATAATGCTGGGCATACCGTAGTTAACCGCTATGGCGAATTTAAACTGCACCTTGTTCCCGCTGGTATTTTCTCTCCCCAGGCTATCTGTATTATTGGGAATGGAGTGGTGATTAATCCTACCGCGTTGATTGATGAGATAGACCAGCTTAATCAGCGTGGTGTGGATACTTCCAGGCTATTTATCAGTGACCGGGCTCATTTAATCATGCCGTACCATGTTCTTCTTGATGGTCTGGAGGAGGAATTGCGAGGAGGAAAGGCATTGGGCACCACTCGCAAGGGCATCGGCCCTGCCTTTGCCGATAAGGTAGCCAGACTGGGCATTAGAACCAGCGACCTTTTGGACAAAGAGGGATTACTGGAGCGACTTCGCTTTATACTTAACCACAAAAACGCCATATTAACCAAGGTTTACGGGGTTAGCCCTTTATCCGAGGACGACATATACAGTCAGTATTGCCAGTTTGGAGAGCAACTGGCTCCTTATATTCGCGAGACAACTATAATGCTGGAGGAAGCATTGAACCGTGGGGAACCGGTTCTACTGGAAGGAGCTCAGGGGACTTTACTTGACCCTGATTTTGGTACCTATCCTTATGCTACATCCTCCTCACCACTGGCAGGGGGAAGCTGCTTAGGTGCCGGCCTGGGTCCCACCAAGATTAATCAAACTTTAGGTGTGTTTAAGGCCTACTGCACCCGGGTTGGTAGTGGTCCAATGCCCACCGAATTGACGGATGAAACTGGCAACCTGATTCGGGAACAGGGTCATGAATACGGCACAACCACCGGCAGGCCCCGCCGTTGTGGCTGGTTCGATGCCATTGCCGCTAAATTCAGCACCCGAATTAACGGCTTTACCCGGGCAGCAATCACTCGCCTCGACGTTCTTGACACCTTGCCTAGCCTGAAGATATGCGTGGGCTACAAGCTGGATGAACATACTATTGATTATTTCCCGGCTAATGTGACCGCTTTAGGCAGATGCCAGCCTATCTATGAGGAGCTACCCGGGTGGCAAACTCCCATAAGTGATATTCGACAATATGACCAATTACCCATTCAGGCTCGCCAGTATCTAGCCAGACTGGAAGAACTCATTGCCTGCCCTATCGGCCTCATCTCAGTGGGAATGAGACGAGAACAAACCATCTTCAAGATGCCTATCTTCTAGAGGGGGAAAGAAGTGAAGAGAGGGGCTCCGCCCCTCTCGTATTTCCTCTTCTTCAGCTAACTCAGGCAAGCCTTCCTTACCCGTTGCTCTTGTTGCGGAGTACCATGTAAAAAGTAATGACTCCCGTACTTAAATAGGCAGGTCTATCCTGTAGTTTTTCAAGGTCTCCCTGATGATAGCTGCTGATTCTTCATCGGGTTCAAGTTCAGTAAGAGGCAGGCGTGGCTTACCTACATTGAAACCGATATGGTTAAGGGCATACTTTACCGGGATGGGGTTGGAGACAATAAACAAGGCATTAACCAGAGGCAAAAGTCGGCGGTGAATACTTGCCGCTTCATCAACCTTGCCACCAACAAAACTATCAATCATTTCCCTAATCTGGTTGCCAACCAGGTGGGAGGCAACACTGATGACGCCATAGCCGCCCAGGGCTAGTATGGGTAGGGTATCACTGTCATTGCCACTCCAGACAAGAAAACCCTCCTTAGCGCCACTGATAATCTTAGCCACTTGTTCCAGATTACCACTGGCTTCCTTTATCCCGATGATGTTATCTATTTGGCTTAGTCGGATAACCGTGTCGGCGGAGAGGCTAACCATAGTTCGTGACGGCACATTATACGGGATACAGGGCAAGCTAGTACTCTGAGCAACAGTCTTGAAGTGTTGGTATAAGCCTTCTTGAGTAGGTTTATTATAGTAGGGGACTACCAATAGGCAGGCATCAACCCCAGTGCGCTCTGCCTCTTTGGTCGCCGCCAAGGCTTCAGCGGTGCTATTACTACCAGTGCCAGCGATTACTGCCCCTCGGTCGCCCACGGCTGATTTCACCTCGCTGAACAGTTGCAACTCCTCCTCTCGGATAAGGGTGGGAGACTCTCCAGTTGTGCCCACGACTATCACCCCATCGCTCCCTGAATCAAGCAGGGCTAAAACTAACTTCTTGGCTTGCCCATAATCAACCTCCTCATCCTCATTGAATGGGGTTACCATCGCGGTCAGTAATCTTCCCAGTTTCTTCATTTTCCTACCCCTGTGGACTTACCCACCCCCTTCCAATCATCTCTTCAGCAATCTGGACTGCGTTCAGAGCGGCTCCCTTACGCAGGTTATCGGCGACAACCCACATAACCAGACCATTGGGATGCGAAGCATCGCGACGAATACGCCCAACAAAAACTTCATCGGAACCAGCTATTGACCAGGGATGAGGATAAAGACTTATCGCTGTGTCATCTAGCATTTTAACTCCCGGAGCCCGGGCAAGAATACGTTCTGCCTCATCGGGAAGCATAGGGTGAGAAAACTCTACATGGATTGCCTCACCGTGTCCGGTGAATACCGGAACTCTCACACAGGTAGCCGAAATAGCTATATCTTCAGTATGCATTATCTTCTTTGTTTCCTCGGCCATTTTCCATTCTTCTTTAGAATAGCCATCATCCAGAAAAACGTCTATCTCTGGCAGTACATTAAAGGCTATTTGGTGGGGGTAAACATGGGGGATAGTAGTCTGCCCCTCCAGCACTTGTTTGGTTTGCACCGTTAGTTCCTCTATAGCGGCTGAGCCAGTGCCTGACACCGACTGGTAAGTATCGACGATAATGCGCTTGATGGGATTAGCCTTATGCAGGGGATATAGAGCTACTACCATTTGAGTAGTAGCGCAATTTGGATTAGCTATAATTCCCTTATGCCACTTTATGTCTTCAGGATTGACCTCGGGCACTACCAGCGGGACGGTGGGCATCATTCTAAAAGCCGAGCTATTATCGATAACCACCGCTCCTGATTGTGCCGCTATCGGTGAGAAGTGATGGCTAATCTCAGCACCAGCGGAAAAGAGAGCAATATCTATTCCCTGGAAGGACTCCAGAACAGTCTCCTTAACTTCAATCTGCTGGTCATTGACAACCAATCTTCTACCTGCGGAACGGTCTGAGGCAAAAAGATGAATTGAGCCCACCGGGAAACTACGTTGCACCAGTACCTTGATGAACTCCTGTCCCACGAGTCCGGTAGCACCAACAATAGCTACTTCATATTCCCTCATTATTCCCTCATAAATCAAGCAAAGTATCTAAACCGTAGACTAGCCCCTTGCGCTTTACCACTTCCTTAATAGCTAACATAACACCCGGTATAAAGCACTCTCGACTAACGGTATCGTGGCGTATGCTTAGTGTTTGCCCCGGTCCGCCGAGGAGTACCTCCTGATGTGCCATAAGACCGGGTAAGCGCACGCTATGAACAGCTACCCCTTCAACTTGCTTTCCCCGACTATCCGGGGGCTTTCCCTGTTCTAACGGCTGGAGAAACGGTTTACCCCTGGCTGATGCCATTGCTCTGGCAGTGGAAAGAGCAGTTCCCGAAGGAGCATCAGCCTTCTGATGGTGGTGTAACTCTATAATTTCGGCATAATCAAGGTGCTTGGCGGCTATCTTGGCCAGGTGCATCATCAGCACTGCGCCGAGAGCAAAGTTTGGCGCCACCACCGCACCAATCTTATAAGCCGTGGCAAGACGGTCAATTTCATCAAGGTCATCAGCAGTCAGTCCGGTAGTTCCTATTACCAGGTTAACCCCCTGCTTCGCGGCTTTACGCACTGCTGACATGGTAGCCTGAGCAATAGTAAAATCCACCAGCACATCAGGCTGGCAACTGGTGAGGATATCGTCCAAGTTAGAAGAAAAAGGCACTGTACCAGAGCCATCAGGTAAAGTTAAATAATCCTGAGCAACCTGTAGGTCCACAGCACCTACCAACTGCGTGCCGGGCTCATGGCACAAGGCTTTAATCACCTCCTGCCCCATTCTACCTGATGCACCTTGAACTACCGCCCTTATCGGCTTCATAACTTGAACCCTTTAATTCAGTGCTGAAAACGAGGTTTTTTAGCGACCCTTACCCGGAAAACGTGGCTTACCCTCAGATGGGTAGCGGCGGTGTGGGGCGTGGTCTTCACTTCTTCTAAAAGAACGGTTTGCCCCCGGTGAATCTCCTGCCCTGGCCCCGGGCGCCTGGGACGGCTTTTCAAAGACGGCTTTTCGGGACAGCCCTATCTTGCCATCCTCGTTCTTGATGACCACCACCGTAATCTCGTCGCCTACATTAACTTCATCCTCGATGGTGGGCACTCGGTAGTTTGCCAGTTCGCTGATATGAACCATGCCTTCTTTACCGGGAAGAATCTCGACAAAAGCACCGAAGCTCAGCAGACGCGTCACCTTACCGGTATAAATGCTGCCAATTTCAATTTCCTTGGTAAGACCCTCGATAATTTCGATGGCTTTGCGCGCCGCCTCTTCGTCAGTAGCGCCGATAAGTACCGTACCGTCATTGTTGACGTCAATGGTCGTCTTCGTTTCCTCGATAATCGACCTTATCGTCTTACCACCGCTGCCGATGACGGCGCCAATCTTCTCCGGGTCAATGGTCATTTTATGCATGCGCGGCGCATAATGGCTGACTTCAGGTCGGCTGGAACTGATAGTTTGCTGCATTTTATCCAGAACAAACAAACGAGCCTCTCTGCTTTGACTTATTATCTTTTCCAAAATTTCCAGGCTGACGCCCTTGAGCTTAATATCCATTTGTAGCGCCGTAATGCCTTCACTGGTTCCAGCTATCTTAAAGTCCATATCGCCATAAGCATCTTCTAAACCCTCAATATCAGTTAAAATAGCGTAGTCCCCATTATCACCAGTGATTAAGCCCATAGCTATCCCGGCTACTGCTCTCTTTATCGGTATGCCGGCATCCATTAAAGATAAGCTACTGGCACAAACACTAGCCATAGATGTGCTGCCGTTGGAGCTCAGGACTTCCGAAACGAGGCGAATAGTATAAGGAAAATCCTCATCATCAGGCAGCACCGGTATCAGGGCTCGTTCGGCTAGAGCACCATGCCCAATTTCACGGCGACTGGTTGAACCCAAACGTTTCACCTCACCGCTGGAAAAGGGGGGGAAATTATAATGGTGAATGAAGCGCTTAGTCTCCTCTATGCCCAATCCATCAAGTCGTTGCTCTTGCCGGGTAGAGCCCAATGTAGCAATTGTCAGCACCTGTGTTTGACCTCTGGTGAATAGTGCTGAACCATGGGTTCGAGGCAAAAGTCCCGCCTCACAGCTAATGGGTCGGACCTCAGTCAGACCACGACCGTTAAGACGCTGTCCTTTAAGAATACTAGTTCTTACCTCAACCCTAGCCCTGGCTTCAAAGGCAGAGAGTATATCATCTTTAGAGAACGTCTCTTCTAAACTCGCCACAAGTTCCTTCTTCAGCTCGGAAAGTGCCTGTTCACGCTGTGATTTATCCGGTAGGCCCAGCACCTGGGGAAGCCTCTCATCAATGATTGGCGAAACTGCTGAAACTACCTCAGGGCTAATCTCACGGCTAGGGGCTTCTACTTTAGGTTTACCACACGCCTGCTGAAGTTGCTCCTGAAGCTTAATAATATCCTGATTCGCCTCATGCCCAAATTTAATTGCCTGAGGAACAATATCTTCTGGAATCTCTTTGGCTCCGGCTTCCAGCATTACAATCGCTTGCTTGGTGCTAACCACAACAAGGTCAAACCGGCTATCCTCCAGTCGGGCTAATATTGGATTTAATACAAGTTCACCATCAATATAGCCGATGTGGACAGCACTCACTGGACCATCAAACGGTACTTCTGATATTGACAGGGCAGCCGAACCACCGATTACCGCTAGAATGTCAGGGTCATTCTCTCGGTCAACAGAAAGAACGGTAGCTATGAGCTGAATATCTCTACGCCATTCTTTGGGTAAAAGCGGGCGCAGCGGACGGTCAACAAGACGACAAGCTAAGATTGCCTCCTCAGTGGGGCGTCCCTCCCTTCTGATAAATCCCCCCGGGATTTTGCCGGCAGCATATAGTCTTTCTTCATAGTCAACAGTTAAGGGTAGAAAATCCCCTCCCTCTCTGGGTTCACTGCTGACACCAACAGTAACCAGAATCACTGTATCCCCATAGCGAACAGTTATCGCTCCACTTGCCTGTTCAGCGAGCTTTCCTGCCTCTATAATCAGATTTCTGCCACCAATATTACATTCAAAAGATTGCGGTTCCATTAACACCCTCTACTCACTCTTTATTTACGTAAACCAAGACTTTTAATCAGTTTATTATATCGACCTACATCTTCTTTACTCAGGTAGTTCAGTAGCCTTCTTCTTTGCCCAACGAGCTTAAGTAAGCCACGCTGCGTGTGATAATCATGGCGATTAGCCGCCATATGATTCGTTAGTTGTTTTATCCTCTCGGTAAGTATGGCTACCTGCACCTCAGTCGAACCTGTGTCTTTTTCGCTAAGTTGATAATTGTTTATAATGTCCGTTTTCTTCTCTTTATCCAAACTACACCTCGTTACCCCTTATATTGCAATATTAAAACCAGAAAATTATAACATATGTGGCGACGTCTGTAAATTCGCGCCGGGAAGTCCTTTATATTGGACAATGAGACTGTCCGCTAGTATAATTATGGTAACTGTACTTCACCTGCAATTTACGGGAACCGCATAGTAGTGTGGAAAAGACAATAGATGAATTGTTAGTCAATGGTGTTGCCCCGAATGTGAATTGTAACCTCTTTTCCGGGGAAGAGTGGCGCAGGGAAAAAGCTACCGCGCCCCGCGAAATGCCTCTGACCATCTTCATAAACGGCCAGGAAACAGTTACTATTCTGTGTACCCCAACTATGTTAACCCAACTCGTCCTCGGCTTTCTGTACTCAGAAGGGATTATTGCTAACATGCATGAAGTAGCCAGCATCCGGGTTTGTGAAAATGAACCAATCGCCGATGTCAGGCTAACCAAGACCGAATATACACTGCCGCCACGGCGCACGTTGACTTCGGGCTGTGGTAGCGGTGTAAGTTTCAAAATTCAAGGGCAAAGGGTAAATTCAGATTTAGTGGTCACACCGAAAGAAGTGCTAAGGCTGATGAAGCAACTGTACCAGCGGCAGGATTTGTTTCAGCAATGTGGGGGCATACACTGTTCAGCTCTGTGTGACCGCAAGCAAATACTGGTGGTGGCTGAGGATATTGGACGTCATAATACCCTGGATAAGATTATGGGTGAATGCCTGATGAGGAGACTGCCAACCCAAGATTGCCTCTTATTGACCACGGGTCGGGTATCTTCTGAAATGCTACTTAAGGCGGCGAGAATGCGGACCCCAATTGTTGTTTCACGCAGTTCCCCAACCGAGCTCGCTATCTCACTCGGCAATGACCTGAGCATTACCGTAATTGGCTACGCACGGGGCAGTCGCCTGTCTGTCTTCTCTGGTGAAGAACGATTGCTGCTCGCCAGCAACCAAAATTAAGGTTATAATAAGGTAATATACAGGCAGGAGGGATGTGTAATGCCTTTTCACATTGGACCGTGGGAAATTGCCCTCATCCTGGTGATTATCCTCATCGTCTTCGGGGTAGGTAAGCTGCCACAAGTCGGTGGAGCTCTCGGTAAGGGCATACGAATGTTCAGGAAAGCGCAGCGTGGTGAAGACGTTGAAGAGGAAGAGACAAAGAAATCACAGCCCAAAAAGACCACTCACAAGAAAAACACCAAGAGCTAAACTTTACCTCTAACTAGTAAGTCCAGGATTATAGTTCTCAAAAAATGAACTGTCTTTGCATTAAGTTATAGGTAGACCGCGTTACAAGGTGAGGAATAAGCAATGGAATTTTTCGGCGTAGGTGCCGGAGAAATAATACTAATCCTTATTGTGGCACTGATAATATGGGGACCTGGAAAATTACCTGAGATTGCCAGAACACTGGGGAGGGCAACACGTGTCTTGAAAAAGGCAACCCATGACTTCACCACCGAGGTCACCAAGGAGATAGACCGGGAAGAAAAGGCCCGTCCATCTCAGCCAAGACAAAACAGTGAAGATAAATCTAGGGAATCGTCAGCCACAGGCAAAACACAAGCGTAGTGCCGGACGACCAGTCTCAGAACCCAGAGAGACAACAGCAATAAAATGAGCAATGACAAAAAGTTGACCTTCCTTAGTCATCTTGGAGAATTACGCAATCGGTTAATCAAGTGTGTCATCGCCGTAGCCATTACTTCGGTCATCTCCTTCATATTTTACGATTGGCTATTTTACATCTTGATTTTGCCCGCCGAAGGCATCAACCTCATCTACGTCGAAATGACGGAGATGATTGGCACCATCATGAGAGTATGCCTCGCTGGCGGTATTGTGCTGGCGATGCCGTACCTTGTTTACCAAGGTATTATGTTTGCCTCGCCGGCACTTACCCGCAAGGAAAAAAAGTATGTGTATTTGATACTCCCCTGGATAGCACTAATGTTCATAGGCGGTGTTGCTTTTAGCTACTTCATTCTGCTGCCGCCAGCAACCAGATTTTTAATCACCTTTGGTAGCGATATAGCCATCCCCCAGATTAAGATTGGGAATTATATCTCAATCGTAACCAGGCTGCTGCTGGCTATCGGCTTTGTCTTTGAGATGCCAGTAATAACAACTTTCCTAGCAAGACTGGGAGTTATCAAGCCGAAGTGGCTTTCTGATAAGCGAAAGGCGGCAATTATATTCGCCTTTATCCTGGCGGCTATAATTACGCCTACATTTGACCCAATAAATCAAAGCCTGGTCGCTGTCCCGCTGATTGTTCTATATGAGATGAGTATCTGGTTGGCCAGGCTTGTCCAGCGAAGGGAAACTGGCGTAACTGCACCTGCCCCCTCGCCAGCATCGCAGCGCTGACTAATCATGCAATCAAGCAGCGTTCTTTAGTCAAGAGAAGGTCAACCGGTAAACAGCTGAAATCAATGTCCGCCTGGCTCGGGATTCTGCGGTGCGTTGCCAAAGAATACCTTGGTATGGGGCCAGGGTATTTCTATACCCTCAGCATCAAATGCCTTCTTAAGGCGAAGCCTCAACTCCCCGGTTACTGCCCACTGCTCAAGGGGCTTAACATCACCCAAAATCTTAATATCTATCCCGGAGTCCCCCAGTTTATTTACCCTAAGCACCTGGGGCGTAGTTATAATCCGTTCACGCCAGTTCTCGTCTGCAGTAAGTTCCTGACACACGCGATTTATCACGCTTATGGCATAGTCGAGGTCAGTGCCATAGGCTACCGGGATATCGAGGTTGACCCTGGCAAAGCGCCTGGTATAGTTGCTGGCTACCCTGATTTCACCATTGGGTACGTGATGGACGGTACCATCCAGGTCACGGAGCACTGTCTTCCTCAGGTTTACCTCCTCCACCAACCCCCAGATGTCAGCTACCTGGGCTACATCCCCCACCCGATACTGGTTTTCCAAGAGGATAAAGACGCCAGCAATAAGGTCTCTTATCAGGTATTGAGCACCGAAGCCGACGGCTATGCCGACAATGCCCAGACCAGCCAGAATAGGCCCAATATTCACATCCATCTCAGACAGAACCATAAAGATAACCAACAGGATAATGAGAAACTTGCCGAGCCCCATAAAGACACCTTGCAAGGTATCGGCTCTTCTCTTCATTCCCTCTTTACTTTCCCCGCGTTTGGGTTTGGCCATGGCACGTTGCACCAGCGGCGGCAGGAAGCTCTTCAGGGCATACCAAAACCCAATCCCCACCACTATTATGACTAGAATACTGGTACCATGCTCCAGAAACCACACTTTTATCGTTTCTGGGGTTATAATGCTATAGACACCTTTTTCAGATAATACGATAGCCACAAATGCCAGAACCGCTACCGCTAATGCGATTCCCTCAACAGTCCAGCAGGCAATACCTACACCTTTTTGCACTCTCTCCCGCCGCTCCTCAGGCATTGCCTTTATGATTTTATGCCGAAATCGCTCACCGACAGTAAGAAGAAGAATTAGCACCAGAACTGAAGCAACAAGAATCCACATGCTGTTCGTAGTAAACCATACCCACATAGCAAACACCCCCCTAACCCCTAAACTGATTACACATATTATACTACTTTGTATTAACCCTCTGTTAAAATAGCTATTCCAAGAGAGCCTCAGCACCATACTCCGGAACCGATATCTGCCAGCCAGTCTTCTCTTTCAGGAAATCGCCAAATCGCTGGGCTGATTCAGCTTCCCCGTGAACAACAAACAGATGCCTGGGAGCTTTTTTGAGTCCGGAGAGCCATCGGAAAAGCTCATCCCTGTCGGCATGGGCGGAGAAACCGTGGAGCTGGGCCACTCTTGCCCGGACACGATAATGCTGCCCCAGTATCCTTACTTTTTTGGCACCACCAATGATACTTCTTCCCAATGTACCGACTGCCTGATACCCCACGAAGAGTACCGTGCTTTCCCGCCTGGAAATATTGGTTACGAGATGATGCTTTACCCTGCCCCCGGTACACATACCGGAGCCGGCTACTACCATTGTAGTTCCCACTATGTGATTAATCGCTTTTGACTCATCCACTGTCCGCACCTGTCTCAGGCCGGGAAAATCAAACGGGGATTTTTTCTGGCGTATTAGCTCGGTCATCTCACTGTCATACAATTCAGGATGACGTTCGAACACTTCCGTGATGCTATTCGCCATAGGGCTATCGACGAAGACCATCATATGTGGTATACGATTTTCGAGCAGCAACTCGTTCAGACAGTACAGAATTTCCTGAGCTCTCTCCAGAGCAAAGCTAGGCACAATTAGGTTTCCTCCGGCTTTATGAGTGGAGTTTATAACCTCGGCAAGACTATCACCAATATCCAGGTTTTGGTGCAGCCTATCTCCATATGTGGACTCAACCAGCACATAATCTGCTTCAGTAAAGATAGTCGGGTCTCGCAATATCGGCCGGTTTCGCCTGCCGACGTCACCGGAAAAGAGAATCGTCCTTTTTTCTTCCCCCTGCCTAACCACAACCTCTATCATGGACGAGCCCAGAACGTGACCAGCATCATAGAACGTAGCTTCAACCCCGTCACCTATATGAATGGTCTCTCCGTATTCTGCCGCCGAGAACAGAGGGAAAACAGCCTCGGCATCATCAACCGTATAGAGCGGAATCTCCGGAAAAGGACCTTTCCTGCCTTCGCGCTGATGTCTTTTGCGTTTGAATTCAGCATCTTCTTGCTGCAGCTTTGCCGAATCCAGGAGTATGATTTGAGCAATTTCAGCGGTAGCAGTCGTGCAATAAATTTTACCCCGGAAGCCATCACGGACCAGTTTGGGAAGCAACCCGCAATGGTCAAGATGAGCATGTGTCAGGAGAACCGCATCCAGGGCATGAGAGGAGAAGGACAAAGGCTCCCAGTTCCGGCTTTTGAATTCCCGTTCCTGATAAAGCCCGCAGTCTACCAGAAGCCTGACACCGTTAGACTCCAGCAGGTATTGGGAGCCGGTTACATTCCGGGCGGCACCAAGAAATCTGAGCTTTATCTGCAATTTAGCACCTCCGTCTATTCTGTCTTCCTATAATATCATTTTATCTTCTCCTCTTAAACACCCGCACCTTATTAACCCAGAGTAAGAAGAGTTAAAGAAAAGCAAACCCTCTCTTCTAAAAGCTTGACAAACCCTCCTCCCGGTGTTAAACTGGACAAAACTAATCAATTTAGTCAACAATGGATATAAAAGAGTGAAGCTTTCTACCCGAGGACGATATGGAACCATGGCACTTCTGGACCTGGCACTTCATCGGGGAAAAGAACCGGTGCCACTAAAAGACATTGCTCGCCGGCAGAATATTTCCCTTCCCTACCTTGAGCATTTAATCGCCCCACTTATAGGCGCCGGAATAGTCGGGAGCACCCGTGGTGCACGGGGTGGGGTGCAATTGGTTAGACCCCCGCATGAGGTAAAGCTTATTGAGGTGATTCCACTTCTTGAAGGCTCAACCGCCCCCGTAGAGTGCCTCAATAATCCAAAAAGTTGTCCCCGCTACGACCTTTGTGTTACCCGTGACATCTGGGATGAGATAAAAAAGGCAATAGATGGCGTTCTGGAGTCAACAACCCTGCAAGATTTGGTCGAGCGACAAAAAAAGAAAGAACAGTCTAAAGAAGCAATGTATGATATCTAAGTTTATCGCCGCCAGCTCATATGGCAGATACCAAAATTTATAAAGGAGCCAAGCTAAATGGCAGAAAAAACTCCAGGGATAGAGAGGCTTCAGTATAAGACGGTAGAGATACCAAAGCTAACCAGAGGTATAGCCAGGGATTCTACCGAACTAATCGGGAATACACCTCTGGTCAAATTGAACCGAGTGACCAAGGGAGCAAAGGCAGAGGTGGTAGCCAAGCTTGAATCCTTTAATCCCCTAGGCAGTGTGAAGGACAGGATAGGGGTAGCAATGATTGCGGATGCCGAAGAGAAAGGGCTCATCAACAAAGATGCGGTGATTGTCGAGCCCACCAGTGGTAACACCGGCATTGCCCTTGCCTTTGTCTGCGCCGCCAGAGGGTATAAGCTTATCCTCACCATGCCTGACACAATGTCATTAGAGCGGAGGCAGCTTTTATCTGTTTTCGGTGCCGAGCTGGTGCTAACCCCCGGGGCGGAGGGGATGCCCGGGGCAATCAGAAAGGCAGAACAACTGGTAGCGGAAAACCCCAGCTACTTTATGCCACAGCAGTTTAAAAACCCGGCAAATCCAGAAATACACTGGCTGACCACAGCCGAGGAGATATGGAGAGATACCAATGGCAAAGTAGACATTCTGGTCGCCGGGGTGGGAACCGGGGGGACGCTTACCGGGGTGGCTGAGGCAATCAAGCTAAAGAAACCGCAATTTAAGGCTATTGCCGTTGAGCCGGTAGATTCCCCGGTCCTTTCCGGAGGAAAGCCAGGAACCCATAAGATTCAGGGCATCGGGGCTGGTTTTATCCCCGACGTCTTGAGAACGGACCTAATTGATGAAATTATTAAGGTTACTGATGAAGATGCTGGAGTAATGGCCAGAAGGTTAGCCAAAGAGGAAGGAATATTGACCGGTATATCTTCAGGAGCAGCTACCTGGGCAGCTCTGGAAATAGCCAAAAGGTCGGAAAATAAGAATAAGCTTATTGTGGTAGTTTTGCCCGATACCGGTGAGCGCTATCTATCCACCTGGCTCTTCCAGGAACTTTATCAACCCAAACAGAAAGTATAAAAATGAGATATAATAGAGCATAATCAAGAGAGCAGATTTACCTTTATGTAAAATAGAGGCAGAAAAAACGCCCACCATGTTTAAGACCTTAAAGGAAGACATCCATACAGTTTTTAACAAAGACCCGGCAGCGAGAAGTATAGCTGAGGCTATCCTGTGCTACCCCGGATTACATGCCCTATGGTTTCACCGCCTAGCTCATTTCCTGTGGCAGCATAAGCTTAAGCTGTTGGCTCGCATTCTGTCACATATCAATCGCTTTCTGACTGGAATCGAAATCCACCCAGGAGCCAAAATTGGCCGACGATTCTTCATTGACCATGGGGCTGGAGTAGTCATTGGGGAAACATCTGACATCGGCGACGATGCTCTGCTGTATCAGGGAGTAGTTCTAGGAGGAACGACTCTGGAAAAAAGGAAGCGTCATCCCACCCTTGGCAATAATGTGGAGATGGGAAGCGGAGCTATAGCGCTAGGTCCCATCACCATAGGTGATGGCGCCAGGATTGGCTCAGGCTCAGTGGTAATAAGGTCGGTTCCGCCCGGGGCTACAGTAGTAGGCATCCCGGGAAAAACGGTTGAGGACCGCCGAAAACCACTTATGGATTTGGAACACGGGAAACTGCCCGACCCGGTGGCAGAAGCTATCAATCTAGTTTTAAAGGAGCAGGATAAACTCGAAGAGCGCCTGAAGAGACTGGAAAAATCAAGTGGTATAGCCATCACCCAGGATGAGTTAAAAAGGGAAAGAAAGAAAATTGAGCGGGACTTAACCAGAGAAGAGGAACGTGAGACAGAGGATAGAGGAGAATGAGATGACCAAGCGACATGTAATATTTACCTTCCCCCCAGAGCTAATTAAGGAGCCCATCATCTATAACTTCGGCCAACAGTTTAACGTAATCACCAACATTCGCCGCGCCGATATATCCGAGGATAAGGGTTGGATAGTGCTCGAGCTGGAGGGAGAAGAGAGCAACATTGAGCGGGGTATTGCCTGGGTAACCAGCAAGGGGATAAGGGTCGACCCAGCCACCGAAGATACGGCGGAGGGCTAGAATGAGAAGAATATATCTTGATTATGCTGCCACCACGCCAACACATCCTGAGGTGGTGAAGGCAATGTTACCATATTTTACCGAAGCCTTCGGCAACCCCTCCAGTATTTATTCCTATGGACAGCAGGCAAAGGGAGCTGTAGAAGAATCAAGGACTAAGATTGCCAACCTTATTGGTGCCCGGGATGAAGAAATTGTCTTCACCAGCGGCGGGACAGAAGCAGATAACTTCGCCATAAAGGGTGTGGCTTTCACCAAAGGTAGCAAGGGGAACCACATCATTACCAGCCCCATTGAACACCACGCAGTGCTAGAGCCATGCAAGTTTTTAGAGGGAAGAGGATTCAGTATAACTTGCCTCCCGGTAGACGAGTATGGCTTGGTCGACCCTTCTGATGTCAAAAAGGCTATCACAGATAAAACTATCCTGATTTCGGTAATGCACGCTAACAATGAAATAGGTAGCATAGAGCCAATAGCCGAAATAGGCAGGATTGCCAGAGAAGCCGGAATCTATTTTCACACTGACGCAGTGCAAACAGCGGGGCACATCCCGATAAACGTGGATGAACTCGGAATGGACTTACTGTCAATATCAGCCCACAAGCTCTACGGTCCTAAGGGAGTCGGTGCATTATATATCAGAAAAGGCACAAAACTAGTCTCCTTTATTCATGGTGGCGAGCAAGAGAGAGGACAAAGAGCCGGCACCTATAATGTTCCTGGAATTATCGGCTTTGGGCATGCCGCAGAACTTGCCCAGCAAGAGATGAACCATGAAGCAGAGCGACTGACTCCCCTACGTGACAAGCTCATTAACGGTCTTCTAGAACGGATTGACCACACCCGATTAAACGGTCATCCTCAGAAGAGGCTGCCTAACAATGTCAATATAAGTGTTGATTTTGTCGAAGGAGAGTCTATGTGCCTGGGGCTTGATCTGGCTGGCATTTGTGCTTCGACCGGCTCAGCCTGTGCCTCATCAACCCTCGAGCCGTCTCATATTCTCCTGGCAACGGGGCTTTCCCCTGAGCGGGCGTACGGGTCTTTGAGGTTTACTCTGGGGAAGTGGACTACTGAAGAAGAGATAGACCGGGTTCTGGAGGTATTGCCCCCGCTTGTAGCTAGGCTCAGGGCTATGTCGCCACTCTTGAAAAGCAATTAGATTGACACCGTTACCCTCTCTGTGATATAAAAAGGAAACTGAATATTTACTGGGGGAGCTGGAAAGCTGAGAGTCCAGTAAGGACAACCCTTGGAACCTGAACTCGGTAATGCGAGCGTAGGGAAGTGCTAGACTGAAATCAGAAGGCTTTATCATGTCCCAGCTTCTGGTTTTTTCTTTGCTTTCTATCCCCCGGCAGAGAATCAGTGCAAGCTTACCAAAAAGGAGGGAGTATGTTACCGGAGATAGGCAAGGTAGACAAAGCAACTTTTGATAAGGTTATTTTCCCCAGACTAGGCAAATCGGATAGTACCGTTCTGATAGGACCCAGGCACGGCGTTGACGCTGCCGTGATTGAACTACCGAAAGGCGAGGTCATGGTTATCGCCGAAGACCCCACTTTTGGCATGCCAGCGCTAATGCCACACTTCGGTTGGGCTATTGTGCATATCTGCGCCAGCGATGTAGCTGTGCTTGGAGTTAAGCCAAGATACATGACAATCTGCCTGATGCTACCGCCTGGAGCCGAAGACACTGTGCTTGAACACATCTGGCAGGAAGTCCATCAGGAATGCGAAAAGCTAGGTATAGCTATCGTTGGTGGGCATACCGGCGTTTACCCCGGGATAGGCTACCCTTTGAACGGTGGCTGTACCGTGATTGGCCTGGGTACTAAAGACCAGCTCACCCCAGCCTCCAACGCCCGTGTTGGCGACCGGGTCATTGTAACCAAAGGACCAGCTATTGAGGCTGTTGGTATCCTGGCTTTCCAGGCGGAGAAGGCACTGGCGAAAAAGCTAAGCGGGGACCTCCTTGAGAAAGCCAAGAGCTATTTCCTTGAAATGACCGTGGTCAAAGATGCCATGGTGGCAGCACCATCTGCTCACGCCATGCACGATGCTACCGAAGGTGGATTGCTTAACGGCGTCTATGAGATAGCAGAGGCTTCCAAAATAGGGGTAACTCTGTTTGAGGAAAAGATAGTCATCCCGGAAGAGATTGACGCTGTCTGCCAGCATTTCAATATCGACCCTCTCACCTCAATAAGCGAAGGGACACTGGTGATAACCGCAACGCCAGAGAAAACTCCCAAACTTTTAACCGATTTGAAGCAAAGCGGCATTGCTGCCTGGGAAATAGGTGAGGTGACACCAAAGGACAGGGTTTTCATACGCAGGAACGGCAAACGAGAGAAATTGGTACCGGTTACGGTAGACCCGTTCTGGGCAGCCTACTTCAGCACGCTGGAGGGATAAAAGTGACAAACCAGACTGAAATGGTACTGGATAACTTAGCACGTGCAGTTCAAATACTGCAGAATTGTTCCGAGTTTTCTCTCCTCATGCCTGAAGTAAGGGTCAATCTGGTCTATGCCTTACCGGGAGCGAAGACGTCTGATGAAGTAGTCGCCATAGACGGCAGGATAACCGTGGTGCAGGGTCTCCCCCATGCCTCAGGTATGCCACAATGGGGAGCATCAGACCACATGGCCAGGCTCATTATTGAGGTGCGCAAATACGACCCCACAATTAATGCTGGCATAAATTTCAAATGCGACGCCACAGTGATTGATGTCGTTCGAAAGTACTGTTCCGAGCAGGGCACACTTTTTGGCTGGATTGACCGGACCAAGGAACCGGCTGAGGTAGCCGAACAAGACGGCACTTCAATGCCCTGGAAGATTAAACAACTGGCTAGCGATTCTGGTGGCATACCCAGGCTATTTTATGAAGGGGAAGGTTGGGGAAAGGAGCCGCTGTTTGTAGCACTGGGCACTGATGCTGTTGAGGTAGCTGGTATAGCCATAGAAATAGCGCGGCGCTACCAGCAAGGAACCACAGGCTAAT
>JAUVXN010000008.1 GCA_030603605.1 Dehalococcoidales bacterium | reverse complement strand
GAGTCTTGCCATGGTGCACTATCTCCCGATAGTAGAGATGAGCAAGCTGGGGGTCGTATCTGCGGCCAATATCCCCGGCTTGAAATAGAGCTCGCTTCATCATTGAGGGGTCTGCCTTGGTCATTCTCAGTCCCTTGCCCTCGGTATCTGCGGATTGTCTGGCTCCGGGAACGACGCCCGTCCAGTTAGCGAAGGCAGATTGACTGCGGAAACGGTGTGGATCGCCGATGATGGCCAGAAAGACCTGGGCTGTTCTCACTCCAATCCCGGGAATAGAACGCAGGTAATCAGACGGGTGAAGATGTCCGTAGAGTTCCTCAATTCGGACTGATACCCTTTCTGCCTCGGCTTCCTCAGTTTCCATCAGCCTTAGCTCACAGGCTATCTCATCCTGGAGATCATCAAAGAAGTCCTCATCTATCATGCCAGCAGGCTTGGATTTCTCATAGAACTCCGCGAGCTTCTGGCAGGCCTGATACACTCGATGGGATTCAGTTACGGCGCCCTTTGCCTTAACACTAACCAAAAATGTCTCGAGGGCGCTTTTGCCATCACTGACCACGGTGAAAGGATTTAGCCGCTGCCGGTAGAAAGCCCTGGCCCGATCAGACCACTCATCGGAAAAAGCTTTTCGAAGGTCAGGAAGATACCCGTTGACTATTGAGCCTATCCGGTTCTTACGAATAGTTATGCTCTTCATGAGACGCTCCCGCTGACGGGTCAGCCTCTGGAGAGAATGATACTCAGTTGGCGGAAGATAGGCTTCATCCAATTGCTCGGCATCAATGAAAGGCATCTTGGCTAGCGTGAGCCCGTCTACCCTGTCGCTCTTGGTATAGCTACGAAGGTATCTCCTGAGGGCAGCTACCTTCTGCAGCCTTGCTTTCACCATTTGGCATTCCGGATGGCGAGCCCGGAGATAGACGGCCATGGGAATCCAGGCCAGACCTGTTGGCTCAAAAATAATGGTGGGCGTGTCACCATTCAAGAAAACACGCTTCTCAAAGTTCTCCAGGCCTTCCAGAGTACTGTCAAAACTGAAGCTGTCGCAGGGCCTAGCCTGCTCATCCAGGCAACGAACCTGATGGCTACCGGTACGGCTGAGGTCAATACCAACACTCCTGATCAATGTCATCTCCTTCAAAAATATTCGGGCTCAGTGAGTATTGGCCGTGCCCTCCGCCCATGCTTGCTTCCTTGATACGGGGCTTCTTTCTCTAGAACCCCAATTTCCTTAATCGGGCCACCTGAGGGCCGGCAGGCAGTCTTTTTGACGGGGCAGCAGTAGCTCCCCAGCCAGATTATGACGCCTCACCGGAACCCGTCAGGTCTATTATAGCCCGGCTACTAACTCCTGACCCTGGGAAATAGAATACAAGCCAGAATGTAGAACCAACGGCTATCTTTACTCTTCAGCAGCGAGTTCAGCCAGCCGGTCCAGCACCGCCTCCAGAGCACTCAGTTCTCTTCCATAGCCAGCCCAATCACCTGCCTTGAGGTACTCCTGAGCCTTGTTATAGTGCCGTTGAGCCTCCTCAATCAGGTTAGCTATATCAGCAGCTACCGGCTCCTCTGGTTCTGGCGGAGCTGGTGGGGTGACCACGGGGGGTTCAGTCGGTGGTACCTCAGCACCAAAGATAGCCGCAATGCTCTCCTTCAATGTAGGCTCCATAGCTATCCGGTCACCGGCAACCACAATAACTCGCTTCAGCTGTGGAAGCCCCCCGGTCTCTGCCTGGAGGAAGACCGGCTCCACATATAGCAAGGATTCGCCTAAAGGAATCAGCAGCAGGTTGCCGCGGATAACTCGAGAACCACCGCGACCCCACAGGGCAAGCTGCTCAGTGATGACGGTATCCTGCTGGATTCGGTTCTCGATCTGGCTGGGACCATACACCAGCCGCTCCTTGGGGAAATGGTAGGCAAGCAGCTTCCCGTAGTTTTCCCCATCACAGCGGGCAGCAAGCCAGCCAATGGTATTATTCTTGTTCACCGGGGTGAAGGGCAACATAAGCAGGAACTCCTCCCTCTCCTCATCGGGCAGGCGCATGATAATGTAGTAGGGCTCCATAAGCTGTTCTCTGCCGGCATAAAACTCCTTGGGCACAGCCCACAGGTCTTCCTTGTTGTAGAATACCCGGGCATCACGCATATGGTAGGTCTGGTAGACTTTGGCCTGGATATTGAACATGTCCTCGGGATAACGGAGGTGGACTCGCAACGACTCGGGCATCTGCTCGGCGGGGACGAAGAGGTCGGGGAAGATGGCCTGATAGGTTCGTATCAAGGCATCCTCTGGGTCAGTGACATAGAAAGTCACACTGCCGTCGTAGGCATCAATAACTACTTTGACGCTGTTACGAATATAATTTATACTCCCAAGCGGCTCAGAATAGGGATAACGGTCACTGGTGGTATAGGCGTCCTGTATCCAGAATAGCCTTCCGTCCGTTATCACCAGATAGGGGTCACTGTCCAGCTCCAAGAATGGCGCCAGGTGATTCACCCTCTCCGTGATGTTCCGATAATAGAGCACCCGGCTCTCAGGGGTTAGCTCGCCACTGATAAGGATATTAAGGTCACCAAATTGCCAGGCATAGACTAATCGGCGCATGAAACTGTCCAGGCTAACCCCATCCTTGCCCTGGTAGTAACCGTAGATATTCTCATCACCCATAGGATAGTCAAACTCCTGGGTCTTTGTTTTCACAATCACGTAATGATCCGTCTTTTCACCAAAGTATATCTGAGGCCGCTCTATATTGAAGTCACCAACGGGGGGTATATCCTTTACCAGCAATACAGGTAGCCCCTCAGCACTGACCTCATTAACCGGGCTCAGGGCAATACCGTAGCCATGGGTGAACTGTAGCTGACGGTTGACCCAGGTCTGCGCCTCTCCAGCCAGTTTCTCCACAGATAATTCTCGGGCCGATAGCATAACCTGCCGGTACTCGCCATCGATGATATAGCGGTCGACATCAACATCATGGAAGTCATAGTAGAGTCGAATGGACTGGATCTGGTTATAGGTGTCCTTTAACGGGCGATGGTCCCAGAGCCTGATGTTGTCGATGGTCACCTCGTTTTGGGCTATGTCTTGGGGGCTTGGTGCCTCCTCCGCAGGAAAGGGCTGCTCCTCAACCCGGTCCAGAGCAAAGGCCTCTCTGGTAAATTGGATATTATACTCGATGTAGGGCGTCTCCAGAGCCAGCTCGTTGGGCTGCACCTGAAGGCGCTGTACCAGACCGGGGAAGATACCCCCGACGATAATGGCAGCTACTATCCATCCCCCGACGCCGTAGAGGAGCCAGCGAGAGTTGCGCCGCAATACGGAAACCAGAATGACCCCCATAAAGATGAGTACCACTGCCAAAAGAATCCATTGTGCTGGAAGCTTGGCATGCATATCAGCATAGCTGGCTCCGAAGACTACCCCCTGTGTGGAGAAGACCAGTTCCCAGATGCCAAGCCAGTAACCCCAGGCAAAAAGGCCCAGGATGGCTATACCCAGTCCACCAATATGGGCTAACACCGGCCGGGCAAAGTCGAACTTGAGCCGCTGCACCGTATAGCTGAGAAGATATACCCCGGCACTGCCAAGAAGGGTGACTATCAGCGCCCCCAGGAGCCAGCCCCGCAGCAGTTGAAGGAAAGGCAGTGAGAAGACGTAGAAGCTAATCTCTCTATGGAAAACCGGGTCGGTGATGCCAAAGGGCTGCCCGTTGAAGAACCGGAGCATGACCTCCCAGTTCCCCTGGGCTACCAGACCAAATATTAGACTGAGCAGTAATGTTCCCAGGATAACATTCCACCTGAGTATCGGCTGTATACGGCGCACTATGGCCCAGGGCCAAAAACTTGGCTCAGTCTTGGGTGCCAAGCGTGTCGCCAGCACCAGGTTCCCCAAAAATAAGATGAAAAAGATGATGGCTGCCGAGAAGAAGACGAGCACCTTGGTCTTCAGGATAGTAGTAAAGACATTGCCATAACCCAGACTGCTGAACCAGAGCCACTCACTATAGAACCCCTTCAAGATATTTAGGAAAATAAAGAGAGCCAGAACCCCAGCCACTATTAACAATACTCTAGTGGTGGTCCATCCGTGCTTAGCCGGCGGTGCGGGCTTCTCGTCCTTATCTTCCGGAAACCAGCGCTGCCATTGTCGTGAATCCAACCTACTCACCCCAACCTTTCTAAGCCATGACTGATAGGGTTATGCTGCTCTCTGACTTCCATCTCATCCGGGTTATTGAACGAACTTGGAGCTAGTGTAAGTGACAGAATAACACATCCCATTCGTATCGGTCAACGCCGTACTCGCGAAAAGTATCCCGGTTAGTAATGGAGACCTACGCGGCTATCTGGAGAACATTTCATCTTATTGTAAAGCGGCTAAAAGCTATTTTGTTTGCACCTTATCCCCATCATGGACTTTTACTCCAAAGGACATTAGAATAAGAGTAATATTATGAAAATTCTTCTGGTATATCCACAGTACCCGGATACTTTCTGGAGTTTTAAGCACGCCTTAAAATTCATCTCCAAAAAGGCAGCCTTCCCGCCGCTGGGTCTATTGACTGTCGCGGCTATGCTCCCCGGTGGGTGGGAGAAAAAACTGGTGGATATGAATGTAACCAGACTGACTGACGATGATATCAAATGGGCTGACTACGTGTTTGTCAGCGCTATGGTGGTGCAGCAGAATTCAGTTAAGGAAGTTATCACCCGATGTAAGGGACAGAACACCAGAATTGTTGCCGGAGGCCCCCTCTTTACTACCGGTCATGAGGATTTTGATGGAGTGGACCACTTTGTCCTCGGTGAAGCCGAAGTCACCCTGCCGCTCTTTTTGGAAGACCTGGAGAAGGGGTGTGCCCGGCATGTGTATGCCTCAGACACGCGACCGGAAATCAGCAAGACCCCTATCCCACTGTGGTCTCTCATCAACATGAAGGCCTATTCGTCAATGAACGTTCAGTATTCGCGGGGGTGTCCTTTTAACTGTGAGTTCTGCGATATCATCCTGTTAAACGGACATACGCCACGAACGAAAGACAGGGAACAGCTGCTGGCAGAACTGGAAGAACTATATCGCCGCGGCTGGCGGGATAGCGTGTTCGTTGTTGATGATAACTTCATCGGTAATAAGAAGAAACTCAAGCTGGAAATACTTCCGGCGATAATCGAGTGGCGGAAAGGAAAGAAACACCCCTTTCCGCTGTTTACAGAATCGTCCATAAATCTTGCTGATGATGAAGAGCTGATGAAATTGATGGTGGCTGCCGGGTTCAGTACTGTATTTATCGGCATTGAAACCCCGAATGAGGAAAGCCTGGTTGAATGTGCCAAGTTACAAAATCAAAATCGTGATTTAGTGGCTTCAGTGAAGAAGATTCAAAACTACGGCATGGAAGTACAGGGAGGGTTTATTGTCGGTTTTGATAGCGACCCGCTTGACATATTTAAAAATCAGATCAACTTCATTCAAAAGAGCGGTATTGTTACCGCGATGGTTGGCCTACTGAATGCCCCTCCGGGTACAAGACTACATCAGCGTTTAAAAGGGGAGAACCGGTTGGTAGAAGCTTTTACTGGCAACAATACCGACTGCTCACTCAACTTCATTCCCAAGATGAACTATGAAACACTAATTGATGGTTATAAGCACATTCTCAACACGATCTATTCCCCCGAGCAATATTACGAACGGGTCAAGGCATTCTTAAGGGAATATAAGCCTCGTAGGAGAAAAGCCGGCAGACTGCAATCTCACCATATCAGGGCGTTCTTAAAATCGATATGGTTTTTGGGTATCAGAGAAAAGGGACGGAGATACTACTGGAAGCTGTTCTTTTCGACCCTACTGAAGCAACCACGGAAATTCCCCATTTCAATAAGCCTCAGTGTCTACGGTTATCATTTCCGCAAAGTTGTTGAGAAGTACATTAGCCTACCTGATCAGAATTCTTGGGCTTCCCGTTAACCAAGGAATCAGGGGCAGGGCAATTAGCTGAGGTAACCGTGGTAATAAACTTCGACCGGTGTGGCTAGTGGTGCCTGCCAAGAATTGTCCCATCTGCTTAATTTAACATTTCATCTTTTTATGTGATTTGTTAAATGCATATAATACTCTGTTTTGTGTGGCAGAGGTGCTGATACAACTTAAACGAAAAGCACTGAAGTATCAAAGAAGGCGAACCTGACGCAGTAAATCGTAAAAGTCAGAAAAAGCGCTGCAGGCAATTGATTGTGTGCCGAGCAAATCCAGCAGGTGGCCCGTAGCAAATACATGGTCAGCCTGGCGTGCTGCCTCCAGGTCAGAGAGTCCATCCCCTAAATAGATGATATTCTTGCCCCGTTTCTTGAGCCAGGTCAAATGCTTTTTCTTAAATCCCCGGTCGATGATGTTGCCATCAGGGTCATAATAGGATACGTCAATGCCATCGTAGCTGAAGGAGGTCTGACCACAGTGTAATTCTAAATCCGGCATACCAATCTCGGCTAATACAGGTTCAATGTAAAAATCAAGTCCGCTACTGACAATAGCAAAAGGGATAGCGCCCTCCTGGCAATACCTGACAAACTCTACAAAGCCCGGCCTCAGCTCAATGTGCTGGCGAACGAACGCTTGCAGTCTCTCCCTGGGTTCTTTAATGAGTGCAAACTGTAGTTTATTGCTTTGCTCAACAGTCAGATAGCCGTGAAGATAGTCAGAGTCAATCCTTTGCCAGTCACCGCAGGCATATTTTTCTCTAAGCAGAACGCTAAGATTGTTTGTGGTTATAGTGCCATCAAAATCGCACTGGATAATCATTGCTCATCCCTAAAGTACTTCAAATTGAAAGTGAGGTTAGCGGTATTTTTATGGATCTTCGCTATTTTGCGGGCCAGGTTTGGATCGGTTGTCCTTTTGCCCTAGATATCTATACATATAAATGAGCCTGTAGAAAACCACTACGTTGGTCAAAACGGCGATAACGATAAGACAGAAGTAGGCTTGCCCGATGACCGCCCCGAGCATTATCAGGAAAAGTCTTATATCACGTGAGGCCAGGGACTTGAATCCTTTATCAAATAGATGCCGATGATTCGGGCTGATGCGCGCTCTGGTATAGCTAATACAAATGGTGCCGGTGATAGCTAGAAGGCCGGCCAGCCAGATGCCAGAATATGTCTCATGGGCCAGAGACCATAAGGTTAGCCCCAGCACTATTAGGATATCGGCATACCGGTCGAGTACGGAGTCCAGAAAGCCGCCGAACTCCGAGGTCGCGCCTTTGAGCCGGGCCAGGCTACCATCTATACCATCAACGATAGATGATAGCTGGACTAAAATGCCGGCTATTATGTTGTGGCCAAGAATGAAGCTGACAAAAGACAGCAGGGCGATGCCGAACGCCGCCCATGTCATCTGATTGGGTGTTACTCGTGTCTTTGCCAGTAACCTTGCCATCGGCTCTGACATTTTTCTGTTAACGTGTTTTGAGATGTAGCCATCGTATACGGTGTCCATTCACTCTTCCTATGCGGTGACACGCTTCAGGTCTTCCTCCGTATCTACATCTGCCCAGAAACAGCCGCTAACATCACAGGTATCAAAATGATGCCCCCGGCCAACTAAAAAGCGGATAACGTCACTGATTTCAATATCACTGCCAAGCCTGGGGAAGAGTTCGTCTATAGCATCCAGGAACTTCTCGGTGAGCAAAAACACGCCGGTATCGAGGCCATCCCAGTAAGCCAACTCCTTGCCGATGTGCGTAATGTAGCCAGAGCTATCCACAGTAACCTTGGTTGCTTCAGCAAAATCAAGCCGGTCTGCTGGGGCAAAGTCAACACACAGCGTTTCATTGAAGTTCTGCCTGTCCAGAAAGCGCTTTACTATCTTCCTATCTATTAAGTGGTCACCCATGCAAAGAACAAAGGGCTCCCCTGCTGCCCAAGCCCTGACTTTGCTTACCGAGACGGCGTTCCCACCGAGATAATCAGGGTTGTAAATATATTGCAGTCTTACACCAAAGCCGTCGCCATTGCCCAGCGCTTCTATTACACTATCTCCTAAGTAACCAACCACAATGGCGATGTCACGAACTCCCGCGGCTGCCAATGCCTCAATAGGATACCCTATTAAGTGTTCCTTGCCATTCACTGGCAGCAGAACCTTTGGACGGATGGCAGTCAGAGAGCCCAGGCGGTCACCATCACCAGCCGCTAGAATAATACCTCTATTAACTTTCCTGTTGAGCATCACGGCACGCTACCTTTCCATGAACGAAGATACTGTAGGGCCAGTCCTGGGGTCCAAGGGGATGGGAATTCACCATCGTCGAAGAGTGGGCTAGTCAGTCAATAGAATAGCTAATACGGGGTGGCTTGTCAACCATGTGTAACAGGAATTTTATCTCGAGATGTTGATGCCGATTGAACAATTCATCGATTTGTTCACCGCCTATTAAAAAGGTCCGCCGAATTTCACGCTTGAAGTCTAGGTGACCTGCCCCCCTCAAACGGCACCAGTTCTTGTGTTAGACTAGCGATAAAAAAAGAGGGGGTATCAGATGGTCAAAAAGGCGTTCAAACCGGAGCAAATCATCGGTAAGCTAAGGGAAGCCGAAGTGCTGCTGAGCCAGGGCCTCACCGTGGGTGAGGCGAGTAGAAAGCTGAGTATTACCGAGCAGACTTACTATCGTTGGCGTAGAGAATACGGTGGTATGAGAGTAGAGCAGGCTAAGAGGCTCAAGGAGCTTGAGAAAGAGAACAGCCGGTTGAAGAAGCTGGTGGCTGATATCACCCTGGATAACGCTATTCTGAAGGAAGCTGCCCGGGGAAACTTCTAAGCCCGCACAGGAGACGGCAGGTAATAACCAGAGTACGTGAACAGCTCAAAGTCTCAGAGAGGCGGGCTTGCCAGGTGTTGGAGCAGACCAGAAATACCCAGCGCCGAAGTCATGAGGTTAGTTCAGAAGAATCGAGACTGGTGACTGATATCACCGCATTGGCCACCAAGTATGGCAGATATGGTTATCGACGAATTACGGCACTGTTGAATGAAAGAGGTTGGCAGATAAACCACAAGCGAGTAGAGAGAATCTGGAGACAGGAAGGACTCAAGGTGTCCAAGAAACAGCCTAAGAGAGGAAGGCTATGGCTAAATGATGGATCGTGTATCCGATTAAGGCCGGAGCACAAGGATCACGTCTGGAGTTATGACTTCGTAACTGCTAGAACCGCCGATGGCCAAGCTTTTCGGATGCTGACCATTATCGATGAGTATACCAGGGAGTGCCTGGCCATTCTGGTAGCCCATAAGATCAAAGCCCAGGATGTGATTGATGTATTATTTGAATTGTTTATCTTCAGGGGGATACCGAAGCATATCAGGTCGGATAACGGCCCAGAATTCACGGCTAAGGCTGTTAGGAAATGGCTGGAACGATTAGGAGTGAAGACACTGTTTATCGAGCCAGGAAGCCCGTGGGAGAACGGATACATCGAGTCTTTCAACGGGAAACTGAGAGACGAGCTTCTCAATCGGGAGATCTTCACTACTTTAACTGAAGCAAAGGTATTGATTGAAGAGTGGAGGAAAGAATATAATCAGGTGCGACCGCATAGCTCACTAGGCTACCTGACCCCGGTGGAATTTGCCAGAAGGTACCACGAAAAGAACCAGATAACAGAGGTTAAGCAACCAGTGGAAAAGGCAGGAAGTCTCTCATTGTAGGTGGTACTAATAATGGGGGCACCCCAGGAGATGGCGCAGCATGGCAAGACACACCTGCAAGCCATGGGGGCAGGCCAAGCTTATATTAAGAGAGGGTTCCACTGTGCTTGAATAGAACTACGGTTGAACCGATCTCAGCCAAAACGGCACTCTGCCAACTCAGAGCTTGCAACCAGTAATTGTTGCAAAGCTGGTATTAATAACATGATTACCTGCTCTTAGCGGTAAACGTAATCACCAGCCTGATATTTCGGGGGAATCACGGGCACCTGAAGGTACGAGTCATACTTACCACCTGAGTGGATGACGTGGTTACCCTTGTTGTTGGTTTCCCAGGAGAAGGGCTCGAACCAACCTTCGCGAATGTAATGCCCTGATACGAGCACTTGCAACTGCTGGCCCTTGTGCCAAATCCTGCTGTGCGGCCATATCTCAATATCCACGGGAACAATTTCTCCGGGCTTCAGTTTTTCTTCCTTGTGATGGGCCTGGACGGGCTGAAAATCCGTAGACAGCTTTTCATCCAACTCTCGACGCGATACTCTCATCTTTCCCCATGCACCCGGATGGGGCTCTCCCAATACGGATGTCGGTAGCCAGTTTCCATTCTGATCCAGCTTTCGGATCGCAATAAACAGATCCATATCATCATTGCCATCGGCCTCTACCCACAGACGGAGTTTCATGTAACCGGTAATCTCTGTGTCTTCGTTAAACTTGGTATCGAAGGTCAGAGACCCTGTCTCGCCCTTATAGCTCACCTTTGATTCCTTGGGCACCGGATCAAATGAGAGTGCGCCTCTGGCGGCATCAACGTAGAGTTTCTTATACTGAGTTCTGGCAAGAGGGAATTCCTTTTCCGGACGATTGGTCTGATAGTCATATTCATAGGAATCCATAACCTCAAGGCGAACCCTTGGGGTAAACTCCCAGCCATTGTGAATATCCTTGAGATAGCGGTCAAAGAACCGTTTCAGGTCTTCGAGACCGAAGGTGGAATAGGTATCGGGCCACTCAAACTCCCTGTGCGCCCTAAGCCACTTCTTGGTGGAGCGGATCCTCCTGAAGCCTTCTGTGGAACCGCGCAGGTGGATATGGCTCCAGGAGACGGTGGTAGATACCGGGACCCTGATTTTTTCCCATTTTGGAATCTTGTCTTCCCAATAGGCGTTCATAAAAGGGTGTTCTACGGCCATGGCAACAGTGTCGTCCACATATCCCAAGCCCACTAGGGAGCCTACAATAAACTCGTTGAAGCCCAGTGCGGGGATACCTCCATCGTAAAGCGACTCGCGATAAAGATCTCCGGTCCCTTCCCATGGAGCGATACAGACAAGGTGAGGCGGCTGCTCTGCGGCGATTCGCCACTGGGGCATGGCCACACCTGAGTTGCCGCTCATGCCAATCTTGCCACTGCACCAATTCTGAGTTGCCAGCCATTCGATAAAGTCATAGCCATCGCGCCCATCTTGGGTGCCGAACATATTTATATCGCCCTCTGAATGGCCCACGCCCCGGGGGTCAACGTTAGCGACCGCATATCCCTGACGGCACCAGTAGCCCGGATCAGGGGATTCGAATTTGGCCATACGGGTAATCGTTCCCGGCGGAACCCCCATAACCTGCCATTCTGCCGTGCCCATGCCCTGGCGCTTTCCAAAATAACTCCATGAAATTATGGCAGGAATATTTGTCTCCCCTTCGGGAAAGTAAATGTCGGTATAAATAACAGTGCCGTCGCGCATTGTCACGGGAATATCCTGCTCGCAGACAATACCGTCTTCCACGGTATAGGTGCGGTGTTCAAGCGGAGGGCAAAATCCAAATGTTTCCAGCGCACCCGTAGCGTCGGCGCCCAGGGGGGCCGGTCTTCTTGTTTCCCTGTAGATGACTTCTATCTCCTCATTGCCGAACACTTCCTTTTTACATTTGGTTTTGGCCATGATCATTCTCCTTCGTATTTTTTAAGACGAGTGCTTTAAATGGAATCTCTTCATCCTGTTCCCATCAGCCCCTGCAAAGCTGAGCGACAAATTCAGCGGCCTCGCCCAAGGTCTTTTTCCTCCTAAACTCCATGAAACTGACCTGGACGTCGAAAGCATCCTCCAAAATTGCTATTATCTGAACGAAATTTACCGATTTGGCTTTGAGATCGTCTAAAAAACCCGTGTCCGCGCTCAATTCGCCGGGGTCTTTTCTGAAAACCTCCGCAGCTCGCTGAATTATTTTCTCTAATATCTCGTCTCTTAATTCCATCGCTGTTCTACTCCTTTTCTATTCTGGATTTGGGTTTCTGAGGATATCCATAAACCTTAGAACCCTCTCTATCTTTCAAAGCCATTCCACACCGGTATCCCGGTATACGTCTTGGGCTGCTCCTGACCGGTAAGCACCCTTAGGGCGCCGGCGGCCAGAGCTTCCATCTCGAACTCACCGGCATACACCTTGACCGGGGCGATGTAATTGACCATATCGGTGACCTGTTCGACCAGATAGGAGTCGTTGGTGATGCCGCCGGTCAGTAGAATGGCATCGACGTCGCCCTTTAAAACCGTTGCGTAAGCACCAATGTTCTTGCAGATTTGGTAGATCATGGCATCGTAGATAAGCTTTGCATAGGTATCGCCGCTTTTGATACGCTTCAGTACCTCGCGGGCTTCCGAGGTGCCGAGATGGTCGACCAGGCCGCCAGCCTTGGTTATGCGATCATACATCTCTCTCTCGGTATATTTCCCCGAATAACACATCCTGATTATGGCGACGGCGGGTATCGAGCCTGCACGGGTGGGAGCCATGGGGCCGTCGCCGTTTATGACGTCGTTAGAATCAATCATACGCCCCTTTTTGTGAGCCGTGACCGATACGCCGCCGCCGATGTGGGATATGACCAGATTCAGATTTTCATACCGCTTGCCTAGCTCCGCGGCATAGCGCATGCCAACCTCCTTCTGATTGAGAGGGTGGCCTCTGCTCTCGCGGGCAACATTGGAGAGCCCGCTGACCCGTGCGATAAGGTCAAACTCATCGACATCGGGCGGATTGACGACAAAGGCCTTTCCGCCATAGGTCGTTGCGAAGTCACAGGCCAACTGGCTGCCGAGCGTGGCGGGGTGTTTGACGGTAAGGCCTATCCTGGCGTGATGTAACAAGGTCTCGTTAATGTCATATGTTCCGCCTTCCAGACCGACCAGGCCGCCGCCGCGTCCGACAAAGGCATCTGTCTCTTCAAGGGAGATGTTGTTTTTAGCCAGTTCACCCAGTATGGTTTCCTTACGATACGGTAACTGATCGCTTATCTCAGTGAACTCCTTGAGCTTTGCCGCGTCATGGGAGACATTGACGGAAAACACCTCTGTATCATTTTCAAACAGGGCTACCTTTGTTGAGGTAGAACCGGGATTTATTGTAAAAACTCTGTATTTCCTATCCATAACAGTTACCCCTTTTATGAAAACAGGCTTGTACTATTGCCCGTATGTGTAAGGTTGATAACCAGTACTCAAAACCCTTAAGCACCCCTTTTGCGGGTCTACAAACGGTTTATTTATTCTGTGCGCGTACTACCACCATAGTGATAGCTCCGACTATCTCTTCAACAGGCGCTCCTCGGGACAGGTCGCTTACCGGCTTGGCAAAACCCTGCAGCATCGGCCCGTAAGCGGCCGCATTGGCAAAACACTGGATAAGCTTAACCCCTATATTACCGGAACCGAGATCCGGGAAGATAAGGATATTAGCTTTACCAGCCACGGGGCTGTCTGTCCGCATCTTCTTGGTTGCCACCTCCGGGACAATGGCGGAATCCAACTGCAACTCGCCGTCTATGAGCAGATCTGGCCTGCGCTCATGCACCATCTCAAGGGCCTTCAACACGATGTCGACGCGCTCATGACTGGCGCTGCCCTTTGTTGAAAAAGACAACAAGGCGACACGCGGCTCCCAGCCCATGAGACTGCGCACGGTATCAGCCGTCGAGATGGCTATGTCGGCCAGTTCTTTAGAATCGGGCGCTGGACAGACAGCGCAGTCGGCAATCCCCAACAGGTTACCTTCCGGGCCTTTATATCCCGGTATTGACGCAATGCCCATGCTTGAGACGGTCGAGATACCTTCCTGCAGTCCGATTATCATCTCACTAGCCATGATGATCTCTCCTGTTGTATGGCTCAGCCCCGCCACCATGCAGTCTGCTTCGTCTAATCGCACCATCATGGCGGCGAAGTTCGTGGGGTCTCTCAACATGCGCTTCATAGCCGAAGCCGGAAAGTCCGGATTGGTCTTTACATATTCGCTTACGAAATGCTCGACCTTTTCCTGATCGGTGTGGTCAACTACCGTGAGGCCATCAAGGGATACCCCGATGCTCCCCGCAAGCGCGGATACGTTCTCAGGTTTCCCGACGAGCATGGCATAGGCTATGCCCATATCTCGCACCTGACGCGCCGCGCGCAGTATCTTCTCCTCGCCGGCTTCCGGAAACGCCACCCTTTGGGGACTAGCCTTGGCCTTAAGCTGTAATTGCTCCATCACATTCGTACTCATATCACTTTCTCCTGTTTAAGGCCTATTAATCATCTGTTAAAAGACTAGAGGAGTCAGGGTCATTGTCCTCCTGATAGCGCCGCCACGGCTACTACGTAATCGCCATCATAGGAGAGGCTTAAAAGCACACGGGATACCTGGCGTTCGGCTGCAAGCTCAGCAAACCTGCCCGTGAGAACAGGTATCGGTTCTCCATACTCCCCGTCCCGGACTTCTATTTCCGTCATCTGGACACCAAAATGCCAGCCTATTCCAAATGTTTTAAATATAGCCTCTTTGGCGGCAAAGATCATTGCCACATAGGCCACAGTGTCATGGTGTGTCTCAGCGCGCTGCTGCTCCCACGGCGTGAATACCTTGTCCATAAACAACTTGCCAGAGGTTTCCAGTACATCTCTCATTCTGCTGATGGCGATGATATCTACACCTACCCCTATTGTCACGGCAACCTCCAGACCACGCTTTGCTCGCTACTCAGGGCAAGGCGGAAGTCATCCCATTACCCAATATTAGTCTGTGGCAGGGTTCCCAATCAGGAAAGTCTTCTAGCGCATCCCGCCCGGTTTCTCTTTTATACTCTTCGCAACTGAAATAAAAAACTCAAGATATGCCAGAATTGATAGCACATTGCCCTAACCCAACGGGTCAACGCCGCTTGCGACCTTGTGTCATGGTAAAAACGGGGGTTTAAAGTCCAGCCCAAGTATATCGCGTACCTTGGCTCGCAATTTCCTTAGAAGCACTTTGAACTGCTCCTTTTCGTCTTCTGAAAGAGCTGAAAAGGTTAAAAAAATAGCGCGTTCGTTTACCTGGTCCCATAATTCCGAACCTTTTTGGGTTAACTTGATATACACTTTACCGTCTTCCTTGTTTTTGGTCTTTTTAACCAATCCCCTTTTTTCCATCTTATTTATCAGAGTAGAGGCAGAGTTTAGATTTCTAAGAAGCCATTTTGAAATATCGGTGATGGTCATTCCCCTCTTTTGCTGTGAGAGCACATATAAAATTCTGCTCTGAGCGAAGTTAGTTTTGGAGTGTTTGAACTCAAGCTCGACAGCATTAATAAGTGTGTCTCTAGTTTGATCAAAGAGGACAAAGAGATTGCGAGTATAATGGTCTAGCTTGAAGATCTCATTATTTCTAGTGTTTTTTTTCATTGGCTTTTGGATATAGTCAAGTCATTGTACCCTAAAAATTAAAATGATTACAATACTCGGCTTTTCGGCATGTGCTTTCACTTTTCGATTAACAGTAGTCTGCTAAACAAGATATTGACAGTAGCAGTATATATGCTAAAATAGGTTAGCATAAATTACATTATGACGTCAACATCGATGTCTATAATGACTTCGTAAGCAGAGTCACAATATAGCGTTATGGAATTATAGCAATCCGCCTTAACTGATTTACTTATATTTAAATAGTTCTGTCAGCAAAAACAGAGTTGGCCCGGATAAAAATAAATAACGAGGAGGTGATATATTCAAGATATTCTAAAGTTCAAACAATCTGCAATTATTAAGGGAAAATATGAAAGGGAGGGAGTGACATGAAAAAAGCAGGTTTGATGATTTTTGTAGCTATAGCACTGGTTACCTTGCTGGCTTTTGTACCCGCTTGTCCGGCAACACCAGAAGATGAAGTGCCCACAATCCCACCTACAACTTCACCACCGACTACAGTACCACCAGCCCCTGAAAGCATAAAGGTTGGTGTCTTAGTCTCTCTGACTGGATTTGATGCTGCTATTGGAGTGCCGTCGAAAATTGGCTACGAATTAGGGGCGGAAAAGATAAACCAAGATGGTGGCGTCTATGTCAAGGAATTTGATAAAAAGATACCCCTGGAACTAATTTACCTGGACATTGAAGGAGATGCAGAGACGGCTGTTGCCCGTGCCGAGGCGCTAAACGCGCAATACAACGTGTCTGTTGCCACCGGCACCACCATGATCAGCGCAGCGGCTGAGATCTTTGAAAAGAACAAACTGCCGGCGATATCCGTCGCCTCGACTATAAGTGCGCTGGGCCTGGCGGGCTATCAATACTGGTTTTCTCTAGACGCGCTGAACTGGGATATAGCACCCCTAATAGTTAAGGTTTTTGATAGTCTCCCTGCAGAAACAAGGCCGACAAAGTGGGCTCTCTTTGAAGAGCAGATGTTTTTTGTTACAGAGTTGACGGATGCTGTCAAACAAGCACTCGCTGATAAGGGTATTGACATAGTTTATGAGGGACAGTATGCAACGCTGGCTCCAGACCTGAGTCCCCTTATCAATGAAGCCAAGGATGCCGGTGCCGAGGTGCTCTTTAGTTCCGCTAACACTGCTGATGCCATTACCACCCTAAGGCAAAGTAAGGAACTTGGTTTTAACCCGAAGGCAATTATTATAATCAGAGGCTGTGACGACCCGGCATGGGCTGATTTGGGGCCGATGGGTGAGTACGTAATAGGCAATATTTTCTGGTCCTCCGTGTTACCATTCGCCGGGAATGAGGAGCTTGTTGCCGCGCATATAGCTGAGTATGGAACAGAGCCACATCCTCTTGTCGGATCTTCTTATGCTGCTCTCGAGGTAATTGCCGACGCGATCGAGAGAGCCGGCACGCTGGATAGGGATGCAATCAGGGGTGCTATAAGTGCCACTGATATGATGACCGTTAAAGGTCAAATCAAGTTTAATGAGACTGGTGGAGTAATTGATCCTGTATACCTGCTACAACAGTGGCAGAATGGAGCACAGGAAATCGTGTGGCCAGATGACTTTGCAACAAAGCCACTGGTTTACCCCATTCCAAGTGAATAAGATTAGGTAAGGTGTATCCCAGCTCGCTGTTGGTACAGTGGCTGGGATACACCATCCGAATCAAGCCCGGGATTAAAGTGCAATCCATTTACGGCTAACACAGCTGTATGCTCTTTTCGGTAAAAAATATAAGGAGAGGGACTCATCGTCTCGTGCGCCTCTAACCTATTAAGCACCCAGGACGATGTCGGTGCTACCGGGGTGGACTATGGCACCGCGGTTAATGCCATTAAGTATGACATTACTTGAGGTAGAAAACTTATCCAAAGCCTTTGGCGGGGTACTGGCTATCAACCGAGTTAGTCTTACCCTTAACCACGGGGAGATATTGGGGCTTATCGGTCCCAACGGGTCAGGCAAAAGTACCCTATTTAATCTAATATCCGGGCTTCTAAAGCCGGATACAGGCAGGATAAGGTTCAACGATAAAGACATAACCGGTATCCCTGCTTATAAGATATGCCAGAGTGGAATCGCCAGGACCTTTCAACTGGTTAAGCCGTTTAGCCAGTTATCCCCTTTGAAAAACGTAATGGTGGGCAGGGCTTATGGCAGTGACCCAGCCCGGAATACAAGGCAAGCCCACATTGAAGCAGAACAGATCCTGGCTCTTACTGGACTTATTGGCAAGCGGGTGCCGATGGCGGGGATGCTCGGCCTGGTTGACCGCAAGCGGTTGGAGATTGCCCGGGCGCTGGCGACAAGACCCAAGCTACTGTTACTGGATGAGATGATGGCCGGTTTAAACCCGACAGAGGTGGAAGATGCCATGCGGTTAGTAAGGGGGATAAGGGATTCGGGGATAACGGTGATAGTGGTTGAGCATGTAATGAAGGCGATAATGGGAATTTCGGACAGGGTAATCGTGCTAAATGTTGGGGAGAAAATTGCTGATGGCACACCCCAGGAAGTAGCCAGCAATAGCCACGTCATCGAGGCATATTTAGGAAAAGGCCGACATGCTAGAGATTAGCCACATAGACGTTTATTACGGCGACCTCCAGGCATTATGGGATATATCCCTTACCATTGAAGAGGGGGAAATAGTAACCCTTATCGGCTCTAATGGAGCAGGCAAGAGCACCATCATGAAAACCATCTCAGGACTACTCAAGCCTAAAACCGGGAGCATTAGTTTTGAGGGAACATGCCTAGACAAGCTGCCTGCGCACCGGATAGTGGAGCTGGGCATCTGTATGGTTCCCGAAGGGAGAAGGCTATTTCCTCAGATGACTGTGCTGGAGAACCTGGAAGTGGGCGCTTCTATTAGAGAAGCGAAGAAAGTAAGGTCTGACACTCTCGGCTGGATTTATGAGCTTTTTCCAATTTTAAGGGAAAGGGCGAAACAAAAGGCAGGCACATTGAGCGGTGGAGAGCAGCAGATGCTAGCTATAGGCAGGGCGATTATGTCCCAGCCAAGGCTTCTCCTGATTGATGAGATGTCTCTGGGCTTAAGCCCACTTTTGGTGGAAGAAATCTCCCGGGTCCTCAAAGACATAAACAAGTCAAAGAAGCTCACCATTTTCCTGGTGGAGCAGGATGTTAATATGGCTCTATCCATGGCTGACCGCGGCTACATTGTTGAGAATGGCCATATTCAAGACCAAGGTGATGCCAGAGCACTTTTAAGCAGTGAGCGAATTAAAGAGGCTTATCTAGGTACCAGCCCACTAGAGAAAGCAGATTAAATAGTGGAAAATGTAACCCAGGTTATTGCTTCTGGGATTGTGTTAGGAGCCCTTTATGGACTTATAGCCTTAGGCCTTGGTCTAATCATGGGCATCATGAAATTCCTTAATATTGCCCATGGCACTTTCATAATACTTGGCGGCTATGTTAGTTACTGGCTTTTTTCTCTATGGGGCATAGACCCCTACCTTTCTATCCCATTAGTTATCATTGCCACGTTTTTAGCGGGCTTGATTCTATATAAGCTCACGCTTTCACCATTGCTGAAATTGCCGAATATCGGAATGAGGATTGACAGCTCTTTATTAATTACCTTTGGCGTAATATACGTGCTGGATAACGCAATGACTTTAGTCTGGACATCTAACGTCCGGAGCATAATAACCTCTTACACCGGAGAGGCGCTTACTATTTTCGGTGCCAGGCTGGGTATCAACGGCCTGTGCGGTCTTGGCATCGCTATCCTGGCTGCAGTTGCTTTGTATTTTATTCTCAGCAGGACCTACTTCGGTAAACACGTGAGGGCGGCAACGCAGGATGCTGAGGCCGCCAGCTTATGTGGAATCAATGTTCAGCGAACCTATTTAATTTCCTCTGGTATTGCCGTAGCTCTGGCCGGCGTGGCTGGTGTCGTTATCGTTTCAAGCTACTCCATCACGCCGACCAGTGGCCTAAGCTGGCTATTGATAGGTATAGTGGTTATGGTACTGGCTGGGGAGGGGAATATTAATGCCATCCTTCCCGCTGGTATCATATTGGGATTGATAGAGTCAGCCAGTATTTTTGTTGTTGGAGCTCCCTACCGGCAGGCTGTTGCGCTTGTCATATTTATTATAGTGCTGATGTTCAGACCGCAGGGATTATTTACTAAAAGGGAGTAGGATCCTGTTATGGCGACTAATTGGAAGAAGTTACTAGCAATTGTAGTTGTAGTTGCAGCTTGCATAGTGCTCCCCATGGTTATTGAAATAGGAACCAATATCCTGAATCTAATGGTTATGCTGTTCATCTTCATCACTATGTCTCAGAGTTGGAACCTTCTGGGGGGTTATACTGGTCAGATTAACCTTGGCCTTGCCGCCTTCTTCGGTTGTGGAGTACTGATTACCCATTTCATCTGGCAGGCGGAGGTGCCGATATATCTGGCGGTAATAGCCGGAGGTTTATCAGCCACGGCCTTGGCAGTATTTATTGGTCTACCCACTCTGCGGCTTAAGGGTGTATACTTCTCCATCGGTACCCTGGCACTGGCCGAAGCATTGAGAATAGTGGTGGGAAACATTTTTCCAGAGTGGGTCAAAATGCCAGCCATCTATGTTACCACCTATAGCCTTATTCCCCGCTATTACCTTGGCTTAGGGGTAGCGCTTATAGCAATTGCAGTGGTTTATTTGGTGACCAATTCCAAACTGGGGTTGGCGATGGTAGCTATTCGAGATGATGAGCAGGCAGCTCAGGTTACTGGCGTTAATACATTTAAATATAAAGTTACAGCTTTACTAGTTAGCGCCTTCTTAGCTGGCTTGGCTGGAGGAGTATATGCTTACTTTCGGCTCTCATTTATGTACATTACCACGGTTTTTAGCCCCCTTTGGACATTTGAGCCACTCATGGCGGTCATGATAGGTGGTACTGGCACCCTAGTCGGCCCCATCATTGGCAGCGTTTTCTTGGTTATTCTTTCAGAGGTATTTGCCCTTACTCTGGGAGAAGCTCACCTTATCATCTTCGGTATCCTGTTTATTTTGGTAGTGTTATACTTCCCAAGCGGATTGGTTGGCTCTGTTGATCAAATTCGCCATATGATGACCGGTGTTAGACGGAGTATATCTAAGCTAAGACAGCAACTATAACAATAGACTTCGGGGGCTACTGAGTTTCAAAGGCGCGTGGTGAAAATAATAAAATTAGTGGGTGTGCCAAACGAGATACGTATTAACATTAGCGAATTAAAGAGCCACAAAAATATATTAAGGAGATAAGAAAGTATACCGGCGCTGATGCCTATGGCAAAGACGCCATGGCAGCGGTAACGCCGGCCCAGGGATGGATAGGAGGTAAATAATATGTCTGAATCAACACAAAAACCACAAGCCCCCGCCTTTGAACCATCACCGGAGTTTCTGGCCAGAAAGAAACGCATCGAAGACGCAATGAGTCTCCGAAAACCAGATCGTGTTCCAGTAGTGCCCTTGATCGTTCATTATTATCCCACCAGAGCCAGGGGGATATCGAACAGGGATACCATGTACAATCCAGAAAAGACCCTCGAGGTATGGAAAGAGACAACCATCAAACATAACTGGGATGCCACTGTACCGGTTGGCTCACTCCCTTCAGTACGTCCCTTAGAGCTCCTGGGCATTAAGCAATTCAAATGGCCCGGCGGCGGTCTTGGAGACGACCAGCCTTTTCAATGGGTTGAAGGCGAGTACATGATGCAGGATGAATACGATGAGATGCTGGCTAATCCCAATGAATTTGCTGTTAAAAAGCTGTGGCCGCGTATCGCCACCACGCTGGCGCCCATAAGCGGTATGTCTCAAATGGAACCCCCTCCCCTGCTCTTCTTATCAAACGCCTATACGCTTCCCGGCCTTATAGGTGAGATGGTTTCACCGCCGCCCATGGTCGAATTGCTCAAAAAGGCGCTGGAGCTGGCAGAGACGCATGAAAAAAACAAAGCCCTGACCATCCGCTACACCATGGAGATGATGAATCTTGGGTATCCTTTCACCTTTGCGCCCATTACCTTCCCGGCCTTTGACTGGATATCGGATGCCCTCCGGGGAATGCGTGGCAGCATGATAGATATGTACCAGGTACCGGACAAGTTGCTGGCGGCAGTTGATATGTTTACCCCTCTGACGATTGGTGGATGTATCATGATGGCGGAGCAAACAGGCAACAAAGGGGTTTTCATACCTATGCACCGCGGTGCGGCCGGTTTCATGTCTAATGAGCAGTTTGCTAAATTTTACTGGCCGTGTCTAAAGGCCCTTTTTCTGGGTTTGATCAAGGCCGGGTTGACACCCATTCCTCTGTTCGAAGGTGATTACACGCCAAGGTTGGAATTCCTTCAGGAATTACCTCCCAAAAAGGTTGCTGGGCATTTTGACCACGTGGACCGCAAGAAAGCCAAGAAACTACTGGGGGACGTCATGTGTTTCTGGGGTAATGTGTCGGCTCCGCTCATGTGCACAGGAACGCCGCAGCAGGTCAAGGACGACGTCAAAGAGCTTATTGACACCTTCGGCGATAATGGCGGTCTGATTATTGACAGCCGAATGGGTATACCTGATGAATCAAAGCCCGAAAATGTGCAGGCCTTAACCGATGCCGTCCATGAGTATGGAGTTTATTAGAAGGTATGCGGTAGCCTCTGGCAATCTTTGCAGGAAAGGACTGGGAAGTTAATTTGTGGATAATATACCTGAAACTCGTCACCGGCATACCTGGACAGTTCAAGGATTACGTCAAAGAGCTTTTCGGCTTTGATGACACGGGCAGCCCATAATCAAATTTTGCTGCAAAATCTAAGAAGGCACGGAACAACAGGAGTATAATAATAGAGGTGTTAACTAAAATGGCTGAGACACAAAAGAAAAAGATAATCGGTTTATCTACCGGCAGAAAGAACGGCAACTCCGAGATTCTCTTAAAGGAAGCCCTTATGGGAGCGGAGGAGATGGGGGTGGAATCGGAGATAATCCGCGCTATGGACCTGAGAGTGAAACCATGTACGGGTTGTGAAGCATGTTCTATAGCCATGGCAAGGGGAAAAGAGGCAAGGTGCGCCATTAAAGACGATGATGTTCCCTGGATTTTGGAAAAGACCGTCGTGGAGGCTGACGCTGTAATATTAAGTGTGCCAGTATATCATTTAAGGTCAAATTCATACTTTGAAGCAATCCACGAAAGAATGCTTCCCACCATGTTCCGGCACCCTGAAATTCTTAAGAAAACAAAGGTTGGCGGAATCATTTCCGTTGGCGGCGGCGAGCCGGAGTGGACTCCTCTGGGACTCACTTCAGTAAATATCTTTGTTCAGCATACCTGGAAGCTGGTTGACCAGATGCAGGTGAATTTTTGCGGCCGTCCAGGCACTGTTCTGATGAGAGATGAATATATTAAGCAGGCCAGAGAGCTGGGAAAACGAGTAGCCAGGGCGATGATGATGCCGATTGAAGAGGTGAAATATGAG
>JAUVXN010000001.1 GCA_030603605.1 Dehalococcoidales bacterium | reverse complement strand
TCGCGGCTTGGCAACAAGAGATTATGCAGCCTGGAGAGCTCACAGGCTGGTTCAAGTGGATACCAACCCCAGAGCTGCCGGACGGGGCCAAAGTAGATGTATGGTAAACGTTTATATCGGAAAAGGTAAAAGGCGAGCCAGGGAGGCGAGCCAGAATTGCTGAGGCAACAGGCCATTGAAGGCGAGCCAGGAAAAAGCAGGCAACAGAGCGGTAAAGGCGAGCCAGAGGTGATAAGGCAACAGGTCTAGGTAGGCGAGCCAGAATTGCTGAGGCAACAGGCCATTGAAGGCGAGCCAGGCGTAATAAGGCAACAGAATAAGGAAGGCGACATACGGGCTCGTAGCTCAGTGGTTAGAGCACCAAGCTGATAACTTGGGGGGCGTTGGTTCAAATCCAACCGAGCCCACAGGTGATGCTTAAAGTGGCGAGCCAGAGTGGATAAGGAGGAAAGCAGATAAGATGGACCGGCGAGCTCCGGATGTAGTTGCTATTGTAAAGAAGCTGAAGGACAGGGCCCAAGCGTCTCCCTGGATACCAGCTGGGGTCGCGTCGCCGGAGCACTATCACCATTTACCGGATGGGCTAAAGCTCTGCCTTACCATGGACATTTTACCCAAAGCATTTGGTGAGAGGTCTCAATTCTGGCATCTAAGCATTGCCCGATTGGGGGCGCGCGGTCCCACGCCAGAGGAGATAGAGTTCTGGTGCCGAGCCTTCTTTGAGGAGGAGCCAATTAAAGAAGTGCCGGGACTACTCACTGGTGTTAAGTCCAGGCATTTCTTTTGGAGGGCCGAATGAACAATGCAACAGAATTAGAGAGGCGAGCCAGTTTGGGATGAAGTGTCAGATTTGCGATAAGGGAGAGGTCGTCGAGAAAGAGGAGAAGAATCACAAGACGATGGTGCTCGGCCAAGAGCTGACGATCCCGGAGGCCATAGTCGGGTGCTGCGATACCTGTGGTGCCGTGAATTACGCTTTCAGGAAAGAGATTGAGGGAGGCATGGTAGAGCAGGAAAGCTACACCTGCCCGAAGTGCGGAATGACCAGCTACCACCCAGACGACGTTAAGCACGAGTACTGCGCTAAGTGCCACAAGACCAGAAGGGAGTTGGAGATGGAAGACTACCTCAAGGATGAAGGGATCATATAGCTGAAAATCTCTGAGGCGAGCCAGCTAATGTAAGGCAACAGATATTGTGAGGCGAGCCAGAGATAAAAAGGCAACAGAAATAGTGAGGCGAGCCAGAAGAATAGAGGCAACAGCAAGAGGTAGGCGAGCCAGCCATTCTCAGGCAGGAGAAGAGAGGCGCAAGCGGGGCTAGGATTTTACTAGCTCCGCTTTGTTTTGACACTAGAGTTGACAAAATGTTAATATTGGCGAGCCAGGGGTGTGTAGCTCAGAGGACAGAGCAGTTGCCTTCTAAGCAACGGGTCGTAGGTTCGAATCCTACCACGCCTACCAACAGGATTAGTAAGGCGAGCCAGGTAGCGGAGTCGCGGGGTAGAGTAGAGGTTACTCAACAGCTTCATGAGCTGGTCACGCAGGTTCGAATCCTGCCCCCGCTACCAATTCTGAGGAGGCGAGTGGTGTAACAAAGCAACAGAGAAGAGGAGGCGAGCCAGGACTCGTTAATTGAGGAGGAGTTTATGCCATTCAACTCACTGGCCTTACTGAATTCACCAACTGAAATCCTGCTAGGCGTACTTGTGGTTGTATTTTTCTTAGGAGTCTTGTTCGTGATTGCTTACCTCATTCGCAGGAAAGGCAACAAGTGAAAGGCGAGCCAGCCATTCTCAGGCAGGAGAAGAGAGGCGCAAGCGGGGCTAGGATTTTACTAGCTCCGCTTTGTTTTGACACTAGAGTTGACAAAATGTTAATATTGGCGAGCCAGGTGACATAAGGCAACAGAAGAAAACAGGCGAGCCAGAACTGGGTAGGCAACAGCAAGAGGAAGGCGAGCCAGGAGCTGCCAGGCAACAGATAATGAAAGGCGAGCCAGGTGGTAGAAGGCAACAGTATATAGTAGGCGAGCCAGGCCAGTTTAGGTAACAGAAGAAGGGAGGCGAGCCAGAAGAATAGAGGCAACAGCAAGAGGTAGGCGAGCCATGGTATATAAGGCAACAGAAGTAAGCAGGCGAGCCAGGGGTCGGTAGGTAACAGAATAGTGAAGGTGAGCCAGACTTCATAAGGCAACAGCAAATTATAAGGCGAGCTAGGGACAAAAGGCAACTGATAAATATATGAGAAAAACTAAGAAAAGGCTAACTTTATTCATATTGGTGTCAGTCGTAGTGATGACAGTCTCTTTCCTTGGTGGGACATTAGCCTACCACTTTGGCCTTAATAACAGGCTTCCCCCAGCCCACTGGGTTATGAGTTACATCGGATTGATACCGCATCCTCCTCCACCACCGCAACAACCAGTTCTACTTGGACCATATGTGCAATACACTACTGGAAGAACTGCGACAATAGTCTGGGAAACGAACAAGAATACATTAGTAAATTTTGTGGAATTTGGTGAAAGCGATAATTACCAATATATTCAATATGAGCCGTCGACGGGAACCATATGGAAAGACGTCTGGCCGGGGCTGAGGGAAGCTGCATATCACCATGAAGTAGAGATAATCTTACCAGGCTCCTTTGTTGAAGGGCATTATAGAATTGTTTCGGATAATATCAAAAGTGGTGATTGCCAGTTCAGACTGGATGTTGACTATCCTAGAACCTTTTCTTTCTGTGTGTTAGGCGACCACGAAAACGATAACCCGAGTATTACTAAAGCTATTTGCAGGCAAATAGCTAGCGAAGATATCGATTTTTACCTAAGACCAGGTGATTTTGTCGATTATGGAGAGCGTGAAGAACAGTGGCAAGAAATGTTGGATTGGCAAATGCCTCTAATGCAAAAAATCACAATGTTTCCTGCAATTGGTAACCACGAATATAACGGAGTTGACACGGGAGTGAGCTATTATCAACGCTTTTTTGCTTTGCCTGAACTTGCTACGGACGCCCGGCATAATGAAAAGTGGTATAGCTTTGATTACCAAGATTGCCATTTCGTAATATTAGATTCTAACAAAGAATTGGAATGCATATATGGCCCATCTCGTTGGTGTGATTTGGTTCCTGATTTTGGAGTTACTAGTGAGCAATATAATTGGTTAGAGAATGATTTAGCTTCAACCAACAAGAGTTTCAAATTTGTCTTTTTCCACGAACCAATATATACAAGCGGTGTCGGTGAAGGCTTAGAAGACTGGCTCCAACTAAGGGCAGCGTGGGAACCTCTATTTCATAAACATAATGTTGATATGGTTTTCAATGCGCATAATCACATTTACGAGAGGACTGAGCCAGTTTGGAACTGCCAACGCGATGAAAATGGAACAGTTTATATTGTCACTGGTGGTGGGGGAGGGAATCTATGCGAAATAGGCCAGTGGGATCCTTGGACGGCCTATGCTGAAGAAACCTACCACTATTGCAAGGTTACGGTAACGCCAGCGGGGGAGTTTACTTTCGAGGCAAAGTATGTAGATGGAACTGTGTTTGACAAATATATTATAGATAAAAAGAGCGCTAAATGACTAGAAAGTCAGTAGGCAACAGCTATTATAAGGCGAGCCAGGCTTTGTGAGGCAACAGTATGTAAAAGGCGAGCCAGCACATAATAGGCGACAGAAATTGGTAGGCGAGCCAGGTGGTAGAAGGCAACAGGACAAGAAAGGCGAGCCAGAAGAATAGAGGCAACAGCAAGAGGTAGGCGAGCCAGGAGGTCAAAGGCAACAGCAATAACTAGGCGAGCCAGGAATAAAGAGGCAACAGAGTACAGGAGGCGAGCCAGAGAAGAGTAGGCAACAGACGGTAATAGGCGAGCCAGAGAATAAGAGGCAACATAGTGATGCCTGTTTCCCCTGGCAGAGCGGTGTTGGGGAAACGTGATATTCCTGGAATTGAAGGGGGCTGAATCCATCCAAGAATCTAGCGAAAAAGTAAACACACACCACGACAGCGGTTACAATCAGGATGATGACGGTGATTACCACAATATAACGTATCATTTCCCATCATTCACCAAGAAAAACACTTCACCACCCAGGATTGAGCACCGGAGCCCCTGACCAACAAACCACTTTAGCTTTCAGGGGTTTATTTGCCAGCAACTTATATCTAGCTGGTCACCTGTCCACACCCCAGCTCTAATGGTGGTTATCACTATACCGGCAGCATTCTTGGCCTGAGCCGTAATTGAGTATGGATAACTTTCCGAGCCCCATACTGTACCGATATCAGTACGATGTGCTTCCACAACGCCGTGTCCCTCAACACCATCAATGTCGGGAGGACCGCTTAACCGGAAATGGTGCCACACGGTTTCCTCTTTAGCAATGTCAGGGGCCTGGTCAACAGGTATTTCCCATTTAAGAGTAATACCTGTACTTGGTTCACCAATCACTGTTGGGTCATCGTTTACTGGAATGGTAATATTACTGCTGGTTGACCCGACTACATATTCAAGGTTCTGGGGGAAGTAAATTAAAATCTTTAATATTTTTATATTGCCGCTGCCATTGTTTGACAGAGACATGTCGTAAGAGTAAATCCCAGTTTCCGAATCGTAGGTTGTGGATTTAGTTATCACCAGCCATTCTTCATGGCCACCTGACTCTCCCAGTTCCTCACCGACCAGTGTATCAATTCCGTCAATAGTAACATCAACCAGCATTCCATTTATTCCAGTAATTTGGTATGGAGAAAAAGGAGGAGTATCATTTTTTATCTTCCACAGGGCATCTTCTACCCCAACTTCAGCGGCATAAAGCCCTTTTATCTTCTCTTCAATCATCCCGCCGGTTTTAAGGCTAGTTGAGACATAGTTAATGGAAGGTAAAATAAGCAAGCTGCCCATAACCATCATCACCAGTACTATAGGCAGAACCATCCCAGCTTCCCCTCCTCTTATCTCAGATAACCACTTTTTCACTATACGCACCTTTTTTATTGTTCAAGCCTCTGGCTAATTTCGTATTCTCCAATCGAACTTCTATCGCCTGAATGTGCTTCTACACTTAGGCTCCACGCGCCATTCTGCCCGGAAAGATTCGCCATATAGATATTATCAGCCACCATGGTCGTCTCATTGCCTATCTCCACACCATCCTTATCACGAGTCAGTTGTTTTCTCTTGAGTTTCTTCAGCGAATCCGCCGAATCGAGCCATATATAACGTATGTCATATGTATCACCAGTCTCCCAGTCCTTCCAGTTCATAATAATGAATTCAGAATCAGCAGTTTCAGGGTCATCACTGACGTTAGCAGTCTGTGCCATCAGAACATCCTGGCTGACCCAGTAGCCAACATTCTGAACCTGGCGAACGGCTGTTGTCCAGTCGCTATTGCACTGAGAAACTCTGAATATCTGAGCCGTGGTCGTACCAGCGCCAATGGCGATTATTGCCGAAATGGCGATAGCCACTATCAGCTCAATAAGGGTAAACCCCTTCTCGTCTTGCTTCATCTATCTACCTTATATATCGTGATGGAGAGTATGGCTTCTCCATTATGTTCAGCTGTAATTGTTACCTTCCGGATACCGTCTTCAGCTGCGTGCACAAGTTCAATAACTGGCGATGGTATTGCCCAGCCGTCAGGTATGAGTGCTGGGTCTATCGTCGGATATTCCGAGGTATTATAATCACATCTCTTAACGAACTCTATTTCACTCCGCACTAATCTCCCAGCAGTGGCTTGCTCATCAGTTACAACGGTGGCTTTGGTCGCAGTAGCTAGACTACCAAGAAAGGCAACCGCAACTAAACCGAGGATAGCCAGAGCCACCACAGTTTCAATTAGGGAAAATCCCTTTTCGCTTTTCATTCGGCTTACCTCCTGCCACCGATGTCACTGGCTAAGGATAGGTGGCTATCTGGGTTTGCCAGTAGAACAATGAGCCCAAGTATCCTGAAAAACAGATCCCATTGGATAAGACCACGAACAGCATAGCTATATTGAGCCACTTCAGTAGCCTGGCTTTGCCCAGACGAGTGAGAACAATGGCTACCAATAAGGCGAGGATCCCTTTGATAATCATATTGCTGTTATAGTGCGAGGACCACCAGAAAGCCTCGATGCCGTCGCGAGCCAGCAGCTGGGTTGTCAGCCAGGCGTCGGCCATGTTGAGGCATACAAACACCGCTGCGGTGACAGCGGTGTTTGGGAAACGTGTTATTACGGCTACTCTCATCATTGTTATCCTCGATGAAGAAGGGACGAGATGCCACTTGCCCGATTACGCCAAGGGCAGCACACGGGAGGGAGGTTCACCCAGGTCGAGTACTGGAGTCCTGTTTCCCCTGGCAGAGCACGCCCCATCGCTATGGGAGAAAACGAAGTTACTGAGGATACCATATTTGGTCAACTGTGCCTTCAACATCGATAGCGTAAGACCCAGTTACTTTATCTGCGCCGCCGACAATAAACTCGCCTACAGTATTTGGCCCTGTTGGGTCAACCGTGAGGTCTTGGCCCGCAGTAAGAGGGTCATGGTCGATATCGCCGAAGTTCTCTGTTCCGGCACCGACCGGACAACCACCGGTTACATTCCCGGTGGAGGCGTCTGCCATGGCTGCCATTACCGCCGTCTGGATATTGTGCACCTCTGTTGCCGCTGCCTCTGCCTTGCCCTCGCCGATGAACTTACCGACATTGGGGATGGCTACCGCGGCGAGAACGCCCAAAATGGCGATAACAACCAGGAGCTCAATCAGCGTGAACCCCTTTTCACCATATCGGAACTGCCTGATAAATCTTTTCATCGTTGTTACCTCCTTACTTCCGTACTTAATAATACTCTATCCTGTATGTGCGGCTACTTCAATCACCCAAAAGTAACCTTATAGATAGGAATATAGTCCTGGACAAGGCTGGTGACACTGTGGTTGACAAAAGGTTGACCGCCGTTTATAGTTATGGCGGGGGTGCCCGGGAAATTCAGGAAGAGGTTATCGACCCCTCTTTTTCTCCCCGTCCCGTGTGGTGTCCTGACTGTAATCGGGGTCGGCGCCCCCCGCCGATGTCAACGAGGGTAAAAAAATTAGCTATGGGGCTTGACAAATAGCCCTTTTTCATTTATATTATATGTTACATGTGGCGTTATGAGCCTGAAGGAGGTGATGCTATGGCAGCAGCCCGCAAGGGGAATGAGTCATTACGACTCAAATACGGTGATTGTTAATCAGACTCCATAAACTGTGGAGACTGGTAATATAAATAATATAGATAAGGAAGGGATACATGAAAAAAAGATTAATAAAGATATGGGGCATAGGACTCACCACTATATTGCTGGTTAGCATGCTCCTTGCTGCGGCACCTGTATCTGCGGGCACCCTCAGCTTTACCGAGAAAGTCGATGCAGCTGTTCCCAGCACCACCAATGAGTTCCTTGCCGAAGGGTCCAGCCTCCTCGATATGGCTGTTTCAACAGACGGGGAAGTAATTTATGTCCTCGCTGATATCGGAACGGATAAAATTTTCAAGTCTGTTGATGGCGGCGTTTCCTGGACCGAGGTGGCGCTGCCAACTACACCAAGCCCAGGGCTAGCCGATGTTCAACTGGTAGCCATTGCCCCTGACGACCCGGATATCGTCGTGGTCGCCGGTGACACCGATGAAGTCTACGTGAGCACCGACGGCGGCTCCAGTTTCAGTTCGCTGAACGACAGTGCTGGGTTCATCACCGACATCGTTTCCCTGGATATTATGTATGACGTTGCCATCTCGGCGCTGAGCGGCTCGACAAGGTATATCGCCATAGCCGGGGTTGACGATGCGGTCTCCGCCAAGGGCTGTGTGTTCTACTTCAACCTGGGCGCAACGGCACCCGTGTGGTACAATGCCGTTACCGAATTTGGCACCGGTCTTGCAACAGTCCCCGATAGTTTCCGCGCCGTGGCATTCTCGCCCAACTTCGCGTCGGACGAGGTGATGCTGCTTGTCTCCGAGATAGTTGGTGGCGCTATAGGCACCGGTTCTCTCAACTACCACATCGCCAGCTTCAACCAGGATGAATGGGACTCCAACGTCTTTGACGGCTATCCCGTAGAACTGGAGACCAACGCCGGCGGAGCCGGCCTCATAGTCAATGCTGCGGACATTTCCATTGACCCCGAGTACCTGGGCGGTGACGATGCTACCAGGATTGTCTTTATCGGCGCTTCCGCGACTGATAACGCCGACGAGGTAGGCGGTTACTACCGCCTGAAAGACACCACGGTGGAAAAGGAAAAAGATGGTACCGGTATTAACAGCGTTGCCTGGGACGGCACCGACCTGGTTGCCGGTGCTTATGCCACCAACGACGTCTACCGCAGTGCCGATGCGCTGGCTTCATCGCCAACCGTCAGCGGCTCGCGCTCCAATAAGGAAATCGGTGTTGAAGATGGCGCCGACAAGGTAGTCGTGCGCTGGTCACACAACAACGTAGTCGGCATCAAACAGGGCGCTGCCAGTGCCTTTGGCGTTTCTACCGATAACGGCAAGACCTGGAACAGTACTGCCCTGATTGACTCCGCCCTTGCTACCGCGATGGACCTTGCGGTAAGCCCCGATGGCAGCGTGCTCTACCTGCTGGCAGCCGACTCCGGCAATGAGACCAGCCTGTACCGCCAGGCTTCCACCTGGCAGAAGGTGTTCTGCATTGCCACCGACAATGGCAGCGATACCGACTGGATTGTCCGCATTGCCGCCAGCAACCCCGATGTCGTCTACATAGCCGATAGGACTGAGAAGAGGATATACTACTCCACCGATGGTGGTACGGTAAAGTGGACCGTCCGCACCAGCCGCTACGCCCTCCAGGACATAGCCGTTCAGGATGAGGATGTCGCCTATGTCGTCTCCGACGGCAAGGACGAGGTCAGCAAGACCACCAACGGCGGCTTCACCTGGAACGCCGATGTGGACACCAAGCTGTCCGGTGGCGACATCCACAGCATCACCCTCCTCAGCGATGACAACCTGCTGGTCGGCGGCGAAGAGGGCTACGTGTCCTACTCTTCCGACGGCAACGCCTCCTGGACCAAGATATCCACGGTACTCAGCGGAGCTGGCTTGACCCAGGTAACCGCCACCGGACTGGCTACCGGCGACTTTATCTTCGCCGGCACTGATGCCAACGATACCATAGAGCGCTGGGAGATTGGACAGACCGGCACCACCTGGAAGGACCTGCTTGCGCCGGTAGATACTGGCTACGGGACCTTCGGCTTAGTCCTTACCAATGATGTCCTGTACGCTATAACCTGTAACGTCACCGGCTACGGCAGCGAACTCCAGCGCACGATGGAGCTATCTACCGCCACCCCGTCTGCGAGCAAGTGGGCAGAAGAGCCCAGCGACGATGAGACCTTCGACAGGGCTCCCTCGTCACTGCGGGCCTCCGGCGGCACTGACCTCTGGGTTCTTGACTCTGTCGCCAACGGGCTGTGGTCCTTAACCGACACGGTGGCAACTGGCGCAGTGGTAGAGCTGGTGGCTCCGGCAGACGGCTTCCAGAACCCGGTCAACCCGGTAAGCGGCTACTCTCAGGATATCGCCTTCAGCTGGACCAAGCCGACAACGGGCACCCTCTCGTACACTGTCAATATTTACGCCGATGCCGCCTGCAGCATACTCCTTTTAGCCACACCCAAGATTGACACTGATGCGGCTACGCCTAACGTGCTGATTGGTCCCAACCAGAACATCAATGCCCTTGAGTTTGCTGCTGGCGAGACCTACTACTGGAAGGTAAGGGTTACGGATCCGTTCTATAGCCCGTACTCCGAGGCACGCAGCTTCACCGTCCAGCCCCTGGCAGCGCAGGTACCCACGGTACTTTCGCCAGCCAACGGCACCGACGAAGCTTCACCGAGGCCTTCCTTCTCCTGGGCACCGGTAGCCGGCGCCAGCAACTACCAGTTCCAGCTGGCTCTGAATCCTTACATAAACGCTCCTATTGTTGACGTAAACATCGCCTCCACCGCCTATCGCCTGCTCGCCGAGCTTGAGCGCGGCACCACCTACTACTGGAGAGTCCAGGCGACAGCACCGGTATCGGGCGACTGGTCAGCAGTATCGAACTTCACGGTTGCCGAGCTACCAGAGGCAGCTCCAGCACCGATAGTGATTGAGCAGTTACCGGCACCGGTAATCAACATACCTCCGGCACCAGCACCAATACAGCCGGCGGATATCATCATTCCTGCACCGGTGTCCGTACCGGCACCGATTGCTCCAGCCTATATCTGGGCAGTCATCATCATCGGTGCAGTACTGGTAATCGCGGTTATCGTCCTGATAGTCCGGACCAGGCGCACAGTCTAGTCCGTCTATCCGGTTATATCCGAACCCCGAGAGCCCCCCTGAATCAGGGGGGCTCTCCTTTTAATTGGCTGCCGAAAGTATCAGTAACTATTTTATTAATTACCGTAAATATTTTAGCGAAAGGTATTGACAAATTGGTAATTTTATGATATAAATTTCTATACATATGTATTCATATCTCTCCGCAGGTTTTTGGCATCGATTGGTAGTGTGTTGTGGCTAAAGAACGGGCATGTATCAGCATTTCGAGGCCAACCAAGGTTGCCCTGGATTTAATTAAGCACCTGGGGCAGAGCTACGATGGTCTGATTCAGGAACTGGTTACGCTTTGGAAAAAGGAGCATGGAGAGGAAACTGACCCGGCTCCTTCCGCAGAAAGGAAGAAAGGGTAGCCATGGCAACAAAAACCTTAACCGTCGCGTTACCAGAGGATTTTTACCAGAAGTTCATAGAAACCGTGACCGAGAGTGAAGGCCCCTGGAGAAGCCGGAGGAGGTATGAGACAGTTGCCGAGGCAACTGACGGAGCGGTTATCGCGGCTTTGATGCTTTTCCTTCAGGACCTGACCGAAGAATCTGCTGAATTGCCCGAGTTTCGTGATTACATGCACGAGAAACACCCGGACCTGCATGAAGACCTGATCACCATGATGGCGGACCTGATTAAGAGGGAAAGGGAAAGCCGAGATCCGGTCACTCCCAAGATGGCTGAAGAAATTGGCAAACGAGAAATTGAGAAGAAACACCCACACTTCTTTGAGGATTAAAGAAAGGCCAGAACCGAAGCTGCTCGATGGAACAGGATGGGTAAAGGTACTGGACTGGGGATATAACGCCGAAGTCTATGGGAGAGGCAACGACAGGGTTATGATTGACCGTATGACCGGCAGCGTCATAATCAGATACAAATTTCAGGAAGGGGGTGATGTTTATTGCAGAGCTAATTGGTAAAACTCAAAATCCTTTAAGGAGGAAAATTCATGAAAAGGAAAATTTTTAGTATCTTTTTAACCCTGGTGCTGTTGCTCAGCTTCAGCTTGTCTTCTGTTGCCCTCGCGGCAAAACCGGCAACATTCGAGGTAGAGTATTATCAGACCCAGTTCCAGTGGCGTGCCAAATTCGCAGAACCTGGTGACTGGACGTACATTTCCCAGAGTAGTTTCACGTCATCCGAGTTCAGGCTCACCGGAAATGTGCTGCACTCAGCTTACACCTACTCTCCTGTCGTAGATGACCTAGAGGGAGAGTCCACAATATACACCTACGACAAGAAAGCGGACCTCTGGATAGAGAAAGAAGGAAGGGTCAGCTATAAATTTGCACCACTCTATGGTGACTACCCGATTGTGAATTACTGGCGTGGGTACCTGGAGTTCGATGGCGCCCCAAGTACGGAAAGCTTTGTGCATGGCGTGGCATATCAGTGGGCTTACCTGCTGGCACCACAAGAGCCGGCTCTATCATATCCCCCATACGCTGAATGGGATGATACGATGGGTGCCTGGTTAGTCGGGTTCAGCATCTACCTGTGGGATCCTGATGCACAATCATATGACGAGTCATTCCCAGACCCGTTCATAGAACCAGTTCCGGCAAGCAACTACAATCCATTAGATCTCTAAAGCACCCTGAATATGTCCGGAAAGGAGGTGATAGTTATAGCAGAAGATAGATTAAGTATTCAGACTCAAAAATTAAAAAGGGAGGATAAAAATCCATGAAACGTAAAATTTTTAGTATCTTTTTAGCCCTGGTGCTGGTGCTGAGCTTCAGCCTGATGACGGCAGTGCCGGCGGGGGCAGTCGACCTTTATACCGGGGTTGTGCTTGTGGAGAGGGGCGGCGCCACCGCAGAGTGGTCAAATGCAGCCCCAGCGGGCTACAACGGAGACTACACGGTGAAGTTCACCCTGCCCGCAGTGCCGACCTGGGACGATATGGCAATAGTTGAAGTATGGTACGGCCAGGCACTAAGCACCATTTCCAATGATGACCTTTCTTTCACCTACTATTCTGAGGTTGGTGCGCCTTGTCCCTTCCCAGCGCTTTACCTGGATACAGATGATGATGGCGTGGCGGACTGGGGGCTGGGTGGCCAAAAAACGGCTATTCAGACAGCAGGTGAATGGGTGTCTACTCTTCCAACCGATTACTGGAATGGGCGTGCATATGACCCGGAGACGGGTCTAGTCTCCGGCCCTGAGAACTGGAAGACGCTCGCTGAACACCTGGCTGGTTATCCCACCGCCACAATCTTTTATGTAGCCCTTGAATATGGTGGGCCTCCTACCGCCAATGGTGTTCTTTATGTTGACGACATTACCATAAGCGGCACAATCTACACCGTTGAGCCTATCGCCCTGGTTGATGACGACTTCACGAGTGCAACACCAGGCTGGGAAGTAACCCACTTTCTCACAATCCAAGATGCTATTGATGCTGTCGAAACCGCTGATGGCCACACCATCCTCGTCGCTGACGGCACGTACAACGAGAACGTAGTCGTTAATAAGAGCCTAACCATTAAGGCAGCCTCCAGCCCGGTTATTGATGGCGAGGGCACGTTGACAAATCCTGCCATTCATGTATCGGCAGCTGACGTCACACTGGAGGGCTTTACCATCCAGAACTTCATCGCCACGGGAGCCGACCAGGCTGGCGACATAGGTGCAATCCTCGTGGAGGGCGACAATGCGGATATCCTGGGTAACATTGTCAGGAACATAACTTGCACGGGTACCGCGGGCGATTGTCCAGCAGGGCTAGGAATCGACGTCAGTGCGAACTATGTCGAAGTAATAGGCAACGAAGTCTACGACATAAGCAGCATCGGAATAAGAGTAAGGGCTAGGTTCGAGGACGCTGAAATCGAGAAGACCGATATCCTGCTTGAGGACAACACAGTGCATGATACGGGGAACTCTTGCGTACTTGTTGTTGGCTATGTGACTGGCATTGAGATATCAGGGGGTAATAAAATCTATGATAGCCTCGCGCCAACACCCTTCTCGATTCTTATGATTCCTTTTTCGACCCATGCTCCCAGTAATGTTTTGATCGAAGGTAACACCATCTACAACGGGTATAGCAATATTTGCCTAGGTGGAGTCACCAACGTAACCATAACAGGTAATACGATATATGGTGCTATTCCGCACTACTCGGACCCTGAGAATATAAAGGGTAAGAACATCTACATACGTGAGTGGGGTGGATTCCTGACGGAAGATGTCACCATAACCAGCAATAACATCACTGGTGCGGAAGGCTCCGGCGTATATATCAGGTACGACGGAGGGGATGCCAGTAGTATGGCTTCGACAACCAGCATAAACTTCAACAAAATTTCCGGTAACACCGAGTACGGGGTGTTAAACCAGATAGACACGTCTGTCGATGCCGAGGTGAACTACTGGGGTGATATCAGCGGGCCTACTTGTGAAGTTGGTGGCTACCTTAACCCCGGTGGCACCGGCAATGCGGTCAGCGACTATGTAGCCTACTTACCCTGGCTGACTAGGGACTCTGAGACGGTGCTGGCTGACGAGATCGAGTACTTTGGATATCCCATGGTTCACCTGGAAACTGGATGGAATACCTTCTCCACTCCAATTGCCCTTGATGCAGGTTGTAATGAGTGGGATGAGTATGTGGCTCTGGGTGATGGCCTAGCGATACATGCTACCAGCCCCGCCTACGCCTTCGATCCCACTGTTACACCACCATGGGTGCCCCTCAACGGCGATAATGCCGATTATCCTCTCAAGCCCTGTGATGCTATCTATGTCAGGATGGCCGAGCCGGATATAGCCGCTATCCTCTTTAGCCCAGACCTTTCAGTGCCGTCCAAGGACCTTTATGCTGGCTGGAATCTGGTGGGCTTGGCCTACATGGAGACTGTTGGCTACATGGATGCTGGTGAGGCCTTAGCGATGGTTCTCAAGGTCACCGGCGACCTCGAGGGCTACGAACTGGTGGTAAGTCCACCAGTCGCCGGGCAGCAGTCCTCGTGGTTTGCCTTGCCGGGTGGCTTATCGGCAAAGGATATGTATATAACCGAGGGCTACTGGGTGTCCATGAAAAATCCGGGCACTTTGGTTGGCTTTAGCTTCACCCCCATATCACTTCACCTTAAGTAAATACTAGAGGGGGCTCCGCGCGAGGGAGCCCCCTCACAGGAGATGAGCTATGAGAAAGCTACTTATCTGTATAGCGGCGTCATTGTTGATGACCCTAGTTGGCGTACCGGTATACGCTGCGGACATACCACCAATGCCTCATGCATTTTACGGTGATGTATCCATAAACGGCGGCCAAGCCCCAGTTGGCACCAGGGTAGAGGCCAGAGGCGAAGGAGTGATAAACGGTAGTGGCAACCCCATCAAGATCACTGAGCGGGGTAAATATGGCAGTGCTGACCCGCTGGGAGTAAAGCTTATTGTCCAGGGGGATATACAGGAGGAAGACCCCATAGCCTTCTATGTGAACGGCGTCTATACCGGCCAGACTTACCCCTTTGATAGCGGCGAGACTAAAGAGCTTCCCTTGTCAGTTACCATAAAGCCGTCCGAGGATGAAGATGGATGGGCACCATCTGTAGCTGAAGCAATGTATGTCGAGACGAACCTGTTCGGTGTAGAGGCTGAATTCCGTATTGACAGCCAAACCGGTGAGATACTCAAGCCGATAGAAGCCACCTCCAGAGATGGCAACCTAACCATCACCATCCCCAAGGGCACCATTGCCCTGGATGAAGATGGCGACCCGCTGGAGACTCTGGAGGTAAGCATTGATGAGAGCCCACCCGATCCGCCAGAGGGCGCCCATATTATCGAGCTGACCTATGACTTCGGTCCTGAGGGGGCTACCTTTGCTCCACCAATAACCTTTACCTGGAGCTATGACCCCGAGGCGCTGCCTGAAGGGGTAGCCGAAGAAGACCTAGTATTGGCTTACTACGATGAGACGGCCTCACCTCCTGGATGGGTAGAGCTGGACTGCGTGGTTGATGAGGAGAACAACACCATCACCGCTTCGATTGCGCACTTCACCATCTTTGCCATCATCGGCATGCCACCGGCTGCTTTCACCTGCAGCTCGCTGGTTATCTCGCCCGCTGAGGTTGCTCCTGCCGAAAGGGTAAACATCAGCATTTCAGTGGTCAATACCGGTGGCAGGGAAGGGAGCTATACCGTAGTCCTCGAGATAAACGGGGTGAAGGAAGCAGAGAAGAGCGTAACCGTTGCCGCTGGCGGCAGTAAGACGGTTACCTTTAGTGTCAGCAGAACGGAAGGCAGCTACACGGTAGCTGTGGATGGGTTGAGCGGCAGCTTCACCGTAGTGGCACCGCCACCGCCACCGCCAACACCAACACCACCGGTAACACCGGCACCAGCTCCAACACCGCCTGCTCCAGCACCGCCAGCTCCAGCACCTGCTCCAGTTCCAGCACCAGCTCCGCCGACGGCGCCGCTACCGGCACCACCGGGAATCAACTGGGCCTTGTGGGGCGCAGTTATAGCCGGCCTTGTGGTTATAGCGGGATTGCTCATTTTATGGGTTAGGAGGCGGAGAGCCGACTGAACGACCCAGCGGAAGGCACCAAAACCGAAAATATAATTATTTAGGATCAGGGTTGCCCTTCCGCTGGATACCCCAGGCAGCGGAAATGGAAGTAGTCTGTGCTTGGTGTGGCAAGAAACTTGGGGAGAAGCCGCCCTATGAAGATAAGGGAGTCACGCACGGTATGTGCCAGGACTGTTACGATAGAGAGAGAGCCAAGCGGAAGTGGAAAAGGCTAAGACAGGAGGTTGAGATGTTTTGGAAGAGGTTAATGTTTTGGAAAAAGAAGCCACCAACTGCGACACCCGCAGAGACGAAAGCGGAGGCTGCCCCTCCTACAGCCGCAGAGACGCCAGAGCCAAAGGCCGCAGAGACGAAAGCGCCAAAAAAGCCAAAGGGCTAACGAGGATTTGCTCCCAAGAAATGAATGTGAAGGATGTAATCGCCGATATAGCACTAATCGGGATGAGTGCTGCCCTGTTATGGCATTTCTCGAACATCTGGCGTTACGGTCAACATTTGATACAGGAGCCTCATATCGCAGTTAGAAGCCTGGAAACGGCGCTGCTTCTGGCTATTTTGGTTTTTGGTGTAATTAAGCTCATAGGCACTCTAAGAGGGGCGAAAAGGGGAAGAGGTAAAAATGCCAGATTGTGAATTGTTGGCCACGTGCCCGTTTTTCAACTTTAGTATCGATGAACTGGCGTTAACGTATAAGGAACAGTACTGCAAGGGAGACTATCGTTGGTGCGGCAGGTATATGGGTTTTAAGGCGTTAGAGAGAATTAAAGAGAAATATGCCAGGCAGGGCACTCGGGAAACCAAGGCCCAGATATACTTTCAACTGGAAACCTCCCCGTCCCGTGAGGTGCCTTGGCTGTAATCGGGGTCAGTGCCCTGCCTAGAAACTATAAGAGGAGGTGATGCTGCAGCAAGAAGTTTAATGAGCAAATAGAGGTCAACTAACTAATAAGCAAAGGAGAATATCAAATGAAGAAAGGAATACAAATTTTACTGGTCCTGGTGATGGTTATTTCCATACTCGGTATGTCAGTTGTCGGTTGTGCCAAGGAAGAAGCACCGGCAGCCCCGGCCAAGCCAGCACCAGCCAAGCCAGCACCAATCACACCAGCCAAGCCGGCACCGGTCACGCCAGCACCGGTCACGCCAGCCAAACCAGCCCCAGCACCAGAGGCAGAGGTAGTTAAGTGGAAGTTCCAGTGCATCCACGCCGACCAGACCAACCCCGAATGGATTACCAACTACTGGTGGTGCGATTGGGTTGAAAAGACATCAAATGGTCGGCTGAAAATCACCCTGTTCCCTGCCGGGCAGCTGGTAAAGTCTCCGGATGTGCTTGAAGGCTTGCGTGCAGGGGTAATTGACATGTCATTTACCTATGGAGGCTACTGGAAGGGATTTATGCCGGAGGCAGGTATCGAAGCCGGTTTACCGATGTTATACAGAACCTCCCACGAGATGAATTGGCTCTTTTACGAGCTGGGGTGGTTGGACATAATAAGAGAGGCTTATGCTGAGCATGGCGTTTACTATTTATGCCCTGGTAGCTATTCTCAGGTGCCCATATGGGCTACAAAACCACTACGCACACTGAGTGATTTCGAAGGTGTGAAGATTAGGGCAGTGGGCGATATGGCTGAAATGCTGACTGATATGGGGGCAGCATGCAGTTTCATTCCCCATGAAGAGAGCTACATGGCGCTGCAATTAGGCACCGTTGAGGCTTACTCCACTGGCCTTTCCGTATGGGAGAGCGCGAAGCACTATGAGGTTTGCCCGTATGTGATGTGGCCCGGCGTAGTCCCTGTAGGTATTGAAAGCTACAGTATTAGCCACAAGTCTCTTGATAAGTTGCCCGAAGACCTCGTCGCTTTGATAAAGGGACTGGGCCCCACCCTTAATTGGAAATACACTTACTGGGCTGAGTCATCTGAAGCCCAAATTTTGGCCAAGATACCCGATTACGGGGGCGAGCTTGTGTATTATGACGATGAGGTAATCGATGTGTTTACGCAGGCAGGTTTAGACTTCTTGGACGGCTACGTTGAGAAGAATGTACGGTGTGCCAAGATGGCGGAAATACTGAAAGGCTTGATGAAGGAGAGAGGCTACCTTCAGTAGTAGACTTTGATGTTTTCCTGCCTAACGGTTGCTTTCCACGATTGTTTGCCGTTAGGTAGGAAAACGCAGGAGGAGAGATATTGCGTCGTTGCTGTGCGACTATTGATAGCATTAGCGAATTTACTGGGAAGCTCCTTAGCTGGGTAGTTCTAGTTATAGTTGCTATATTTTGCTGGGAGGTGCTGCTTCGGAGCGTGCTCAACGCTCCGACCATCTGGGCGCACGAATGCAGCCAATACTTCTTTGCAGTTTACTTCGCCCTGGGTGGCGCCTATGCCCTGAAACTCGGGGGCATGGTTAATGTTGATATTCTGGTTAAGCGATTAAAGCCAAGAACCAGGGCTATTGTGGATACAGCCATGGGTATAATTACCTTCATTTTCTTGGTGGGGTTGGCAGGGAAGGGGATTGAGTTGGCATTGTATTCAATAAGAATAAACGAAACGAGTCAGACAGTCTGGGGCCCGCCAATCTATCCCCTTAAGATAATAGTAGTAGGAGGAGCTGCACTGCTGTGTCTACAGGCGGTGGCCAAATTCATCCGCGACATTGCAGCTATTAAATCGGGGAAGGTACTGACATGAGTGTTCTTGTTGCTACGTGTGTCCTGTTTGGCTTAATGCTGGTGTTCTTAGCACTGGGACTCCCCATTGCCCTGGCACTGGGGGGGAGTGCGGTGATATTTGGCGTAGCCACAACGGGAATGGATTCACTCTTTTTCATGGTCTCAAGCACACTAAATAATATCCGAACTATTATCCTCATCGCTGTTCCTCTGTTCATCTTTATGGGTAATGTCTTGCAGGTCTCCGGGGTAGCCGAAGACCTTTATGCGACAGCACACAAATGGATAGGTGGCATAAATGGTGGCCTGGCAATAGGGACGATTATCATCTGCACTCTATTTGCTGCCTGCACCGGCATCAGCGGAGCAGCTACCGTTACTATGGGACTTATTGCACTGCCGGCAATGTTAAAGCGAAAGTACGACAAAAACATAGCCATAGGCTCTGTCATGGGGGGAGGGGCTCTGGGGATACTCATCCCGCCCAGCGTTGGAATGATATTGTTTGGTTTCATGGCATCGGAGTCAGTAGGGAGGCTTTTCGCCGGTGGATTAATACCAGGATTGATACTCTCAGGATTGTTTATTACTTATATTCTGGTAAGGTGTGTTATTAAGCCTGAGCTTGGTCCGCCGGTGCCACCTGCTGAGAGGGCCAGCTGGAAGGAAAAGTTTGTTTCACTCAGAGCGGTAATCTTACCCATCTTCCTTATTGTTGCTGTTCTGGGGTCGATATTCACCGGATTTGCCACTCCCACCGAGGCGGCTGCTCTAGGCGCTGCCGGTGCCCTTCTCTGTGCAGTAATAAATCGAAGGTTCACCCTGGCGGTCCTGAAGGAAGCCCTCTATAAATCAATATCCCTGACTGCAATGGTTATGTGGATCGTGGTAGGGGCTACCGCCTTCACCTGCGTTTTCGCTGCCGCCGGTGGCTCAGTCTTAATCCAGGAAACTTTAGTGGGACTAGAGGTAAGCCCCCTTTTTGTTGTCGTCCTTATGCAACTCACCTTGTTCATATTGGGAATGTTTATGGACCCTACCGGGATTTTATTGCTCTGCACCCCCATCTATGTCCCGGTGATTAGAGCGCTGGGCTTCAGTGTCGTCTGGTTTGGAGTGCTTTTTATAGTCAACATGGAGATGGCCTATCTCACACCACCTTTCGGCTATAACCTGTTCTACATGAGGGGCATTGTTCCCAAAGAGATAACCATGGGGGATATTTACCGTTCGGCCGTACCTTTTATCATTATACAAGCGATTGCGTTAGCTTTGACTCTCTTAATTCCTGCTTTGATTTTGTGGCTTCCCAATCTTATGTTTGGTGCGGAACTGTAATAAAAAGAGAGAAAATATGCCAGGCAGGGCACTCGGGAAACCAAGGCCCAGTTTACTTTTCAACTGGTGCCTCCCCCGTCCCGTGAGGAGCCTTGGCCGTAATCGGGGCCAGTGCCCTGCCTGCATCAACCAGGGTAAATATTTTAGCTATGTGACTTGACAATTTGACATTTTACAGATTATGATAGGCAAGGATTACACAGGAAGGGAGGTGATGCTGCGGCAAGAAGTTTAATGAGCAAATAGAGGTCAACTAACTAATAAGCAAAGGAGAATATAAAATGAAAAAAGGAATACAAATTTTACTGGTTCTGGTGATGGTTATTTCCATACTTGGTATGTCAATTGTCGGCTGTGCCAAGGAGGAAGCACCGGCTAAACCAGCTCCGGCAGCACCAGCTAAGCCAGCCCCGGCCAAGCCAGCACCAACTACACCGGCAGTCACGCCAGCACCGGTCACGCCAGCACCAGCCAAACCGGCTCCGGCAGCACCAGCCCCAGCCAAACCGGCACCGGCACCAGCGGCAGAGGTCATCGAATGGAAGTGGGAGCAGATTTGCTCTCCAGGTAGTATGTTTTACAAGGAACTCTACGTAGGTCTCTGCGAGGATGTTGAGAAGATGTCGGATGGGAGGTTTGCAATTACTGTAAGCCCACCGGGTGCCTTGTGCCCCGATGTGGAAATCCTCAAGTCAGTGGCCGCAGGGATGTTTGAAATGGGCCTTAGCTCTATGCCATACCACAAGGGGTTTATGCCAGAGGGTGAGGTAGGTCTTATGCCCTGGGGTTTGCGAACTTACGAAGACATATTAATCGCCTACTATGAGTATGGGTTAAGGGATTTCTTCAAAGAAAGCTATGCTAACAATGGAGTCCATCTCCTTGACTGTCAATTTAATAGGGGGTTAATGATAGTCTCCACAAAGCTAATTGATAGTGCAGCTGACTACGAAGGCATGCTGATAAGGACTCATGGCACTACTGCTGCATTTGTTGAAGGGCTAGGTGCGTCTACGGTATATATTCCAGGAGGAGAGGTCTATACCGCTCTTGCCACGGGCACTGTTGATGCTTGCACCTGGGGGTCAGAGAGCACAATCCGGGATTTTGGGTGGTACGAACAGGCAAAGTATTTTATATATCCACTCGTTATTTCCGTGATGCTTGGCTATGATATATATGTAAATCCAGATGTCTGGGATTCGCTACCGCCTGACCTTCAGGCTATTCTGGCCAAGTGTGTGTCTGATACTATGGTACTAAAAAGTTTCTACCGCGATACGTACGATAGTATGTTAGCCTGGGAGGAGATGGAGGCAGCCGGAGCTATTCGCTGTGATATAGCTCTAAAAGATTACCCAACATTAATGGCATCCGCTGAAACTGTTTGGTCTACTATTGCAGCGAAGGGTCCTAGAACTAAGTTAGGGATAAAAATAGTAACCGATTACCTGAGGAGTAAGGGCTACACAGACTACAAGATAGACTAGTAGTAGAAGCCATTATGAAGGTGAACCGGTATTTGCGTTTTATTGATAATTTGGGCAAGTGGAGCGGGCAAATCATCGCTCCACTTGTTCTGGTATATATGTCTATAATAATCTTTGAGATTGTAGCTAGATTTGCCTTCAATTCACCCACTCGGTGGGCCCACGAAACAAGTACCTATATATTTGGTGCCCAGTTCATGCTGGCAGGAGCATATTGCTTCTGGCGAGGCTCGATGGTCAATGTAGATATATTACACAATAGGTTACCAATAAGGGCTAGGGCGATTCTTGACGCATTGTTTTTCTTCATTCCTCTATTTATTTTTAGTATCATGATATGGAAAGGGTGGTTTGCTTTTTGGGATTCGCTAATTACCCTCGAGCATAGTAATACACCTTGGGGGCCTCCTCTATACCCTTTGAAAGGTGTGATACCAGTAGCAGCATTCCTGCTCTTAATTCAAGTATCGGCGAAATTTACCCGGGACCTTTATCTGGCCGTCAATGGTGAAGAGTTAAAATGAGCGTGGGATTAACTACACTCCTGTTGCTTGTAAGCATGTTGCTATTGCTGGCAGCAGGAATACCATTTGCCTTTTGTATAGGTGGCGTTGCCCTCTTATTCACTCCTTTGCTCTGGGGTGTCGGTGGCTTTTATATGGTGGCTACTCAGACATTGGGCACAATGCGAAGCACTGTTCTACTGGCACTTCCTTTGTTCTACCTTATGGCTATGGTCCTGCAAAGGAGCGGAATAGCGGATGAAATGTATGAACTGATGTATAGTTTACTGGGAAGAATGAGGGGAGGCTTAGCCGTTGGGACAGTAATGATATGCACGGTATTTGCTGCTATGGCAGGAATAAGTGGGGCAGCTACGGTTACTATGGGGCTCATAGCTTTGCCCTCCATGCTAAAGCGCAATTACGATAAGCTCATAGCAATAGGTTGTATTTCCGCCGGCGGGGCTTTGGGGGTACTTATTCCCCCCAGCGTGACCTTTATCATTTACGGCGTAATGGCCAATGTGTCAATCGGCAGACTCTTTGCCGGGGGTGTATTTCCTGGCTTCTTGCTGAGCATACTATTTAGCATTTATATTATTGTGAGAAGTCATTTGAACCCGAACTTGGGGCCAGCATTACCTCCTGAGGAAAGGGCTCCTCTAAGAGCAATATTGCCTCATTTTAAGGCATTGGCACTCCCCCTAATCCTTATAGTGGGCGTCCTGGGTTCCATCTTCAGCGGGATGGCTACGCCTACAGAAGCGGCTGCTGTTGGTGCTTTCGGGGCTTTGATTTGCACTGCCGTTCATCGAAAGCTCCGCCTGTCGCTGATTAAGGAGAGCTGCAACGAAACATTACGACTTACTGCCATGGTTATGTGGATTGTAGTAGCTGCCACATGGTTTTCCTCAATATACTCAGCAATCGGAGGACCTCAATTTATCAATCAAACAATCCAGGCTCTAGGCATGAATCCCTGGTTTGTCTTGATTGGAATACAACTTCTTTTGATTATACTGGGGATGATTATGGAAACCACAGGGATTATCATGATTACAGTTCCCATATTTATCCCCATCATTACGGCATTAGGCTTTGACCCGGTGTGGTTTGGCGTTTTGTTCGTAATGAATATGGAGATGGGTTTCCTGACACCCCCATTCGGCGTTAACCTGTTCTATATGAAGGGAATTGTTCCCGAAGAAATAACCATGGGAGATATATATCGATCTATTGTACCCTTCGTGTTTCTTCAGCTAACTGGCCTGATTATAGTTATGCTTGTTCCAAAGATTGCGCTCTTTCTACCTAATCTTTGGCTTGGATGAAGGAGGCCCAGTTGGTCGTGCTCAATCGTGTAGGATTAGTAGTGGTGAAGACGGAGCGTGTCTGGGTCATCTGCCCTGCTTGCGGACAGCCGGTTGAAGCTGTAGCTAGTGACGGCCAGGTTAAAGGATACTGCGCAGTTGCCAGGCAATCCGTGTCCTTTCTAGCTGAAACACAGCTAGAAAATTATCGGCGAAACCCTGAGTATCGGGCCAAGCTGAGCGCTGCTCAAAGCAGGCTGTGGCAAGACCCTGAGTATCGGGTCATGCAGAGCGCGGCTCAAAGGAGGCGGTGGCAAGACCCTGAGTATCGGGCCAAGATGAGCACGGCTGAAATAAGGCACTGGCAAGACCCTGAGTATCGGACCAAGCAGAGCGCGGCTCACAAACGCCCCAGCCCGTCTGATGAGAGCAGGGCAAAATTGTCTGCTGCTTTAAAGAAACGATGGCAAGACCCTGAGTATCGGGCCAAGATGAGCACGGATCAAAGGAGGCGATGGCAAGACCCTGAGTATCGGGCCACGCAGAGCGCTGCTATCCAAGCGGCTCACAAAAAAGGTGAGAGTGGTCAACCACCGGGCATGAGGTAGTAAATGGCAAGATTTAATAGACATCAATATCGCCTTAAAGGGTTAGAGCCAGTAAAACCAGCTAATCCTTCACGTTACCAAAGGAATTACAGAGCATCACGCCCCTGCTTGGCATCAATCAGGGTAGATATTTTAGCTATGGGGCTTGACAATTTGATATTTCACAACTATAGTAGGCAAGGATTACACAGGAAGGGAGGTGATGCTGCGGAAAGAGATTTTTAATAGACAAATAGAGGTCAACTAACTAAGCAAAGGAGACAAAATGAAGAAAGGAATACAAATTTTACTGGTCCTGGTGATGGTGCTTTCCATAGTTGGTATGTCAATTGTCGGCTGTGCCAAGGAAGAGGCACCGGCTAAACCAGCTCCGGCAGCACCAGCTAAGCCAGCCCCGGTCAAGCCAGCACCGACTACACCGGCAGTCACGCCAGCACCGGTCACGCCAGCCAAACCAGCACCAGCACCAGAGGCAGAGGTACTCAAGTGGCGGATGCAGACATGGGTCACCTCTCCCATGGCAGGCTATCGCTACATGTGTCTGGGTTTTACTGACGGGGTCAGGGAAGCGTCTGATGGAAGGATTGACATTACCGCCCACCCCACTGGAGAGTTGGTGGCGAACACGGACATACTCGATGCCTGTGCAAAAGGGGTGTTTGAGATAGCTATGTCCCATGGGGCATACTATAAAGGCGTGCTTCCTATTACAGACATAGCGGCCGGTCTCCCAGGCACTTTTCGAAAGAATGTAGAAGGTGACATTTTCTTCTACGACTTGGGATTTATAGACCTGCTACGGGAGGCCTATGCTACGCAGGGCATTCGTTATATCAGCCCCCTGACAAGTGGCGGCTTCGCCTTTCTGTCGAAGCTCCCTATCACCAGCATAGACGACTTCCAAGGGATGAAAATAAGGACTGTCGGCTACACAGCGGAACTGGTGGGAGCACTCGGAGCGGCAACGGTTTATGTGCCTGTCGACGAGATTTATATGGCGCTGGCTACAGGCGTTGTTGACGCCGCTTCCTTCGGAGACATATTCTCAATGTATGACTTGAAGTTTCACGAGGTTACGCAGTATTACTCACAACCGAACGTGCTGTTCCTCGATTGGAATGTCAGCTTTATGAACTTGGACATTTGGGAAACACTGCCCAAAGATCTCCAGGCCATCCTGTTTTATGTTGCTCAAGAGAGGGGTGCCCATTTCGGTAGGCTTTCCGAATATGGGGCCGCTGAAAACCTTGCGATAGTAATGAAGGACCATGGTATTGAGGTAAATCAGCTGCCCGCGAGCGATGTGAATAAGATGGCAGAAGTATCAATGTCCATCTGGGAGAAGCTAGCCGAAAAAGATGAGTATTGCGCCAAGGCAATCACAATGCTAAAAGATTATCTCAGGCTCTTGGGGTATATAGACTGAAGACAAGAGTCGTGAGCCTACGAGGGGGGATAAGTAACACTTCATCCCCCCTCTCTCAAAGACGAGAACATGCATAAAATAGAACGTTTTCTGAGCTTTATTGATAGCATTAATGAATGGGGAGGACGGATTTTTTGCTTCCTGGTAATCCCGGTAATTGGCATAGTAGTACTGGAGGTAATGCTTAGATACGTATTCAATGCCCCTACCATTTGGGCACATGAGACGAGTACCATGATTTTTGGTGCTCACTTTGCGCTGGGTGGGGCATACACCTTCCTTCACCGTGGACATGTCAATGTAGACATACTTTACGGGCGCTTCCCTACACGGGGGAAGGCCATCATAGACTTGATTACCTCGACACTTTTTTTCCTTTTCTGTGGCCTGATGCTGTGGAAAGGGGCTGAGTTTGCCTGGGACTCCATATTAAAACAGGAGGTTTCTTACACTGTTTGGGGCCCCCCACTATATCCCCTCAAGGCAGTGATACCCATAGCCGCTTTTCTGCTTCTGCTTCAAGGGCTAGCTAAATTCATAAGGGACTTCCTTACCGTGGTCGGAAGGAGATAGGATTATAATGGATGTCGGGCTTATTACCATAATCATGTTTGGCTCCTTGGCAGCGGGGCTGGCGCTGGGGCTTCCTCTGGCCTTTGCCTTAGGTGGCTTGGCTATGGTATTCACCTTTTTCCTGTGGGGTCCCGATGCCCTTTATGTGATCGCCCCGCGTTTTCTGGCTACGATGACCAGCTGGCTCCTGGTAGCTGTCCTCCTGTTCGTCTTTATGGGAATAACGCTTGAACGTTCCGGTATAGCGGATGACCTTTTTAGCGCCGTCTACAACTGGATGGGTCCTGTAAAAGGCGGCTTGGCCATGGCATCGGTATTGACCTGCACCATATTTGCCGCCATGTCCGGGATAAGCGGGGCAGTCATCATTAGTGTGGGGGTCGTCGCCCTGCCAGCGATGTTTAGCCGCAATTACGACAAACGGATAGCAGTGGGATGCATTGCCGCCGGGGGAGCCCTGGGAGTGCTTATTCCTCCCAGCGTTCTGATGATCCTTTACGCGCTTTGTGCGGGGGAATCGGTAGGGGGCATGTTTCTCGGAGGTGTTTTCCCAGGCTTGCTCCTTTCCACTATGTTCTGTACCTATATAGGTGTAAGATGCTTGATTCAGCCACAGTTGGGTCCAGTGCCGCCAAAGCAGGAGAGGCCTAACTGGAGAGAGAAATTCGGCTCCCTTAGAGCGGTAATCCTCCCTACTTTGCTCATTGCTGCCGTTCTGGGGTCAATTGTCAGTGGGCTGGCAACTCCTACCGAGGCTGCCGGGGTAGGGGCAGCAGGTAGCCTCATCTGCGCCGCCATCCGCCGCAGTCTTAAATGGCAAATTATCAAAGAAATATGCTACCGTACCCTCCGACTCAACTGTATGATTCTGTGGCTTGTGGTCGGAGCCGCATGTTTCACCACTGTCTACTGTGCAATAGGAGGCCCGCGGTACTTGGGAGAGATGATAACCGCACTGGAAGTGAATCGCTGGATAGTCCTCATAGGGATACAGTGTACCTTCTTCATCTTGGGAATGTTTCTTGACCCTGGGGGCATAGTTTTACTTTGCACTCCAATCTTTGTACCCATAATCACGATGTTAGACTTTAACCCTCTATGGTTTGGTATACTTTTCGTGGTAAATATGGAGATGGCTTTCCTGACACCCCCCTTTGGCTTCAACCTGTTCTATCTGAAGGGGATTGTTCCAGAGGGAGTAACGATGGGAGACATTTATCGCTCAATTACACCATTCGTAGCCCTTCAAGCGATTGGGCTGGCTGCGGTCATGATATTCCCCCAGATAGCCCTGTGGCTTCCTAACATAGTTATTAAGGGCGGAGGATAGAACAGTGCTAAGAGGAGGCAATAAGAAGATTGGAATTATGTTTTAAAGATGTCAAGGTTGTTGAATATGGGCACTCCATTAGTGCCCCTTTTTGTGCCAAGTTATTCGCCGACCTTGGGGCAAAGGTTCTAAAAATTGAGGAGCCGGGACAAGGCGATACAGCCAGAAGAAGGGGACCTTTCCTGGATGATATTCCAGGGAGCGAGCGTAGTGGACTGTTCCTCTACCTGAACACAAATAAGCTTGGGGTAACCCTAAATCTTGACAAAGCGACCGGCAGGGGGATTTTTCAAAAGCTAGTTAAGGATGCTGATATTCTTATCGAGGATACCAAGCCCGGTAAAATGGCGGCTTTAGGGCTTGACCACAGCAACCTGAAATCACTTAATCCATGTCTAATAATGACCTCTATAACCCCGTTCGGTCAGACAGGACCATATAAAGACTACAAGGGTTCTGACCTCACTGGTTGGCACATGGGGGGAGCAGGCTACATAACTCCACGCTATGCAGGGACAACAGAGCAAGAACCTCTCAGGGTGATGCAGATGGCTGCCTTTGTAACCGGTATTACCGCAGCAGTAGCGACTATGTGCGCCCTCCATGCGCGGAGAAAGTCTGGCCTTGGTCAACAGGTGGATGTATCCCAACTAGAAGTTCTGTTTCTATCGTTAGGGCTCTACGCTCCATATTGGCCTTATGCGCACTGGAGTGCTACCAGAGCGGCCAGAGCTGAGTATGCTCCAATTCAGTTCCTGAAATGTAAGGATGGATGGGTGTTCCTTCATGTGGCTGAGCCACATCATTGGCAGAGATGGGTTGAGATAATGGGTAATCCAGAGTGGGCTGATGAAGAGTTATTCAAGGATGCATACTCCAGAGCAGAACATTGGGAAAGTCTAGAACCGCTAATGACAGAGTGGTCAATGAAGCATACCAAGGCAGAAATCTTTGAGCTAGCAAGAGTAAAGAAAATTCCATTTGCCCCGGTTAACTCGATGGCAGACGTGATGGAGAGCAGGCAATTGGAAGAGCGTGGCTTTTTCGTAGATATAGAGCATCCCAAAGCCGGCAGGCTCACCTATCCCGGCGCACCATATAAGTTTCCCAAGACACCGTGGTCAATCCGCCGACCAGCACCACTTCTGGGACAGCATAATGAGGATGTCTATTGTAACCAGCTTGGCTATACCAAAGAAGAGCTGGTGAAAATGTATGAGGCTGGTATAATCTAACAAGGAGTGCTGACATGAAAAAGGCAGGGTCATTACCATTAGACGGGATAAGGGTGGTTGAGTTCACACTACACTGGGCAGGGCCAACGTGTGGAATGATGCTGTCAGACATGGGGGCTGAGGTAATCAAGATTGAGAACCCGGCACTCCCGGATGCTTCGAGGAGATATGAGCCCTTTGCTGAGGGCAAACGGGGGCTGAACCGAAGTGGATACTTTGCCCTTCTTAATAGGGGAAAGAAAGACTGTGTCTTTGACCTTAAACAGCCCGAAAACGTAGAGGCAGTAAAACGCCTGATAGGGATAACTGATATAGTAATAGAAAACTATGCCCCAAGGGTGCTGGATAGTCTTGGCTTAGGCTACTCTGTACTGAAAGAGGTAAAACCAGATTTGATAATGATTTCCCTCTCTGGCTATGGAGCCACCGGACCAGATAAGGACTGCCTGGCCTTCGGCCAGGTTTTAGAGGCTTACTCTGGCTTAAACTCCCTTATAGGTTATCCTGATAGCCCGCCGTTAGGATGTGGAACGGTAATTTCGGATCAGACTTCAGCAACCTCAGCTGCCTTTGCTGCCCTAGCTGCTCTGCGTTACCGAGATGCAACCGGAGAAGGACAGCACATAGATATCTCGGAGGTTGAAGCCTTGCTTACCTGTATGCCAGAGGCAATAATGGAATTCACTATGAATGGAAGAATACCCCTACCCCGAGGTAATAGAGATGAGGTTATGGCACCGCATGGCTGCTACCGGTGCCAAGGCGAAGATAAGTGGGTAGCCATTGCCGTGGAGAATGATGATGAATGGAAAGACATCTGCCTGATTATGGGTAAGCCAGAGCTTATTGATGATGAGCGCTTCCAGGATAGGCTTTGCCGGTTGAAAAACCAAGATGAGCTGGACAAAATCATCACCGAATGGACTATTGGACATACCCATATTGAAGTAATGAAACAACTTCAAAAGGTAAATATAGCCTCCGGTTCCGTTTATAGCGGAGAAGAACTATATAATGACCCACATCTTCGAGCCCGAGAGTTTTTTGTTGAGATTAATCACCCCGAGGTAGGTAAGAGGGAGCTTCCAGGGGTTTTCGCCAAACTGAGTGAGACCCCAGGAGCGATAAGAGGACCTGACCCCCTGCTTGGGGAGCATAACGATTGGCTGCTAAATGAACTGCTTGCCTACAAAGAGAGTCAGTAGGTGATTGTTACCCGTGAGGAGCCTTGGCCGTAATCGGGGTCAGTGCCCTGCCTGGTATCAACTAGGGTAAATATTTTAGCTATGTGGCTTGACAATTTTGGCATTTAAAGATTATAGTAGGTAAGAATTTTACAGGAAGGGAGGTGGTGCTGCAGCAAGAAGTTTAATGGGCAAATAGAGGTCAACTAATAAGCAAAGGAGAATATAAAATGAAAAAAGGAATACAAATCTTACTGGTCCTAGTGATGGTTATTTCGATACTCGGTATGTCAATTGTCGGTTGTGCCAAAGAGGAAGCGCCGGCAGCCCCAGCAGCCCCGGCGGTGCAGACGTACCAATGGAGGTTCCAGACCGGTATGCCCAAAGGTGACTTTAATGCCCATCCGATAACCACAAAGTTTTGCGAAATAGTAGAAAAAAACACTGATGGCCGAATCACCTTTGACATTTTCTACGCACCGGAGCTCACACCTGCTGACGAAATGTTTGACGCACTGCGTGATCGCACATTCGAGATGGGTTACTTGATTTCCGGCTACCTCAAGGGCATGATTCCAACGGCAGGCATCTTCGATGGCCCGTTCTGTGGCGACTGGCATGACCTTAACTTTTTGATGTATGAACTGGGTTTAGATGACCTGTATAAAGGGGAGCTAGCGAAGTTTGGCCTGGTAGGCCTATCATACTCGGGAGATTTCAAAGCAATCTTATCCAAGAAACCTATAGAAACCCTTGCGGACATGCAGGGGATGAAGATGCGCAGTTTTGGCATTCATATGGATATCTGGACAGCTGCAGGTGCCGCTCCCGCCTACATCCCGATGTCGGAGATATACACATCCCTGGCTACCGGGGTTGTTGATGCCGCTCATACCAACTATGGAACACTCTATGGTCTTAAAGCGCATGAACTTACTGACTACTACACTACACCCGCCATGCCTATGGGTGCCGGGTCACCCCATGTGATTGCGCAAAGCCTCCTCGATGAGCTGCCAGATGACCTTGCCCAAATCATAATCCTGAGCGGCCGTGAATCCACTTTGTGGGCCACCACTATGGCCCAGATAACTGAAGCCTATGGGGCGGTTACCGCTAAATGGGATAAATTAGGCCTAACGGGAACTTTTCTTACGGATGAGGCTTTTCTGAACGAATATCGAAGTTACGCGGAAGAAGCCATGGCTAAGCTGGCAGAAGGCGACCCCGTAGCTACAGAGGTTGTCAGGATTCGCAGTGAATACTACGTTCACAAGGCAGCGGGTACCGTTTTTGAAATGGTAAAGGCAAAATATTAAACGTAAGCCATAAGGTAAATGGTTTTGCAGTCCGCCCGCAATCACGGGCGGACTGCAAGAATGGTTAGAGAACAGCGTTGAATAAGATTTTTACCATAATTGACGGTATAAGTGAGTGGACGGGGAAAGCGGTCAGTTTTTTGATCATCCCGATTATACTGGTTATCACATATGAAATCATCCTGAGGGGTGTGTTTAATCTGCCGCAGATATGGACTCATGACTTGAGTTGCTATCTATTTGCTGCGCTGTTTATGATAGGCGGTGCATATACCCTTCGTTACGGCGGGCACGTCAACATGGATATATTTTCATCCCGTCTCTCTCCCCAGAAGCATGCACTCCTTGATATTATTACCTCTCCAATGATATTCCTTATCTGTGGTGTGGTTGTCTGGAAGGCAGGGCTGGCAACAATAGAAGCAATTATGTTTGGGTTTGAATATGCGTCATCCTGGGCGCCACCCATGTGGCCGCTTAAAGGGGCAGTAACTCTCGGCGCAGTACTTGTAATCTTACAAGCCTTGGCCAGGCTTTCCAGAAACATTTGCACCGTAATTTACGGGAATAGATTATGAATATTGGTCTGGTTACAATCCTTATGTTTGTTGGGCTGGTGGTGCTTCTTTCCACTGGCTTACCTATTGTCTTTTGTCTCGGCGGAGTAGCGGTATTAACAGCTGTGCTGCTGTGGGGGCCAGAATCCCTGGTTATCTTCGCAAGTAATATATTCGGCTATTCTATGACTATCGTCCTCATTGCCCTTCCCTTATTTATTTTTATGGCCATGGTACTCGAGCGCTCCGGAATTGCCGATGACCTGTATGGGATGATGCATAACTGGTTGGGTGGTATAAAGGGTGGCCTGGCTATGGGTACGATAATCGTCTGTACCGTATTTGCGGCTATGTCTGGCATTAGTGGAGCCGCTACCACTACCATGGGTCTCATCGCCTTACCCTCTATGCTGCGCCGCAATTATGACAAATCAATATCAATGGGATGCATTGCCGCCGGTGGCGCCCTTGGTATTCTCATCCCTCCCAGTGTGATGATGATAATCTATGCTCTGGTTGCTGGAGAATCGGTAGGCAAGCTCTTTGCCGGTGGCATGCTCTCCGGGCTCCTGCTCTCCACGCTGTTTATCATTTATATCGGCATCAGATGTTTCCTTAATCCTAGCCTCGGTCCGGTGGTGCCTGTCGAGCAGCGGGTTAGGTTCAGGGAAAAATTGGTATCAACAAGAGCGATTATCATGCCGTTACTGCTGGTTGTCGCCGTACTTGGCAGCATACTCGGCGGGATTGCTACTCCCACCGAGGCAGCTGCTGTCGGCTCTCTTGGCGCTGTGGCTTGCGCTGCCATAAAACGCCGCGTGAACTGGCTATTGCTAAAGGAAGTCTGCTACCGAGCGATGCTCCTTACCTCCATGATTATGTGGATAGCTGTAGTGGCAATTAGCTTTAGTTCTATTTATAGCGGTCTTGGGGCTAAAGAGCTAATAGAGGGTCTAGTCACAGCTTTTGCCGTAAATCGCTATGTGATAGTGGCGATTATGATGTTGTTGATGATAGTGATGGGTACATTTCTTGATGCTTCAGGTATTATTTTTATTTGTACGCCGATATTCGTTCCGATTATTACCGCCCTCGGTTTCGACCCTGTATGGTACGGCATCCTATTCGTCATAAACATGGAAATGGGCTTTCTCACCCCACCCTACGGCATTAACCTCTTTTACTTGAAGGGTGTGGTGCCCGAGGGGATTACCATGGGGGATATCTACCGCTCTGTCTTGCCGTTTGTAGGCGTTCAGGCAATTGGCATGATTCTGATCATCATTTTCCCACAGATAGCTCTCTGGCTGCCAAGCCAGCTAATAACAAGATAAGTGACGTAATTTAGAGAAAACCTTACTCAGTGCTTGTATTAACCAGGGTAAATATTTTAGCTATGGTACTTGACAATTTGACATTTTACAGATTATGATAGGCAAGGATTACACAGGAAGGGAGGTGGTGCTGCAGCAAGAGATTTAATGGGAAAGTAGAGGTCAACTATAATAATAAGCAAGGAGAATATCAAATGAAGAAAGGAATACAAATTTTACTGGTTCTGGTGATGGTTGTTTCCATAGTTGCTATGTCAGTCGTCGGCTGTGCCAAGGAAGAAGCACCGGCAACTCCAGCTGCCCCGGTAGCTCCAGAAGTGGTTGAGTGGAAGTTGCAGAGTACCGGTCCTCTGGGCACAGCTACAGTTATGGGTCCTGAATGGTGGTCCGGGTTCGTTGAACAGGGGTCAAATGGTCGACTGAAGGTAACCGTGTATCCAGTCGGGCAGTTAGTAAAGTCACTAGATATTCTTGATGCTATGCGTGATGGCGTGCTTGATATGGGGACTATGTACGGGGGATACTACAAGGAGTTTATGCCTGAGGCTGGCATGGCATGCGGTTTCCCGATGATCTTGAGAAACTCAAGCGACATGCGGGAGGCCTATTGGATGCGAGGTTTCGGTGAGCTACTGGCCGAGGCTTACGCTGAACATGGCGTTTACTATTTGAACTGCGCTAGCTATGGCATGGTTCCCATATGGGCGACAAAACCACTGCGCACACTGGCTGATTTCCAGGGGGTGAAGATAAGAGCAGTGGGTGAAGCGTCCGATATGCTGGGCGATATGGGGGCAGCAGTTACTTATATCGCTCACGAAGAGAGTTTCACGGCACTGCAGCTGGGCACCATCGAAGGTTACTCCACTGGCATTGGCTTGTATCGCTCTTTGAAGCATTATGAGGTTTGCCCATATTTGATGATGCCCCCCGTACTTGCTTTGGGTCTGGATACTTATGGCATCAGCATAAAGGCTCTTGATGCGTTGCCTGAAGACCTCGCAAATTTCATAAAATCACAGGGACCTGCACTCGATATGGCGCAGACTTGGATGTCGGAGAGAGACGATCATGCGGTCACAGGGAGCGCAGAGAAGCTGGGATTTGAAATTGTGCAGTACGAAAATGACGTGGTGGAGGCGATGACAGTAGCGGGGCTAGGCTTCTTAGACTCCTACGCCGCGAAGAGTGACAGGTGTGCCAAGATGTCGGATATACTTAAGGGCCTTATGAAGGACAGGGGTTACATCGATTAGTAGCGGACTTTGCCGGATTTTCTTCGTAATGATGTCCTCGATTAAGTAGGAAAAGGACGGAGGGAATGGAAGTAGCGCCTCCTTTGCAGAGATTGCAAAGTTGCCTTAGCGTCGTTGACAATATTAGTGAATATGCAGGGAAGCTTCTCCGCTGGCTAATTCTAGCCTTAATCTTTATGCTTTGCTGGGAGGTGCTACTTCGCAGTGTATTCAATGCCCCTACACTATGGGTCCACGAGGGCTCTCAATACGTTTTTGGGGTTTACTTCGCATTGGGGGGGGCCTATGCCTTAAAACTCGGAAGCATGGTTAATGTCGATATCTTCATTAAAAGGTTGACGCCAAGAACCCAAGCTGTTGTAAATGCAGTTACTGGCATAGCTACAATCATTTTCATACTAGTATTGATATGTAAGGGGTTTGACATAGCGCTGGTTTCGGTGAGGGTATTGGAAACGAGTAACACAATCTGGGGCCCGCCGATCTATCCCCTCAAGATAACGGTGGTTTTAGGGGCTTTGCTTCTGGGGATGCAGTCACTGGCTAAATCTATCCGCGATATCATATTTGGTATTTCAGGGAAGGCGTTGGTATGAGCATTGTTCTTGCTACGTATTTTCTGTTTGGCTTAATGCTGGTGCTTTTGGCGGTGGGACTACCGATTGCTTTTGCAATGGGAGCGAGTGCTGTCGTATTTGGTTTTGTTACATTGGGAGCAAAATCGTTCTATCTGATAGTCATGGGCGTACTGAATAACATAAGAACCATCATCCTCATCGCTATCCCCCTGTTCATATTTATGGGCAGTGTCTTACAAGTCTCTGGGCTCGCCGAGGACGCTTACGTTATGGCGCACAAATGGATAGGCGGGCTAAGAGGCGGCCTAGCAGTAGGGACGGTTATCATCTGTACCTTATTTGCTGCCTGTACCGGCATCAGTGGGGCAGCTACCGTTACTATGGGACTGATTGCCCTCCCCGCAATGTTAGGCAGGGGATACAGTAAACATTTATCAGTTGGGGCTATTATGGGTGGCGGGGCTCTGGGGGCGCTCATCCCTCCGAGCATCATGCTGATACTGTATGGCTTCATGGCAGGAGAGTCGGTAGGGAGGCTTTTTGCCGGGGCGATCATACCTGGCTTGATACTTTCAGGTCTGTTCATCATTTATATTTTGGTAAGGTGTGCTCTAAGACCGGCCCTTGGCCCAGCAGTGCCTCCTGCCGAAAGAGCTAGCTGGAAGGAAAAGCTTGTTTCGATCAAGGGGGTAATTTTACCTATCCTTCTTATTGTTGCCGTTCTGGGTTCGATATTTAGCGGATTCGCCACTCCAACCGAGGCTGCGGCTGTAGGCGGCCTGGGTGCTCTTGTCTGTGCTGCCGTATATCGAAGGCTTGGCTTGGCAAACCTGAAGGAAGCCTGCTCTAAGACAATATCCTTGAGTGCTATGGTCATGTGGATTGTGGTGGGGGCTACCGCCTTCACTACTGTTTTTACTGCTGCTGGCGGCTCAGAGTTAATTAAAGGTGTTTTGTTGGGGTTACAGGTGAGACCCATCACTATTGTTATCATTATGCAACTCACGCTCTTTGTGTTGGGATGTTTCATGGACCCTGCGGGGATTGTATTACTCACCACCCCGATCTACGTCCCGGTAATTAGAGCGCTGGGTTTCAGTGCTGTTTGGTTCGGAGTGGTTTTCGCGGTCAACATGGAGATGGCCTACCTCACACCACCTTACGGATTCAACTTGTTTTACATGAAAGGCGTTGTTCCTAAGGGAATAAGCATGATGGACATTTATAAATCTGCCATTCCATTTATCTTTCTCCAAGCAATTGCGCTTATCCTGGTCCTGCTATTCCCCAATTTATGCTTATTGATTCCCAACCTCATGTTTGGTGCGGAACTGTAAGAATTACACAGGAAGGGAGGTGGTGCTGCAGCAAGAAGTTTTAATGAGCAAATAGAGGTCAACTAACTTAGCAAAGGAGATAAAATGAAAAAAGGAATACAAATTTTACTGGCCCTGGTGATGGTTATTTCCATACTTGGTATGTCAATTGTCGGTTGTGCCAAGGAAGAAGCGCCAGGTGCACCAACGAGGATAACCCCGCAGGTGCCAGCTCCAGCAGCACCGGCACCGGTCACGCCAGCACCGGTCACGCCAGCCAAACCAGCACCAGCACCAGAGGCAGAGGTGTTCGATTGGAGGCTCGCTTCCGGTTGGCCAGAGGCAGGCGCCATTCACAGGGTAGAAGTGGTGCACTTGGCCAACCAAATCGAGGAGACCAGCATGGGTCGCATTAAGCTCAGAGTCTATGCGGGTGGAGTGTTGTTCCCAGAACAAGAGAGCCTTGAAGCGGCTGGTGAAGGCGTTTGCGAGCTGGTCTGCACTGACGGCTCCTACGCCCGCGGCAGGCTCCCCGTTGGCGCTATCGAATCTGGACTACCAATGCTGTACGAGGACACCAGGGATATTGCCTACTGTAACTATGAGCTCGGCGTCAGGGAAATCCTGCTGAGAGAGTATGCTAAATTTAACGTTCGCTACCTTGGCCTGGTGACTTCTGCTGGTTCGGGCAGCGGTCTAATGACGGTGCCGCCAATCCGAACGCTGGATGATTTCAAGGGCGTGACGATAAGAACCTACGGCGCCTACCTTGACTTCTTTGAAAAGGTGGGGATGGGTACCGTCTTTCTGCCTCACGACGAGGTTTACATGGCTCTCATGCTGGGCACTATTGAGGGCTACTGCACCGGTCGTGGGCAACAGTGGGACTATAGGGGACATGAGGTGTGCGAATACTACTATATGCCCGGAGTAGGCGCAGCTGCTGGTTTGGCCATGGCAAACATGGATGCCTGGGACTCGCTGCCACCTGACCTGCAACAGGCAATCTGGGATGCCGTACGCGTACATGCTGGATGGATGATTTATGGCTATGACCCGATATATGTCGATGTGGCAATGAAGTGGTTCGATGGTTATGGGCTTGAGCGGATTGTCTGGGGTCCTGAGATTGTGAATGCTTTGCATGAAGCAGCGAAGGAGGTTTGGGACGAGTTTGCAGCGGAGAGCCCTGCCAGCGCTGAGGCTATGAACATCGTCACGGACTACCTCGAGAAGAAGAGAGCTGGAACGCTGCTGCCGCGGGACTAATATTTACCTCTACTGACCTTGTGGAGTGAAAGGCGTAATAGAGTGGGAGGCAAAAAACCTCCCACTCTACGCTAAGTTTGAGGTGGGAAATTGAGACTCCTGGTTAAGGCTATCGACTTTATCAATGAACGGATTGGCAAGGCTACTAGTTTCCTGCTGATACTGATGGCTGGCATTATCGTCTATGAAGTTATATCACGGGGCTTCTTTAATAGCCCAACGAAATGGGCTCACGAGACCAGCGGAATGTTGTTTGGTGGCGTCTTCATGCTAGGGGCAGGTTACACCCTATACCGCAGTGCTCATGTGCGGGTTGACATTCTTATTTCGCGTCTGCGCCCCCGAACACAGGCGCTTATCGACATCATAACCCACCTCTTGGCTCTGGCTTTTGGCTGGGTTGTGCTCTGGAAAGCGTGGCACTACGCGGTGAAGGCATTGTTAGAAATGCAGGTAACCCATTCGGCATGGGCACCGCTCACATTCCCTATCAAGTTCGTCATCGTGTTGGGGATGTTTTTATTCATGTTGCAAGTCCTGGCGAAGTATATTCGTGACTTTTATATGCTATTCACAGGAAGTGAGCTAAAGTGAGTGTCGGCTTAATTACGGCACTAATGTTCCTCAGCCTCATAGTGTTATTGGCTCTCGGACTGCCGCTCGTTTTCAGTTTGGCGGGCGTTGCTGTCGTCTTTTCTTTTCTGCTATGGGGACCCGGTTCCCTGTTCATATTCCAATCGCATCTTTTCGGGTATACGGAAACCATCATCCTCATCGCTATCCCACTGTTTATCCTCATGGCAAATATACTGGAACGTTCCGGCGTTGCTGATGCCCTGTATACCACCATGTACCGGTGGATGGGCAACCTCCGCGGCGGCTTAGCCATGGGCACCGTACTTATCTGTACCCTCTTTGCCGCCATGGCAGGGATAAGCGGCGCGGCTACCGTCACCATGGGCATAATCGCCCTACCATCCATGCTAAAGCGCGGCTATGACAAAAAGATAGCCATGGGCTGTATTCAAGCCGGCGGGGCACTCGGCGTACTTATACCCCCCAGTGTTATGATGATACTGTACGCTGTCTTTGCCGGTGAGTCAGTCGGCAAGATGTTTCTTGGCGGTGTCTTCCCGGGCTTCCTGCTCTCATCTCTTTTCATTATCTACATTGGCATAAGGTGCTTTTTCAATAAGAGTCTTGGACCCCCGATACCTAGAGAGGAGATGCTAGTTAGCTGGAAAGAAAAGATTATTTCTTCGCGCTCGGTGATACTCCCCATCCTGCTTGTCCTGTTTGTCCTGGGCTCCATCTTTAGCGGCATAGCCACACCAACCGAGGCGTCGGCTGTGGGTGTATTTGGCAGCATTATATGTGCCGCCGTCAAAAGGCGCCTAACCTGGTCCACCTTTAAGGAGGCAAGCTTTGAGAGCCTTCGCGTCAGTTGCATGGTGCTGTGGATAATAATCGGCGCTGCGGCATTCACCTCTGTCTATTCGGCACTTGGAGCGCCACAGCTCATGAAGCAGATAATAGGCGGGCTCGGTGTAAACCGCTGGTTTATCCTCATTGGTATACAGTTCGTCTTCCTTATTCTGGGATGCTTCCTTGACCCGTCAGGCATTATCCTTATCTGCACGCCTATATTCTGTCCAGTCGTCCGGATGCTCGGTTTCGATACACTCTGGTTCGGTATCCTTTTTGTGGTAAACATGGAGATGGCATTCCTCACCCCCCCATTCGGCTGGAACCTGTTTTATATGAAGGGTATTGTGCCGAAAGGCATTACCATGGTTGATATCTATCGTTCTGTAATCCCATTTGTTCTGCTCCAGGGTTTCGGTCTTATCCTGATAATGGTGTTCCCCCAGATTGCAATATGGCTGCCAAATCTGCTTATTAAGTAGAATATTCAAATAAGCAATGTTGGACCAAAAGGTGGTAAAAAGTAATGATTAAGTTTCGACTATCCACTCATGGTATAACTGGCGAGCCTATGGTTGAAGTATGGCGTGATGATACCTTCGTAGCTAGCATCTATGGCCACGAAGAGGGGGTGCGACTGGTAAGTAAATATTTTGATGGCGTCGCATATGACCCCGGTTCCCCTCCTCCCGCGGTCGTAATAAAACTGGCAGACGGTATCTCCGAATCCCCGACCCCTTAGTGATGTTACTTTAGTAAGCATACATTATGTATCCGTATATCAATAGCTATTGACTTTCAGTCAAAAGCGTGTTATAAGTGGATGAAAGTGAAACTGTGGGGAAGTAAAAGAGAAAGGAACATCAATCTTGGATGAGATAATAGAGTGCATAAGCAAACTAGAGGAAGGTGAGGAGAAATTAGGCACCCAAATGGTCTTGGTCGCATTTCAGGAACTAGAAAAGGAATTACGTAGCATCGCCGAGGAAGCTCCGAAGGCTCACAATCCAGTTATCTATGAACTCAAAGCACGTCTGGCTAATCTAATCAGTAACTCAAACGCTGCCGTAAGTCGCTTCCAGAATATACTACCCAGTCTTGCCCGAAAGGGATGGGACATCATCAATATGATATGGACGTGGTTTACGGGACGCCTTATTGAATTTCTCTCCCAAATTGGCAAAAAGCTAGGAATCAGTGGTTGGAGCGTTGGGACAACTGCTAGCTTCCCCACCGGCGTGAGTGCCAGCATCACAGTTCACTTTACCGTTGAGACTTAATCTACCTAATCTCATATTTGAAACAAAAAAAGGGGCCGGGGGAGGATTCCCCCGGGCCCTCTCTTTTATATGTGTTAGCGGCTCTCGTGGCAGGGTGGCTGCTTAGTTTAAGCAGCCACCAGTAATATACACTTATTCGGACCTCCGCCCATGGCGCTTACGGGATCGTCGCTCGTTATACAGAGGCCAATGGTCTTTAAATTAATAGTTTTGTATCGCCTGCGGATGTGAGCAACTGCTAAGGTGACGAGACTAGCACCCAAGACCAACCAGATAGTCATTCCCCATACTTTTGACGCCGGGGCCGACGGTGTTGCCGGAGCCGGTGTTACGCTACTGTTAGTGATAACGACTGCTGCCGTCACGGTGCCGCTGGCTGCACCAACATCAACGTCCGGAGACATTGCGAGCACAGCTGCCCCGCTGTTCATTGCAGCGAGATCTGCGGCCCCTACTGAGGAGCTGCCGCTGGCTGCACCAACGTCAACGTCCGGGGACATTGCGGGCAAAGCGAAAGCGAGCAGCGCTACTATCAGCAGAAGCGCCATCAGGTTCCCTATAAACTTCCTCTTCTTCATCACATCCTCCTTGTGATTATTTATTTTCTGCAGAAAACAAAAGATTTACCAGGGTCAACTAACAATCATAGGCATCACCTCCTTTCCCAGTATAAGAGTAGTGTTAATTAGCCGAGGCTTATTTGCCTCAGCACCTCGTTATTTATATCATTTAGAAAATCTATTGCTTGCTTTAAAGACAGACTGCCACCACCTCGTTTATTCGGTGGCGATATTCTAATATCAGGGCATTCCACGAGGTTGCCATCTTTTACCGTGGCTGACAGAAAAGACCCGTCTGAGAACTCAGTAGGAATCATAGTCTCCATTTCTCACCTACCTTTGAATGATGTTATTTTGCCCTCGGCAATATCAGACAACCGAGAGCCTCATATTTATCTTCACGATAAAGCCGCCCGACAATAGCGGCAGTAATGGCATCTAATTCATCGTGTGACACATTAAAATTACCTTGGATACCATATTCTTTCAGAGCATCAGCAAGCAGTTGGATACCCTTATTTTTTCTAGGAATACCGAGTATATCTTGGGCTGCTCCTGGGTAGCTCTCGATAACATCCAATCCTGCCTCTCTCAGCTTGGCGGCGAGGGCAATCCCCCGCATTGTGAGTGCCTTCATTGACGGCAAAAGACACCAGTAAACACCGATGCCACGCCGTTTCAAGGTAAGTTCGCAATCACGATATATCTTATCGGGATTTTCAGGCAACGAGAGTGGCGAATCTATTGAAACTAAATCTGGTTTCTCAGCCCTGACCCTTTCGACTATATCCACGTCTGTTTTGAGCCTCAAAGTATATACCCGATTACTTCCATAAAGGAAGGCTACCCCTGATGCCTTCTGCTCTGAACCCGTAAGGTCAATCCCAGCTATTTTACTCATGCTCACCTCTGATGTTAGTTTGTTTCTTCAAATATTCGGAAAGCCTCTTTGTTTTTAATCAACAATAATTGCCAGACCCCAACTTCTTTAGTATAAAAACGAGCCAACCCCCCGATGCCAGGATAATCAAACCGCACGACATCACCAACCTTAAACTGCACATCGCCCTTGTAATCGGAATAGAGGTAATCCACTATAAAGCGATAGTCTTTACCATGTATAAATCTCTCTACTTTACTTTTCATTGAAGCTAGTTTGCTCAGATATTACCTATCATTGGAATGGCTCAACTTAAAACTTAACCCTGCATAGTTAAAGGTAGGGAATAGACTCTCCCAAGTTTTTCCATCGGCTGTAGTGAATTTTGCTAACACGACACCCTTCACTCCCTTTTGTTCGCCATTATCATCTACGCGGTCTGCATAATAGTAATGCTGAACCCCCATCCATCCATTGATACCGAGTGCCTGTCTTTGCCCTATGGAGATATTAAATGAAACGATTTCCATGCCGACCTCGTATATTTTTACCTTATGCGGTTGCTTCCAATCGCCCCATTGCGTTGTCACGATATCACCACACTTTGCAATAGGTGTGGGGATATGCGATAAAGCCAAGTCTCGTAATGCTTCATCAAATTTATTGAGTTCCATCATTCACCGCCTTTGAAGTTTATTTGCTTGCTGGCTAAAGCCTCTTGCACATCGGTCACTAGAGTTACTATGCTTGCAAGTCATTTCGCTCTTAGTGTGTCCACTAACCTTCTAGTAAGGTGGGCATCCTCGTGCTGGATACCAGCAAGCCCTATTCACTTGTTCCTTTCGTGAATCTTATTTGGTCTTTTTCTCCACGCAGTCTTTACACCACCATCCCAACGACTCACCATCCTTTGAAACGACAGCGTACATTGTTTCACCCCTATCAAATTGCTTATCACAACAGGAGCTCTGCTCAACGCCTAGTGATTGCATTGTTAGTTCTACTTTAGCCATCATCCCCTCCAGTCAGATTGAACTTATTTGTTTAGAGCTTCAACGATTTTATCTGCCCAATATCTGCTGTCACAAAATGCAACGACACCATTGGGATTATCCTTAGTTGCTGTATAGTGGATATCATCAAACTCCCCGACAATTATATGTGTAGCTTCGGGGTCTGGTAGTAACTGAACTGCTCTATATGCTAAGTCTGCCATCATCCCCTCCTGATGTTAATTTGGCTATCATCATATAGCCACCATTTATCCGTATAATCTCTAAATTCTGCCCTATCAATTTCTTCCTTAGTCTTGAGATATTTACATATATTGCATAGATAACACCGGGCCACTCAACACCCCACACATAATTAATAATCTCCTTGTCTCTTACGACTTTATGCCCTGGCGCCTCTAATATTTCAATCATTTTTAATTCAATCGGCGTCAAACTTATATCGTCATTGCTCATTTCAACTCCCTGAACTATATTTGCTCATTACCCGAACATCGCCGCAATATATTCTTATATGTTCTTGCCTATGGTGAGCTTCAACTATATCCCTCATGGTAAGGCTAGATGATAAAACCTCGCCGCAGCTTTCGGGAAGTGCATACCAGTAATAACAGTCAATATTCATCATCTTAGTTGGACAAGCTGCCCTATTCGTCTGTTTGATTTTCTCCGGTTTATACTGGAGACCAGTTAGCTCATTTAATATCTCGGCCAGTTGTCGCCTTAACTTCCCAATTCTCAATTAGCCCCCCCTACTTAGTTTACGCTTATTACGCTTATTTAGCTTCCTTAACTGTCACCGGGCAGCCCGGATGCTATTTTGCCCGAGTATTCTGGGGAATACCTTGGTTAAGCCACTCTATTTACAAGAGCACGGGGGTGAATCCGCTTATCTTTGGAGCACAGGATACAGTCGAACTCGTTATCTGGAGTCTGATATACCCAGATACAACGCTGGCACAAGCTCGGCACAATGATAAACTCTCCCCAGGGGCGCCCCATCGTGCTTACTTCGCCCACATGTGGGCATTTCGGGATATCGTCTTCATCAGCCAAGAAGCCAAACTCATCCTTCTCTGAGGTTTTCTTGGCCAGCAACAGGCCAGTGTTCGGCTCTTCAGATAACGTGACAATATGATACCCGTTGTACGTGTTTTTGCTAAATAATCTTCTCATTTTGCCTCCTTTCAATCTTTCTTCCTGTAATACTTGCTTATCCAAGTATTGAAACGGTATTCTTAGAACGCAACTTTATGTTATCAGTAATAATATCTCGTAGCCACTCCTCCATTTCGTGCCAATCGTAATGAGCGAACCTTGAGTTAAGGCAAGCGCCGGAAAGTATCTCTTCCCTTGTTTGAGTATCTAAATTGTCCCAATTTAGTGTTAGCATTTTAGCTCCCTTTACAGTATTACACATAGTGTAAAAAGTCTCTTTCAGGTATTCGGAATACTTGGCCCTTACAATGATTTATCTCCCCATGCGATGTTTTCAATGGCACCATCTTCACTTAGTGTTACCTTGACTTCCTGTTGTAGGAATGTGGTGAAGGTGGCTACAACAAAGGGCTTAGCAAGCGCGGTTCTGACAATTACTTCTTGAAAACCCTCTATCGCCTTTTCCTGAGCTGGTGTTAATTCTACATAACTTAGAATTTTCATTTATCCTCCTTCTTGCTTATTTACAGCTTTAGCTTCTTTTCCATATCTGCTGTTACCCAGTAGTATCCACTTTTGGGTGCTCTTAAAAATCCTCTACTTGCTGGCACATAGACCTTGACCAACTTTTCAGACTTCCCCCAAAATGACTGTGCATCAGTTTTCCTTGTAAAAAATGGTAACGACATCTTGCACCTCACTATTTTAGGTTAGCCAAGGTCGAAGGTATGTTGCACGACCTCCGGTGCCTTATCCTGCTCCTCTTGCTTCTCCTTGGCTAGCCTTTCTTTCCGGATATCCTTAGCTTTCTTTGCCCGGTGTTCGCTCCGCATGTGGTATATCCAGCCCTTCAGGTGAGCTAGGTCATCCTGCTGGTTGCGGGTGAGCTCTTCAACCCTTATATCCGCGGGCATGGTTACCCCTGAATCCTTGGTCCTATGCCTCTCGTAGACCTTGGTGGCCACATAAAGATAGATTTGTGCCCAGTCGTGACTTGGTGCCGCCTCCAGGCAAGCCGTATACAAGTAGGCACAGGCCTCGGCATCAGTGGCTGTCATAGCCCCTCTCCTGAAGCCCTCCATGTTTGCTATAAGTCGCTCCAGGGTGATGGCTTCCTTGATCCACGGGGGTAGAGTATCTCCCCAGCCCCCGGGCATGACGATAATCGGGTCGCAGAAAACGCCGACTATCTCCTCGATTCCCTTATCTGGGTTAAACCTCTTTTCCGGCTGTTGTTCTTCTATTTTTTCGCCGGCATTCTGGAAAAGGTCATCCTGTTTCTGTTTTTGCTTGCTCAATTTTCACCTCCTTATACCTGTGATTGCTCAATGAGTCTTTTTGCTCCCATATACATGAGAAAGTCCCTGTATGCCTCTCCTAAGCGGAGACGCGCTAGATCCGGGACTATACTTTGGCGGGCCAGCACCAGAATATCCCAAGCCTTCTTGTGGAAGAAAGTCCAGAACTCGGCTTCCTTCTTTCTCTCTTGCTCTTCGGAATAGAAGCTGGTGTTTTTGGGCGTCTCGCTGAACATCAGCTCCGGTCTGTTGAAATACTCCATATCATCACCGACGAGTATCCCTGTAAACGGTCCATCGCCCAAGGGAGACCCGCCATAGGTTGCTCCATGGAATAGATTGGGTATCATCTGGAAAAATATCTTGCCCTTGTAGGTTACATCTACACGCATAAAGTGGGCATTACCCACTTTGAGATAAGGGAGGTGTTTCAGCTCACCCATCAGTTGTTGTTTTTTCCGTGTCTCTCCCATAATCACCACCTTTTTAAATTATAGATAATGGTGCAGCTCCTCTAAGTGATTGAGCCAAATCTGCTGGCCATTCTCGAGCGTGTACTCGATTTTTTCTTCGTCCATTTGGTTAACGATAGCTTCGGCTATTACATCTGGCTCTATCCACTTTGCAAGATCATCTTTCAATTCTTGCCTTTTCACAATCACCTCCTTTCTATTGCCATTCTCCGCACTCTTCGCAATAGCCAGAGCCACCACCCACATATTGCAGAAAAACGACTTCAAGGCTACCGCTCTCTTCACAGTATAGAGATACTGTTTATTCGTCTATCTCCACGGTACCTTTGGACCGCTTGGAAACATTATCTTTGATGATAGTGCGTATCCAATCCTCCATTTCTGACCAGGAGTAATGCGCGAAGCGTTGGTTGAGGCATGCACCTGCTAATATTTCCTCCCTTGTGTCTTGCTGAAGTTTGTCCCAGTGTAGAGAGAGGTAGGTTTTTACTATTTTCTTAGTATTCATCAAAGCTCCTTTCACAGTATCGGGATACCTTTACTACTTACTCCTTATACCTGAAATAATATCGATGCCTTCTTTCAAGACCATAATCCCGGCTATCTCCTTACTCGGTGACCCCTCAATCATGCCCTCCAGCTTGTTGATAAAGGGGTCACCCGAACCATGCTCTTTATCGGGGTTGAGGTGTATTGCCTCCGGGATAAGAATGTCAAAGGTATCATGGGAGTCCTTGATGAATGGGATAGCCATATCATCACCCCTGCGCTCTGCAATCGCGATGGCCGTTTCCAGTGCCTTATCGTGCTGGTCAATCCGAAAATAGCGAGAATTACTTATATTCGGGTTATAGTTATTATCTGAGGATAAGGATGTGCCAGGATTTCCGTGATTATGACCAAGCCCAAAAGTCATAATCACGTACCGAGGCTCTCCAGACCGGCGCCATCTCGTCCCACTAATGAAAAGTATGCTACGTGCCCAAGCCATGAGTTCTCGTCTATTCTCTTGTTGCGATTTATAGCTGGAATAGCGAGGCCCCTTTGCCAAGGGCCACGGGTCTTGGGTGAATTGTTGTGCAGTCTGGATTTCGTAGGGGCCATGAGAAAACCGATTAAAGCTGTCTACTACCCAGAGTTGCTGATGCCAACACCGGTACTCAATAACAGTTGGCTCGTAGCCGTCCTCTTTGAAAGTTTTAGTGTGTTGCCTTATTGCCACGGGCGCTTCCTCTCCGGTAACTTCATGGATAGAGAGTGATATTTCTCCATCGAACATAGTCGGACGTGGCTTACGGCAACGCTTAGGAATGACCTGCTCGGTGTATTTGTAAGGGATTTTAATGTACATAGGTTGCCTCCTTTTTTAGTCTTCCTTTCTTAAATCTCTAATTTCATAGGGCCAATCCGCCGAAGGTTGCCAGTTGGGATCATCATGCTCGTACTCTTCGCCAATAAATCCCCCGCCGCAATTAGCATGTACGCATTTGCCGTCCGGTCGGAGATAAATATAAGTTCTCATTTCAACCACGAATCTCGGGGTTTCCTGGGGAAGATAGCTAAGTTGTTTATTCATTTTTCGCCTACCTCCTTTCACAGTATAAAAATACCTTCAAGGTTTTATCCCCCATTCTTTACACCTCCGAAGCCAGTCCTTCAGGCAAACCTTCGTTGGGAAGAGCCAGCCAACGGTATGGTCGGAGGGTCCCAGGGCACAGCTGTGGCACTCATCATAGGAATTTACAAATCTGTCAAGACGGATACCCATGAGCATGATGTCACACTCTTGCGCGCTCGGCGGATATCTCTCCACCATGCTCCTGAGCCGACTGGCTGCCTGCTCCTTTTCGCTTACCAATTGGCCTCACCTCCCTTTCTTGAATTATGCAAACTTTGCCATGGCTACAGGTACCATTGGTGTACAGCCTTAGGAAGAGACCTTTCAGCTCTGGCGCTGCCAAGTTGGGGTTCGACTTTATGGTAGTCTTGTGCCGGCAGACCGGGCACTTTATCACCCAGATTTTCTGCAGGGCGACAGGATCGTGGTTGCGATAGCTGGCTTGGTGCCTGCTTTTAACCAGTGCCAGACGACGGTGCTCACGGCGGGGGTCATTTTTCAGGAGCTTGGCGATGGCACTCTGCCTGATAATCCAAACCCCAAGCCCCCCAGCGCCTGGTTTTCTTTCTGCCGCCAGCCAGCCCCTGCGTATGTACCGCTTGACGGCATTATGGTCTATCAGCCCAAGCTTCGGTGCCGCCTGTTCCGCGGTAAACCAGGGGTCTCTATCCCATTCTTCTTTCACCATAGAGCGGAAAATACTCCGTTCCATATTCCTGTAATCAACTAGCCATGGACGATTCCGGAGACATTCCTCAAGCGCTTCGTAGGTAAATCCCCATACCCTGTTTTTTCCGCAAGCAAGGGGTGCCTTATAGCCAACGATATAGCCTTTCTTCTTCCAGAAGATTATGGTTTTGGCTCAGCCTACCCCCACCAGCCTGGAAACCTCGCGGGCGGTGTAGATATTGGTTAGCTGATTGATGCCGAGCTTACGATAGGAGATGATTTTCAGGGCATTGGTGGACCGCCCTAGCTTCTCAGCGATTTTTTCTGCAGGTATAACCCCGTAATTGTCGTTGAGATAGGCTAGATCCTCAGGTGACCATCGAGGTCTTCTTGCCCTGAGCCGCAACTTCGCTAACTGGCCAGCGATACTAGCTGGGAGTCTGTTCAGGTAGACACAGAGAGATTCGATGGTCAGCCCGTTGCGGTTCTCACCCTGGTAATGTCTCCGGAGAATGGTTTTCTCTTTTTCTGTCCACTTCCGGCTATTCAGCTTGTTGCCTCCTTTCTTTTGTTTTTTGCTTTGCCCACCATTCCTCCAGGCTGATGACATCGGTTAGAATGTGGATATCCTCACAGTCCACGGTAACAGCTGGGAATCCGCTTTTATGCTCACGCACTTTTAGCACTTTCCCTTCGAGGTAGTGGGCGTGGATTTGGTCATAGACCTTCTCCTTCTCGTCATCATGATTGAGCCTGATGTCCTCTCTCTGCATAAAATTACCTACTTTCACTCAAAATTATTTTCCTTGCCAGCTGGGGCAGCGGTAAGATTCCTCTGCAAGAGCTTCCAGCCGATACAGGTCGCTGAACCCGTAGTCTTGGAACTCATCCATGCTCTTGTTCTTTTGCGCTATGGACTCGCTTGAGCAGTGGACTCCTTCATCCGCATCTCCAGGCGACGGCGGTGGACCGAACTCCAGGGCAAACTTACAGGTACCACACTGGCCTTCTATTTCCTTTCTCATAATCACTTCCTTTCTTTTTGGCTTTACTGGATATTGAGAATGTCGGACAAACTCTCGCCGGTCTCCTCACCCCATTGAGAGCGGGGAGCCAGTAGTTGACCGGCAAAGTTGTAGTCGGCACCGCAAAAGCAGGTATTGGTGAAACCCTCACAGACTACCTCGCTACCGCAGTGGCATTTAATGACAGGTCTCATTACCTCAACCACGCCATAGCCTTTGGGCTTGTAGCATTTTTCTTGTCTGATGATTTGTGCCATGTTGTTCTCCTTTCTTTGCGGGAACTGGACAGAAGACTCATTTCTGCCCAATCCCCGCTGCTTTGTGGGCAAATTTGAAGGTAGAATACCATTCAAAAAGGCGGGAAGGTCGCTAGATTTTGATTCTGTGAAGTCTAGCTTTGGTTTTCCTTAAAATCGGTGGCAAGCGGTATTACCTCTGTTCCTGTATCTATCAGATATACCTTGACACAACCGTTCTTATAATGTCCCGTGATTCCGAGTAGCCCATACGGTGCTAATTCGTGTGAGCTGGCAACGTGGCTGACTTTAGGGATACGCAATTGCTTGATAGCCCCTTTAATCCCTTCGCCTGGCATCATTCCCATTGTGCAAGGTAGCTTCTGCCATTCCATGCGGTCAAACATAGCTCCGATTTTTGCGTGTTTTCCGGTTGTGTATCCTTTACCGACATCAGTCCAGGTCCGTTTAAGAGGAGCCGTAATTTTGGGCGTGGTTACCCCTTCGGTTTTGGCGGTCTTCGCCCTCTTTTGTATATCGTTCATTTACCTCCTTTCTTCCAGATTTGAGTGAGCTAACCCCTTCACCACCAAGGCAAAGTCTGTTTTTGCCTTGGGAGTCAGAGGATTAGAGTTCAGACGGCTACCAGGGGAAAGTCTAACTTACCTGATATCCTTAATCTTTGGTTGCCCGAAGTGGAGGTCACGTTCTATCTTTAGACCAGCCGGTCCGGTAATTGATTCTAGTTCTTTAAGTGAGAAGTAGCCCCATTCCTTTTCATGTCCATCTACCAGGCCGAAGAACAAATCCTCGCCATCAAACTCAACAGCATACCAAGTCCAGTTTGTCCACGGCGTGAAGAACTTAACAATAACTGTTTTCTCATCTGCCTCGATTTCCTCTGTCTCATAAAGCTTTGGTAGTTGTTTTCTGATTTCCGCTGTGAGTAGTTTTATTTCCCTCACCCCCTTTCAAATACCGCTTGTCATGTCAGGTTATACAATTTTTCCGGCAATACGCGTCCCAAAGCCCGCTGTCCACTAAAGCCCTGCAAACGTGTGTCTTCCTATCGTCTCTTGAACATTCGGCACACTCGCGGCAGCGTTCACAAAAGAGCTTCGCAAAGTCCTCAAGTTCAAGGTCATAGACAGTTTTACCGCTGAGGTCTCTAAATGGCATAGTTCCTCCTTTGGTTTTTTGGCTTGGCGCCCTTCTACGGCAGGCTTTGTCCGTGCTTGGCCAACAATGCTCTGGCCAAGTCAAGGTCACGGTCCTTCTGGGATATTCTGGCCATCTCCAACAAAACCGGCAGGTACTTCCCCGCAATACGAACCATCTCGATGTTGATGTCGTAATATTCTTCATCTGTGAGCCAGTAGGTCATTCCATACTCCACTGACTTGGGCATGCCTTGGCGACCGTCAAACTGGGAAAGAAATTGAATAGTATCGTCCCCGCTCTCAAAATACGTCGAATAGAAGCCGTTGATGTCGTAGTGAGCTATAAAGCTACAGTGCTGCATAAGGTGATCATAGAGCAACTTCGTAAACTTGTTTTTCTGCAGGCAGCTCCCCAGAAAGGCTTCCCAGTGTTTCAGGACTTTTCGCTTTTCCTCGGCGGTCATGAACTTACTATCATGCAGCTCGCCAGAACCCCTATTCTGAGACAACTGAAATAAAGTGTTTTCTTGCATGCGTTGTCCCTCCTTTCTTTTAAATTGAGAGGAGGGGAGCCGAAGCTTTCAACCTCGGCTCCCCCAGGCGTTATTTAGCTCTTTTTTGCTTTGCCGCGGCGTTTTGGAGTTTTAGCGGCTTCTGCAGATGGAGCCGGCGGGGTTTCCCCTTCAGGTACTTTGTCGGTGGGGGTCTCCGAGCTTCCGGCTTCTGCTTCGGCTTTTTCCGGTTCTGCCTGTTCAGCTGCCGGCGGCTTATCGCCCCAGTCAGCGGACATCGGCATGATGATAACCCTCGGGTGTTTTGAGTGCTGGAAGCTAACGGGAGAAGACTCCGCGGTCGAAGAGATGGCTACTAATCCCTCTTTACCTTTAAGGTACTCAATGAGGTATTTGGCATTGATAGCCGTTCTGAATGGAGTTCCCTTTGCCTCCAGAACAGAGATGCTAGTCGCTACTTCCTGCCCATCAGCCTTGGCGGAAACCCTGACATTGCCATCGTTAAATTCCAGTCGGACAATGCCAGCACCTTGAGACGCCACGTCCCGGACCCTGCGCACGGCCGTTTCAAACTCAGGGGCGAACACCTGCACATGCAAAGTAGGTTCTTCTTTTGGTATGAGCTTAATCCATGCCGGCGGTGTGCCGTCAGTCAGCTTGACGATGACTGACGCTTTCGGCCCGAACCCTATTCGGAGTCCTCTATCGCCATCAAGCGCAACCTGGATCCGCTTTTTGGCAGTTAAAACAGGTATCAGGGAATCGGATTGGGGTGGCGTTCGGGGGGTGTTCTTAAACAGATGCATGAGGACCGACACGGAACTGGCAGGGATGATGCAGGTGTTGTCTTCCGGGAAAACCAGGGGTAACACCTGGTGAGACATACGGAATCCGTCGCCCGCAGCGACCTCAATGGGGGAACCGAGGACCACTGTCACGCCGTTGAGTACTGGCCGGTCAGTAGCAGTGGCTACATAAGTTTGTGCCGTGGCCAGGGCCGCCATGAAGGTATCGCCATCAAGGTCAGCCTCGAGCTTGGCTTCAAACTCAGGTATGGCAGGGAAGGTGTCCGGCTCACTTATGGGATAGGTAGCACTCTCTAAGCCACCGGCCCAGGATAGTGTGAGCTTGTTCTGGTCACTTTGCAGTTGAAGTATCTCGTCCCCTGGAACATAGTCCAGCATCTTGCTCACAGCCATGAAGGGAAACAATACTGTCTGGTCTGCTTCGGGGACTGCTACTATCACCATGGACTCGAGGTCGGTAGCAACTGCTTTTCCGTCCTTAAGAAGGACATTGGTCAAGCTCTTGAGAGTAGGTTTGCGCGGTACAGCTGGCTTGAGCAGACTAAGCACCTCTCGCAGCCTGGTAACTCGAATTTCCATAACTTATCACCTCCTTTCTGGCCTTGCCTCATCAGCACCGGTAGGCCAAACCCGGCGAAACTGGCACCTGGCCAGGCGCCAGTTTATCGGCCGTTCGTTAGAAGAAACTCGGTTGAGCCTTTGGTTTTGACGGTTGAGCCGGCTGGCTGCGAGCTGGACTCGGTGGCGGCTCCGGCAGGTCTGCTTTCGGGTTCCGCGGGTTGGTTTCCCATTTCTGTTTTGCCTCAGCGACAAGTGCCGGCACTCTTTTCAATGCCGCGGCCAGGGAGCCTTTCATGGTCGTGTATACCGGGTCGCAGTTAGGGGACTGTACTCCCAGCAGGATGTTTTCATCCTTCATGACGATGACGACTTTCATTTCGTTGGCCGCCTTCTGAGGGCTGGCTTCCGCCGTCTCCGGAGCTGGTTGTTCTTCCGTTTCTTCGGGCAGCTCTTCTTCCAGTTGTTCGGCTTCCTCTTCTTTTTCTTCTGGATTTTCCGGAACATTCATAAGACACCTCCTTTCTTCTTTAGTTGAATAGTCTGGGGGTTAGGTATTCGCCTCGGTCACCCCATCTGAGTTTAAAATTCAGGTCAAAACCCTTGACGGTCCAGCATCGCTGGCAAGCGACGCAGTTCTCGACCAGACCTTCATCATGCGGGCATGATAACCCTTCACCCTCTACGCTCCACACGTTCCAGCCACAGCTCTTCGGATTCAACGTGTCTGTCAGGTCAACACTTGCCTTAATGTAGACATTTTCCATGTCCCGGAACCTTTTCATTGGCTCGCTTAAGAAATCGCAGCGCCAGGAGCGGGTGGACCCAAAGAATATGACTTCAGGCAGGTTGTTGGCTATTTCCTTCCATTTCTCTATGTACTCCACGCTGTAAAAATCACCGACATCATGCAGGCGAAAAGCGGGCGATCCCGTGTTACGTATCTCTTTCACGATGATAGATACGAAGGCACTTCTCAGGGTAGCGTCAAGGCGCCGGTCATTGGATTTCTTGACGCTCACCATAGTGAAATAACCCTTCAGCCCGTAGCAATAGCGCTCACAAAATGGCGTTTTACCCGGACAGGTAGTTATGACAGGCAGTGAAAAGCTCGGCAGGATTCCGGTTTTTAAGTTGTCCAAGCCAATCAGCAATAATATTACCTCCCTCTCAATGAGTACCTGTTGCCTATTGAGCAACCTTTCCTGATCAAGGTGTCGACCCTCACCCCTAACATTCGAGCTACCGTCTGGGGTTCAGCAGGCACCTGCTGCAGAGTGCCGGCTTCCAAGTCAATATAAGCTCCCATCCAGGTAAGCTTATTATTCAAGAGCCGGTACATAAACTGCAGCACCAGCATGGCCATGGCCTGGTTGATCACCGGGTTCTGCTCCTCGGCAGCCACCGCCTCAGCACAGTCTCCTGGAATCGTGGCTGGCACAGTCGGAGGTGCCAGAAGAGATGGGAGCTGCATGGACGGCAGCGGCAGCCTGACCACCTGCTGAGAGTTCTCTTCAAACGACCACTGCAGTTGTTCCAGGTTCTGGGAATTACCGAAAAGGACTTGCCCGGAGGAATGGCCATTGCCGGCATCAAGCCACCAGTTGCCATACTGGAAATCATGGGCTATGGATCGTCGGGCTTCGGCATTGTCCACACAGCCGATGATGATACCCTGAGCCATCCGCTTGTAAAATCCAGAGCCACAGTCCTCACCGATAAGTTCAGCATCATACGGATAGACGCTGTAACCGATACGCCGACCGAACTGGCGTGCCAGGCGTTCAGCGAGGGCTTGGGACTTGAATCTACCCACATCAGCCGCGTAAAAGTGCTGTCTTAACAGGTTATGAGCTTCGACCCGGTCATGGTCTATCAGGACCAGCGGAATGTTGCTGCCGGCAAGAAGTCGGCAGAGACCTTCCGCGACGTAACCACCGGTTCCACCACATCCAACGACCAAAATCCTCCATTCGGAAACCATGTGTCTCGGGGCAACAATATACGTCACCTTCGCTTATCCCCTCCTCTTTTTCAAATTCCACTGCCCATGTCAGCGAGCCGTCGAAAACGTCTCCCCAGGCTAAAGTTTTGAAGTATCCATAAACCCCAATCCTCAACTTGACGACAGGGGTAGCGTTCAGCTTTCCGACCACTCCGTATAGTTTCAGTCCCTTCTCGTCCTCATTATCTTTATGACTGAAGAAGGCTCCCATGCCGCCATGGGAGTGGAGATCCAGCACGACGTTCTCCCCGACCGCATAGGTAACACTGCCGCCGTTTCTATCCTGTACTGGTACATAGAGATGGTAGCCGGCATCAGCGGTCACAGCGACGTAGTGCTCTTCATCAGGATCAGCCAGAAAGCTATCGAGCGCCAGTTCCCAGAACCGCTGCGGGATACTTCCGTACGTCAGGGTAACCTTCGTCTCCATGGGCGCCAGTCCTCGCACTTCGCACTCAGCGACCGGGATACGGGCGGCGATAAGGGGGCTCTCGGCCTCAATGAAAAGACCATTTGAAGCCAGTATATAGTTATAGAACAGTCCTGTTTCCCCGGAGAGCCCGTCGGGGTGTTTCGTCAGGTAACCGACAGGCTTCATTAACTAACTCAACTCCATATGTATCAAATCCTTTACCATGCCGTGTTTCACCAGGTCTTCCATGGGGAACTTCTTTTTCTTATCCAGGAATTCCCAGAGAGCCAATATGTTATTGGGGAACGTCTGCGACCTGTTTTTCAGATCCGCGGTGGCGGTGAAAAATGACACAAAGAATGACTGTACGATGTCTGCGACCCGGGTAGGGTATCTGTGGCTGCCCGGGCAGGTGAGCCCGCTTGAAAAGATGTTGCAGAGCGGTGCCCTGTAGACGATATCCGTTTCCTTTGTCGGTTTTTTCTTCACGGCATACACCCACGGCGGTCGCCCTGGCGAGCACAGGAAGATGAACCCCGGCAGCGGTATCGTGAAGCGGTGGGGCGGCTCGCCGGCCGTTTCCTGGAGGGCTAATTTACGGACCTTGGGCTCAACATAGAGAGCGAACACAGGGCCTCCCTTGGTGTTCAACCACCAGATTGTCCCCGGCGGCAACAACCCCGTACCAAACGACAATTCGCTGGCCAGGGACTGGCTAATATCCGCCGCCGAGACTATCCTTGTCTCGACGGCTTCCCCTTCAAAGAGGGTCATCACCACTGCCTGGTGGTGAAAGTCGAGCCGGCATCTCAGCGGGTCGGGGGGCACTTGCAGCTCTCCGGGTATCGCCCACTTGTAAACCGTGGGTTTCTCATTATCTAGCATCGGCTGTTACCTCCTCTCTGGTAACCTGACCGTTCTCGTCAAGCGGGAACGACAGTTGTTCTTTGGGTATGATTAACTCCTTGCGGTCAAGCATGTGGGCGAGGAGTTCCTGAAAGCGGTAGTAAATGTCTTCCTCAAGCCAATCTGACATGTTGTGAATCCTATCCTGGAGCTCAACGACGTGAGGCCATTGTACGGTCAGTTGGTCAACTATGTGGTGGGCCCATAGCTCCCCCTCATAATCATCATAGGTAGCATCGAGCACCCAGCAGCCGGTATTGGCAGTTACCCAATCGCCAAAGTCAGCCGCCCCCGCAAAATCACTATCGTCAAGCATCCTGTGCAGGTCTTCGGTTGACCAGCCTTCTGGCGGTATCAGCTCAGCCAGCCCCTTACCAACCAGCTCTCTCACCCGCTCCAGGATAGGGATTCGGCCGCCCTCTCCGTCATCGGCATAGGGAGACTCTACCAATGCCAGCAGAAGAATATACCCGTCTCTGAAATCATTAAAAGCGTGATAGTCCTCGTAATTAAAGCCCATCAGTTCCACGGGGATTTCACGGAGGAGGTCCCCGAGTGTATATTCTTCCATGAGGAGATTGTCGGACAGGGGGAAGTACTGCTGGCCAAAGTAATAGGCGAATTCTCGGATACGGCCTTCGGTGTCCTGGGACATGATGAAAGCCTCATGCTCCGGTAAATACTCACTCACCAGCTCGTGAAAGTCGGCGACGACCTCTGAGTTCTCCATGAGGTCAACAAGGTGGCTCAATGAGGGCGGGCCGGTGATGAGCAGACGGGCGAGGATAGCCAGCGGGTATACGGGTCCGGGTGCCAGCTCGAATGTCTGGCTATATTTCTCATTCGCTCTCTCGACAGCTCGGCGATGAGCCAGTTCATTTTGAATTCGCAGGCCTTCTAAGTCAATCATCTGCAGGTACAGCCTCTACCCTTTTTAAACCATCCACCGCTACCAGCGTGTGGCCCCCGTACATCTTCGCCTCGGCGATAGCCAGATTGACTTCCGGCTGGGCTTCTGCCAAGCCTTCGCAGTCAAGCTCCCCGTTTTTAGTGAAGCGGTTAGCCAGCTCAATTATCAGGAGATGTTTTGCAGGCACCTTTTTCAGGGCAGATACAACCTTGTTAATGTAGTCGGGTTCGTTTCCCATAGTGCCGCCTCTAGCCCTTCGTTCCTACGCGCTTCTTGAACTCGATGATGTCGTCTTCACCGCGCTTGCTCGTTTGGATTTCAGCGTTCGCCAGCTCGGGGAAGAAGTTAGTCATCGATTGCCTGACCTCGTCGTGGGACATATTCGGGTCAGGGTCGGGAAACTCGCGTGAGTCATAGACAAATACTCTTACCATGGTAACCTCCTTTCTTTACGCCTTGTGTTAGCTCCAGTATTTTTCCTCTGTGGCACCTCCGCAAATGGGGCAGATGCCGTTCTTAAGCTTATTAATGACGGTGCTGTCCCCACCCTGGTAGTGAGACTTTTCCTTCGCACAGTAACCCAATCTGCATAAAGGCTCTTTTTTCTCTCTTACCATGGCAACCTCCTTTCCTTTATTCTGGACCTCATTGGATTCTGCATATCGCAACCCCGTGATATTCAAGGTGTCGCATTGTACCTTGTGGGCATTCTCTCAGCTCGAAGTCGCCTGCTGGTTTCCTGAAGAGGTCATTCAGCCAACCGAACGCTTCTGCTACCTCTGGAAGAGCATAACCATTAGACTTACCAGTGTGGTCTGCAATGAGGTCGCAGGGTTCTCTCCAAGTAGCCATAGGCACATCAATCTTGTCAACCTTGACCATCTTCTTCTGGAGCTTTCGGAAAGCTGCGAGAGGCTCCTCGCCATGATGGAGTCTGAAGACAGCGACAAGATTGCCATTCTGGACCTTGAACCACGTCCAGTTTATGCCACCGGATACCTCGACCTTCATCTTCTCTTCGGTCATCGGATTTTCTCACCCCCTTTCTTCTCACTTATCTATCTTGGGGTATGTAGAACACCCCAGCTTGTATCCTCTTTAGGAACTCCTGGGCTTCATCGTCGGGTAGTACTTGACCATCTGGGTCAGTTATTACTACTTCATCCGCGTTTGAATTTTCTGGCATTAGTTACCACCTTTTAGATATTATTGTTCCTCGTATTCCATTTTCCTTGATAGTCTCCCGGGATTGTGGGCAGCATTATACTGCCTGCATAATTCTCTAGCTTCTTGTTCCGTTTTGATGTTCTTGTGACAGGTGTGCTTGCGACCTGGTGATGGTTCTAAACCATTCGGCCAATCAGGGTTATTCCTCCACCACGTTCTTGTAAAAGTCCTATACATTACGCATCTCACTTATAGCAGTCTTAAAGTCATTCGTCCTTCACAGTGAGTTCGCCAGGACAACTGATGTTGGGGCAGGGAGCGTAGCCATCAGCAATCCACTTCTCGGCTAGCTCTACGCTCTCTTCATCGTCGTACCGAGCAAGACACTCGTTGCATTCAGCGACTTTTGTCATGTAACCTCCTTCGGCTCAAACGGCTAAAACACTACCCCCATGTTCAGTCTTTTAATCCTGCAGCATACTATCCAGGCCTCTGCCGAAGTCAGTTTTAGTCTTCGGCAGATTCAATTTCTCTAGCAGCTCTCTGGCCCCGGGCACATTCAAGAGTTTGAACTCAATATGACCATCATCCCAGAAGAGGATTTCCCGTATCTTGTAGAGTTCCTTGCGTTTAATACCGCTCTTCAGGAGAGCAGCCATTGCCAGAAAAGCCAACCGCTGTTTCCTGCTGAGAGTGCTGACATCTAACATTTCGGGGTTATGGAGTACCGATGCTAGGTGTTCTATGTCCTTAAAGGTGGCTGTGTTACACTGCCCTATAATTCTGGGCATTTTAGGTTCCTTCACTTTGTTGACGGGGCAGCTCACTTTGCTTAGTAGCGAAGTAGATTGCATGTTGCTCGGTGTAGCTGATAACGGTGCAGATACCCCCCTGTCGCCTAGCCCACTCCTCTTGCTGGAGTTTCAGGATTTGCTTTCGGCTGGTGCCTCTATTTGCAACCGGAATCAGATTGCCATTACCCATCTTATAAAAGAGCATTTTTGCCTCCTTTCATGCGAGTAATAGGGCAACACGCTTGCGATTGGCGACTCGCCACTTCCGGCGAGCTAGTTCCCTCTGGCGGTGTGTTAATACCTTTCGCTCCGGAAGCGGAAGGTCATTAAAAGCGAGCTGTCCGTTTACTGGTTGCTCCAACTGCATACCTCCATAAAAAAAGGGAGGCTCTAACGCCAGCAGCTTCAGCTACCTTACTAAAACCTCACGCTTTTGGCTGCCTCTTCTATGGCAACCTCAACCTGAGCCATCTGGTAGATAAAGGCGTAGCAGGCGACAAAGCCACAGATGAAAGCTATGATTAAAAAAGCCCAATTTACCATTTTTACCTCCTTTCATGCGAGTAGTTTGGCAACACGCTTGCGATTGGCAACTCGCCACTTGCGAGCTAGTTCCCTCTGACGGTGTGTTAAGAGCCTCCGCTCCGGAGGCGGAAGGTCTAAAAGCAAGCTGGCGGTTTGGTATCTCCATAAAAAAAGGGAGGCTCTACGCCTCCCTTAAAATATCGGGTAAAAAGCAAAAGACACCTCCAGTGCTGGAAGTGTCTTTCGTTTTTTTGCCTTTAGTGGTCTAGGTAGTGTCTAACCGCTCCCCTGATTTTTGCCCCGATGCTTTCCTCAATAGATGGTGGCAAGGGCTTGCCATATCTTATGGCTTTACGTCTTTTATTTTTGCTAACTTCCCTTAACGTATCGCCTAGATTAACGTGTAAGTGCATATAGCTTGACGCTAATCTAATTTTAACAAAGGGCTGAAGTGTTATTCCGCTAATAGCCATATTTTCAACGTAGTATAGTGGCTGGCTGGACTTCCATATATCTTTGCTTATAGCAGAAAATATACCTCTTAAGGGCTTTGTTGGCTCGGCTAGACTATGCAAGGCTATACTTTCAACTCTATACTCAAGCTGTCTGGTTACTCTATCTTCTGCTTTCCAGTCCTCAATTATCCCGTCAATAATATAGTCGTATAGGCGACTGGTTACAGGCTTGCTTATCGTGAAAGTTCGTGGCTGGTATAGAGTAATATATATCTGGTTTCCTTCACTGTCTTTTTTGACGCTGCCATCCCTGTTTTGACAGGCAATTTTAACAGGCTTGCCAACAACTTCTATCACAGGCTGAATATAGATGTAGTGTTCAAGGATAGGGCAAGCGGTATGACCCTGTAAACACTGGTTTCCATATACCGCCCATAGTTCAACAAGTATAGCTTTACGTTCAGGGGTTGACCACTTTGGCAAGAGTGTTTTACTTGCCATAATACCCCCCTTAATATTGCTTGCTTTCAACCTAGTTCGGGGGGGGTTAATAACCTTTAGACTTTGACAGTCTCCTTTGTCTTGGCTTCCGTTGGGGCTTCCGTCTTGGCTTCCGTCTGGGCTTCCGTCTTGGCTTCCGCTTCTCTCAAAGCGGCGGCTATCTGCAACTGGATAGCGTTGTCAAGTTCAGCCTTATCGTGCTGGCTAATCGGCAAGCCTGCGGTATTGGCTTGCCTGACCATCTTGGAGTAGTCCTGTGGCTTCTCATTGGCTACCACACCAGCATACTGCATAAGGTTAGCAGTAAAGTTTTCCCTTACCATAGCAACGTGCATTGATAGGTCTTTCGCTACTTTGGTGACAGGTCTGCCACTACTGCCAAACTTGACGCTACCATCCTTATTGTAAGCCAAGCGTATCGGGCAACCGAGTGCATCAAGAGGAATTGCGGTATCGCCCATAACGTTTGTAGATGTGAAAAACGGTAGCCAGACGGTTTCAAGGTCAACTGACCAGACTTTACGCCCTTGCTTTTTGGCATTGGGGATAAGTAAAGACTTGATGTAACTGGGGGTATCTGTGTTATCCATAATTAACACCTCACTGAAGGTCTAACCCCCCCCAAGCTAGGCTGAAAGCGATATGACCACTAGGCAGTTTAGCTTTCGGGCATAATCCTTATTCGCTTTGTGCCATATCCCGCTATATAGATGTGGTTGCGGTAAGCGGTGTTTGTAAACGTGCCATAGCTTGCTAGGCTATCAACTCCCTTTGGAGCTGGACTGATTAGCTTTGATAACCTCCGTTCAATTATTATTCGCTCCGGTAAAACAAGGCTCGGAAAACATACGATTATTATACTGTTCTTACTAGAGTAGAATTTGTAAATATAGCTATAATTACAGTATATTTCAAGCTACATATCAATGTCAAGTGATTTATGGTCATTTTATGACCCATTCAAAAAATAATTTATGATGGTTTTATGATGGTTTTATGGTCATAACCAGATAGCTAAAAAATCATAGCTAGATAGCTACAAAAAAAGAGCAGGGCTAGTAAAATCCTAGCCCCGCTCCGTTCTACTGGCTCGCCTCTCGTCTCCTGTTGCCTAACGTTATCTGGCTCGCCTTTTACTTCCTGTTACCTCTTTCATTCTGGCTCGCCTACCTCTTGCTGTTGCCTTCTATCACCTGGCTCGCCTCCCATCTCCTGTTACCTGTAGCAAAATGGCTCGCCTTCACCCTTCTGTTACCTCAGGACTTCTGGCTCGCCTTGTCAATACTGTTGCCTAGCTCAGACTGGCTCGCCTCACAATATCTGTTGCCTTACATTAGCTGGCTCGCCTCTCTGTTTCTGTTGCCTGCCAACACCTGGCTCGCCTTGCTCCATCTGTTGCCTATCAATCTCTGGCTCGCCTCCTATACTCTGTTGCCTCCTGTGTTCTGGCTCGCCTTCCTCTTGCTGTTGCCTACCCAGTTCTGGCTCGCCTCTCGTCTCCTGTTGCCTCGTTGCCCCTGGCTCGCCTCCCTCAGTCTGTTGCCTTTTGTCAACTGGCTCGCCTAGTTATGTCTGTTGCCTTATGGTTTCTGGCTCGCCTCCTATTCGCTGTTGCCTTGCGCTTACTGGCTCGCCTCTCCCCGGGTCCTGTGCCCTCAGGGTGTCGCTTAATATTAACATCTTTTCAACCACAGTGTCAAAAGCAAAGCGGAGCTAGTTAAATCCTAGCCCCGCTCTGCTGGCTCGCCTTCTACTTTCTGTTGCCTCCCTATCACTGGCTCGCCTTCCTCTTGCTGTTGCCTAAACTATTCTGGCTCGCCTACCTCTTGCTGTTGCCTCTATTCTTCTGGCTCGCTCCCCTAAGAGGCAACAGTAAGTTCTGTCGCCTCGTCTCTTCTGGCTCATACTTTCTGGCTCGCCTTGTCGCTTAATATTAACCAAATGTCAACCACAGTGTCAAAAGCAAAGCGGAGCTAGCTTAATTCTAGCCCCGCTCTACTTCTGGCTCGCCTCTCGCCTATTATATTCTGTTGCCTTACTTGTCGAAACTGTTGTCTGGAGTGACACCGTTCCAGGTCAATCCTACAGCAGTCACATCGGTGACTTCCGTCGTGTAGGTACCCGACGGGGCATTGTTCGCCTTGAAAGTGACAGTGCCGCCCGTCTCTGTCGTGCCCGTCACTGAACTATAGGGGGATTCGTCAAGGAAGACATCTATGGAGACGGAGGCATCAGCAACCGGATTGCCCAAGTCATCGACCAAGGAGACAGTGATAAGCAAGTGCCGGTCATTATCTCTTCCGCCCTGGGTGTCATACATAATTGAGGATACACTAACGGTCGTCGCCTCGCTCGGAGTTCCCACAGTTATCTCGATGGAGTCGCTCCCAGTTTTGCCACCGGAGTCGGTCACTGACGCCGTGATAGTATGCTGCCCCTCATTGAGGGTGGCGGAGAAGGTGCCTCCGCTACCTATCTGGCCATCTCTGCTGGATGTCCAGTTCAAATTGGCTGTGAGGTCGCCATCCTCGGTGTCGCTAGCTGTTCCCACGAAGAGAATGGTGGCTCCGGAGTCAAAGGTAGACCCATCGGCGGGACTTGTAATGGAAACCGCAGGATAGTTATTGACCGGTCCAGAAGGTGCCGCCTCATCAGCGTCAACCAGACCGTAACCATACTTGGAGTCTCGTCCCGCATCGCCCAGGTCGTCGGCAGTGTCTACCAGCTTCTGGCGTACAGCATCATTGCCAGTGATTCCGGCGGTTATAACCAGAGCTGCCGTGCCCGCTACATGGGGTGAAGCCATGGAAGTACCACTCCCCCAACCGTAGCCACCACCAACCAGAGTGGAATTTATGTTTACTCCAGGGGCCGACAGTTCCACATCCAGACCAGTGCTGGACCACCTTGCCCGGTCATCGCTTTCATCAGTTGCGGCCACGGCAATAACAGAATCCCACCTTGCCGGATAGATAACATTATCACCCTTCCCCGGGGGGATACCGTTATTACCAGCGGCGGCTACATGAAGCACGCCGTGCGTGTAATAAGCGGTGTCGAAAGCCGCTTTGACTATCTCTCCTGGGTCACCAGAGCTTCCATAGCTATTGTTGGTGACCTGAATCTCGTTGTCTACGACCCACTGGAGGGCGTCAATTACATCACTGTAGTATCCCTCGCCACCTTCCAGAACTTTAAGAGCGTAGATACTGGCCTCAGGGGCGACGCCGACCACGCCAACATCATTGTCCTCGGCGGCAATGGTGCCGGCAACGTGGGTGCCGTGACCGTCAATATCCATGGGGTCAGCATCATCATTAACGAAGTCATAGCCACCAGCGTAATTGGCGTCCAGGTCAGGGTGATTTCGGTCAATTCCGCTATCTATAATGGCTATCTTCACCCCCGCCCCTTTGTTGCCGTCGTCATGGACTGTTCCAGCGCCAATACGCTGCACTCCCCAGGTATTGTCCAGCTCGGCGTCAATGGCGTAAACAGCGATGTCGGGCTCAATGATAGTCACCCTGGGGTTTCCCAACAGTCCCTGAATGGCTGCCTCAGGAATCGACGCGGCAATAGCTGGAACCAGATGGTAGGTATACTTGATGGCACCACCCGACCCACGCACAATGCCCTCTTCATCTGAACCTGGCTGCCGGTCAAAGCCTATTAGCACCTTGACCATTTCTGGTGGCGATGCCGCTACCGTCGATGGCCCAATTAGGCTAACCATGAGAGCGAGGGTAACAGCAGCTATGAGAAGCAATTTCTTGTTCATGATTCACCTCCTTGCAAGTAGAATACTATATATATTGACATTTTGTCAATCCCCTGTGTCAATTTTAAGGTCAATAAACAAAGCGGAGCTAGTAAAATCCTAGCCCAGCTCCGATGGCTCGCCTTCCTCTTGCTGTTGCCTACCCAGTTCTGGCTCGCCTTGTTATATCTGTTGCCTTATAATAGCTGGCTCGCCTTCACTAAGGTCTCTTCTTCGTTTTAGCTATCAGAGCTTCCAACAGGCCGATATTAACCTTATTTCCCCAGGATAGAATTGCTCGCTCATCTGCCTGTTGGTCAAAGCCATCAGCGACCCCAGCGTAGAGCTTTCGCTCTCCGGTTGTTTCGTCTTCAGCAAGGATAATCCCAAAG
>JAUVXN010000041.1 GCA_030603605.1 Dehalococcoidales bacterium | reverse complement strand
GGGAGATGCCAGCGAAGATAACCAGAACAGCAACTATCATCATAAAAAGTGCTTCAGGTACTTTTTTCTCTGGTTGCTTGGTTTCTTCAGCCATCTGAGACATAGTTTCAATCCCGGTATAGGCGATGGTGGCTAAAGCTATGCCAAGAATCAGGTTTTCTGTTGTTGGCCAGTTATCCATAATGCGATGAATCAGAACTGGTGGATTGAACAGTAGTATAAAGCCGATAACTACCAGTGAAACTTGAGTGGTTATATCCAGTATAGCGGCGCTTATATTTATAAAGGAGGTCTCCCTTATACCGATGACATTTATGGTCATAAGGAAGATAACGATTCCCATAGAGGCTATGGTGCCAATGGTAGGGGAGTCCTTGAATGGCTCCCAGAAGAAGCCCAAATAGGGCGGGATGGTGTAGGCTGAAATTGAGATAGTGACAATATAGCTTAGCATTAGTGCCCAGCCAGCCGTGAAGCCAGCCAGGTCGTTGAAACCATGCCGGGCGAAGCTGGCTGAGCCACCAGCCTCAGGCAGCATGGCAGTGCCTTCGGCATAGGTAAGGGCGGTGAAGATAAACAGAATGCCAGCAATTCCCAGTGCTACCGGGGTAGCCCCCATAGCTACCATGGCAACAATACCCAAGGCATAGTAAATAGAGGACCCCACATTCCCGTAGCCAGCACTGAATACTGCAGGAACCCCCAGCACTCGTCTTAAGCGGAATCGCTTAATTCTTCGGGGACGGAAAACCCTATCAGCGGGTTTGGGGTGCCAACTATTCTGCATGTTATTAATTTCAGTCTACCGGATATTTATTTTTGATTGCAATGAGCTATTTTATGCGCATTTTTGCTGGCTGTCAACTGTTGGGGTCTTGACAAATGGCACATTACTGGCTATAATATGTGACATCTGGCATTAAAAGTGCATCAGGACTATGATAATAAAGACAAGGGTTTTTGAGCTGAGCAACGGTACCTACCGGAACTTATCTGAGTTAGCTCGGGCTATGGAATTGTCGGTAAGCCAGGTTTACCGGGTGCGAGAGGGCAAGCGCAGTATCAATCAAAAATTCATTATCGGGGCGAAAAAAGCTTTTCCCAATTGTAGACTTGATGAACTTTTCTATTTGGACTCTAATCCGGGATTCGGCAATCCGACAGGGACAGTTGTCACCGAGCGCTATCATCGTATTGTTCAACAATATAATGGCTTGGATTTATCAGGGGTGTAGAGACAGGTCGTATCGGAAGGGGAGGACAGCGGCATCGGAGAGCTTTATCCAGATTTAGAACTGGGTTTCTTCTGGCTCGATCTTGTATAGCTTATCCGTACTTTCCAGGTGGTCAAGGTAAAGGACTCCGTTTATGTGGTCTATCTCGTGCTCCAGGGCTTGAGCCAGAAGTCCCTCTGCCTTAATTCGTATTTCCTTTCCACTTTGGTCACGTCCTTTCACGGTAACTGATTCAGCACGCTGGACCTGCCCAAAATAGCCGGGAACGCTGAGGCAGCCTTCATTTACCAGGCGTTCACCCCTCCTCCTCACTATCTCAGGATTGACAAAAGCTATATCTTCTGCCTCAGGTAGGCCAATAACAATTACTCGCAGGGAAACACCTACCTGTGGCGCGGCTAATCCCACCCGCCCGGGATCAGAGTGCATCGTCTCAATCATATCGCTTATCAGCTTCTTAACTGAGCTATCAATGGTCCTGACCCGTTTTGCCTTCTGCTTCAGTATGGGGTCGGGGAAATTGCGAATAGAAAGAACTGCCATATTAATCCACCGAATTTATTACCTGTGCAAAATTATAGCTGAAATAAAACTAAGTTGTAAAATCTAAAGGGGGTGAGGTAGGTAAACTTTAAAGTAAGCTCACCGGGTCAATGTCTATTGTCCAGCCTTGAGGGAAGGGAATTGGCGATAGGAAAGCAGAGAGTTCAACGCCGCGAAGTATGAGTTGCCAGCGAAACCTACCCCGTAGCCGGTGAATGAATGCCGGGGCTGGCCCAATTATACCGAGGTTATCTATTCCCTTGGTGTCTCTTTCGGCGATAAGCCTGTTCCTCATTCTTTCCGCTTCTCTCTGACAACGGGCATCGTTGGCGTGGCTATAAACAAGCAGTGCTAGCCGGCTAAAGGGAGGATTATGAAGCTGGCGTCGGTAGGCAATTTCCTTCTCGTAGAAAGAGGTATAATCATGTTTGGCAGCCGCTCGGATGGCATAGTGCTCAGGAGAAAAAGTCTGGATGATAACTTGTCCCCCTAGAGTGCCACGCCCCGCCCTCCCGGCCACCTGACTCAGGAGCTGAAAAGTCCTCTCACCGGCGCGGAAGTCTGGCAGGTTTAAACTGGTATCAGCACTGACCACCCCCACCAGCGTAACCGAGGGTAAGTCCAATCCCTTGGCAACCATTTGCGTTCCAATGAGAATATCAGCCTTGTGGGCACGGAACTTACCTAGTATTTCCCCATGCGAGTCCTTGCCTCTGGTAATATCACTATCCCAGCGCAGTAGTCGGGCTTGGGGGAAAGTGTAAGTTGATTCTTGCTCCAGCTTCTGGGTGCCAATGCCTAAAAATTTCATCTGCCGACTCAAGCACCGGGGGCAGCTCTGAGGCACCGGGGTTTTGTAATTGCACTGATGGCAGACTAGGACGTCCTCAGCAAAGTGGTGGGTAAGGGTAACCTCACAGCGCTTGCAGCGAAGCACAAAACCGCAGCGTCGGCATTGAATAAAGGTAGCTCCTCCCCTCCGATTAAGGAAAAGGATAACCTGCTCCCCACCAGACACAGCTTTGGTTACAGCCTGGGATAAGGAACGACTGAAGATGCTACGGTATCCTGCCTTAAGCTCATCTCTTAGATCTACTACCTCAACCTGAGGTAGAGGGGAGTTCTCAACGGGGACAATTCGCTCCGGCAGCTGAAGCAAATGATAATCTTCCCCTTGTGCATGATAAAAAGTCTCTACATCAGGGGTAGCACTGCCTAGAATAACTACCGCTCCGGTTAACTCAGCCAGCTTTATTGCCACATCACGGGCGTGGTAGCAGGGTAACGTATCCTGTTTATATGTCCATTCGTGTTCCTCATCAAGAACAATAAGCCCTAAATCAGGTTGGGGGGCAAAGAGAGCACTTCTGGGACCGATGACAACATCAAATTCACTGCTTCTGATTCGGTGCCACTCATCGAATTGCTCCCCCGGCGAGAGCTTACTGTGCAGGACGGCTACCTTACGGGGAAAACGTGAGGCAAATCGCTCTATAGTTTGGGGGGTGAGGGCAATTTCAGGGACCAGGACAATGCCTCGCTTGCCCAGCTTTACTGTCTCTGTCAGCGCCTGCAGGTAGACCTCTGTCTTGCCACTCCCGGTAACCCCGTGCAGCAGAAAAACATCCGGATGCCCTTTTGTTTTGTGTGTCAGGCTTTCTTTGATAGATTTTAAGGCTAGTTCCTGAGCCGCAGTAAGTTTCAGTGGGGAAGTTGGAGTGATATCCCGGTAGGAAATCGGCTCGCGTTTTACTTCAATCTGCTGAAAGGTGACTAAACCCTTACGGATTAGAGCCTCAGCAACTGCTTTCTCACAGCCAAGTCTCTGTCTAACCTCAACCCAGGGTGCTGGTTCAGACTGCTGAGCCAGGAAGTCGAGAATAGTTGCCTGTTTGATAGCCCGTTTTTCACGCAGTCTAGCCGCTGCCTCTTGGGCTTGGCTGGGGGTAACATTGAGACGCAGGTAAGGCACTCTTTTCGGGCTGATCTTAACCGGCTCCAGTTCATAGCTCCTGACTAAGAGCCCCCGTCCAACTAGTTGGGAGACGATAGTCTGGGCTTTCTTCTTACCCAGCCTCTTTTGCAGTTCTTTCAGACCAATTCTGCCCTGTTTCCGGACTGATTCAAAGACCTGCCTCGGCTCTGGGGAAAGAGAAGATATGTTATGGATGTCAGGGTTTGGGGTTGTCGAGACAAAGGTGAGTGCTTTACGCTCAAATCCAGGCGGTAACATTAAAGCCACTGCATCAAAGAGGGGAGAGAGGTAGTGTTCGCTTATCCAGCGAGCCAGCAATATATGGGCTGGGGATAATAGCGGGCGGGGCTCAATAACATCAATTATTTCTTTGGTTTCTTCTACAGCGGGGTAAGGACTTAATTCTAAAACGATACCTTGGAGTATTTTATCACCAAAGGGGACCCATACTGCCTGCCCCACATCAATGCTCAAACCTGGGGGTATAGCATAACTGAATGTCCGGCGCTGGGCTACTGGCGAATTAACACTAACCTCAGCATATCTCATCCTGTACTCCAGCGGCTGTCTCTACTCTGCCCTTGCCCAGCATTAAGAGAAGTGACGTTTTGGTCGCGTTAAGTTACGACAGTACATCTATTCTGGCTTGTCTTCCGGTTCTTCCTGAGCCGGTACTACTTCTTCCTGCGCTTGTGTTGCTTCTGGCTCATCCTGAACTAGCTCATTTTGAGCTTCTACCGGTTCCGGTTCGGGTTCAGCTTGTACCGCTTTCGGTTCTTCCTGAGCCGGTACTACTTCTTCCTGCGCTTGTGTTGCTTCTGGCTCATCTTGAACTAGCTCATTTTGAGCTTCTACCGGTTCCGGTTCAGGTTCAGCTTGTACCGCTTTCTTTTTCCGGGCTACTCTTCTTTCCTTGATGCGAGCCGCCTTACCACTGCGCCCACGCAGGTAGTAGAGCTTAGCCCGGCGTACTTTTCCATGCCGTATTATCTCTACTTTTTCCACGAGTGGCGAATATAGCGAGAAGGTACGCTCTACACCCACGCTATAGGCAACGCGTCTTACCGTAAAGTTTGCGTTAACCCCGCCGCGCTGCACCTTAATTACTACTCCCTGAAATGACTGGGTGCGCTCCCTCCCACTTTCCACAACCTTACTGCTGACCTTTACCGTGTCACCGGGGGCAAGGTCAGGAATATTGGGATTTCTTTTGACTTCAATCAGTGATGCCATACTCATTCTACAGACTCCATTATATTTATTAACTAAACAATTTATCAAGGGTAGCTTAAAAGGGCAAAGCCTTTCAAATTTATCCTTCCTCCTCTCCTTTTAAGGGGGATAGAGGGAGTGAGGTCAATAAACAATCTTTCAAAGTATCTACTAATTGTCTTTCTTCTGAACATAGATTAGCCTTATCTAACAGCTCGGGACGGCGTTCTAGCGTACGACGGATAATCTGCTCACGGCGCCACTTGGTAATCAGGGCATGGTTTCCGGAGAGTAAGACTTCAGGTACTGACCAGCCCCTGTATTCCGGTGGGCGGGTGTATTGGGGGTATTCCAGCAGCCCGGTGGCGTGGGACTCATCCAGTGGTGAAGCCTCTGAACCAAGAACCCCCGGCAGTAGCCTGACTACGGCATCTATTACTACCATAGCCGGCAGCTCGCCACCGGTAAGCACATAATCGCCAACGCTGATCTCATCGGTAACCAGGTGTTCTCGGACCCGTTCGTCAACTCCCTCATAGTGACCGCAAATCAGGATTAGATGACTATATTTTGATAGCTCTTGAGCGATTTGCTGGGAAAAGAGACGTCCCTGTGGAGTGAGTAAAATAATTGGTAACATACCGGCTTCCTCTTTAGAGCTAATATCTGACTTTATTGACTCTACCGCCTCAAAGATAGGTTCGGGTTTAAGTACCATGCCGGGGCCACCTCCATAAGGATAGTCATCAGCAGTGTGATGTTTATCATGGGTATAGTCCCGAATATTATGCAGGTTGATATTGACTAGCTTATTGTCAATAGCCCGTTTGAAAATACCAGTGCTGAACGGAGCCTGGAACATCTCGGGAAACAGGCTCAAAATATCAATGCGCATCGGCGTAGTTTCCCCCACTTTCTAGGAGTGCTCGGTTACCTCCCCTTTGATAATTTCAACGGCATGGGGAATGGCAGGCAGTATAACCTCAAGGCACTCCCTAACCGCCTTAGGACTACCGGGCAGGTTGATAATAAGGCACTGTCCCCTGACTCCAGCTGTAGCTCGACTCAACATGGCCATTGGCGTTGTGTTAAGGGTCTTTACTCTCATCGCCTCCGTGAAACCCGGCACAACCTTATCCACTATGGAAAGAGTTGCTTCCGGAGTAACATCGCGCTGGCTCAATCCGGTGCCACCGGCGGTTATGATGACATCTAACTGACCTTTATCAGCCCACTCAGAAAGTTTCTGGCTGATAACATCCACCTCATCAGGAATAATCTCATACTTAGCGACATGACTATCTAAAGGAGAGAAGCTATCCCTGATTACCTCACCGCTTTCGTCATGGCGCTGTCCGTGCCACCCCTTATCACTGATAATAAGTATACCCACATTAAGCATCAAAATCGCCTTTCTTGGAACAAATTCTATTTTACCACATATGAGGACTATAGCAAAATTAAGGAATTTCTAAAAAAAAGTGCTAAAGGGGGTTGACAAATGGGGGTAAGCGTGTTGTAGAATGGTTAAAAGTGGTAAATAGTGGGAGAATAGGGGAAGACTAACCAAAAGAAAAATGTTTTACGGCGAATTTAACTATAAGATTGACGAAAAAGGCAGAGTGCCTATTCCACCCCGGTTTAGAAGGGAATTAAAGGATGGAGTGGTGTTAACGGCCGGGGCGGAGAAATGCATCAATGCCTACCCGTTATCCGAGTGGAGAAAGCTAGCGGCCGCACTTACCGGCGGTTCACTGACGCGCAGTAAGCTGAGAAGGCTAAATCGAGCTATTTTTGCTACCGCTTTTAGTATCAATATTGATGGACAGGGGAGAGTTGCCCTGCCTGTGCCTCTACGAGGGTATGCCGAGATTGTCGATGATGTAGTTATCGCCGGAGCTAATACATATCTTGAGATATGGAACGATATCCTCTGGGAGGAAGAGAAAGCTACTAGTCAGGAACAAGCCTGGCAGATTATCGAAAGCTTAGAGGGACACTGATGGGTTTAAATAAGTCAACCACCAGCCATGTCCCGGTTCTGCTCCAAGAGGCAATTAAGTCATTGGCTATCCAGCCCGGGGGGCGCTATATTGATTGCACCTTGGGGGGAGGTGGGCATGCTCTAGCTATTTTAGAGCATAGCTCACCCGGCGGGCAATTATTGGGTATTGATGCTGACCCAGAGGCCATAAAAGCAGCCGGGGCAAGGCTCAAAGACTACACCAGCTCAATTCTTCTGGTTAATGAAAACTTCGCCAATTTGCAGGCGAACTGTATTAAATATGACTTCTTTCCGGTGCATGGCATCTTATTTGACCTGGGTCTCTCCTCTCTTCAGCTTAATGGGAATGGGCGTGGTTTCAGCTTTCAGCACGATGCACCTTTAGACATGCGAATTAGCCCCAGCCAGGAAGTTACTGCTGCCGATATCATTAACACTTCATCCGAGGCTGAACTAGCTCACCTTATCAGAACATATGGTGAGGAAGGCTATAGCCACCAAATAGTGCGGCGCATTATGAGCGAGCGTCCCATAAGATCTACTCTTCACTTGACTCGGACGATAGAGCGGGCTATTGGCAGAAGAAGAAGTAGAATCCATCCAGCTACCAAAACCTTTCAGGCACTACGAATCGCCGTTAATCACGAACTCGAGCATCTGGAAACCGCGCTAAGGCAGGCGATTGACTTGCTCGGGTGCGGAGGCAGACTGGTAGTTATTAGCTATCACTCTCTTGAAGACCGCATAGTGAAACAGTTCATGCAGCGGGAAGCAAGGGACTGTATTTGCCCTCCAGGTATACCGGTCTGTGTTTGTGGTCATAGAGCTCGCTTGAGGTTAATTAATAAGAGGGTCATTACTCCTTCACCATCAGAGATTCAACTTAACCCGCGCAGTCGCAGTGCCAGATTGAGAGCGGCTGAGCACATTATTACGCAGGATGATTGCTATGGCAGCGCTGAGGTGGAGGATTTTTTAGCCAGAACTGAGGCTAGAGCCTGGAGAAGGCCAGCTTTGCTGAAGAAGCTTGAAACGGTCTTCTTAGCGGCTTAGATTGCTCAGAAGTTTTGGGATTACCAAAAAGGGAGGGTTCTGAAAATGTAAAAAATCAGAGTCTGAAAGGGTCGGAATCTAGTTAAAAGGAGGACTAGATGAAAAAACAAACTATAGTTTCTATTGATGTTGGTACCACTAAAGTATGCACAACTATAGCCGATGTAAATGATGGGGGTGCTATGCGAGTTGTAGGTGTTGGTGTCGCCCCATCTGTGGGATTGCACAAAGGCTTGGTGGTCAACATTAATGAAGCCAGAGAATCGATTCGTGAGTCAGTTAAAAAAGCGGAACAGTCCAGCAACTATAAAGTTGAATCAGCCTATGTCGGTGTGACCGGGAGGCATGTTGCTTCAATGAATAACCGGGGAGTAGTAGCCATTACCCGTAATGACCGGGTGGTACGCCCCGAAGACTTGAAGCGCGTTCTCGCCTCTGCCCAAAGTGTCAAAGTTCCCGGCGACAGAAGGCTCCTTCACGTTATTCCTCGGTCTTATGCCGTTGATGGTCAGGCAGGTGTTATAAATCCGGTAGGAATGCATGGCTTCAGGCTTGATGTGGAAACACACGTCATTACCGCCGCCGTAACTTCTATCCAGAATCTGGTAAAGTGTATTCGCAGCATTGGCATTGATATTGAAGACCTCGTCCTTGAGCCCCTGGCAAGCAGTGAGGCAGTATTGACTGAGGATGAGAAGCAAGTAGGTATCATATTAGCTGACATTGGCGGTGGGACTACAGATATTGCTGTTTTCAAAAGTGGAAGCATCTGGCATACCTCTATTCTGCCTGTAGCTGGCTATCAGCTCACCAGAGACGTTTCCATAGGTCTGGGGCTGCCATTTGATGTTGCCGAGGAGATGAAGAAAAGGTACGGCAGCGTTATGCCAGTTTATGAAAGCAAGGCAGAAACCACTACCGCCATATCACAAGATGGACATGGTGTCTCCTATCAAGACCTGTGTGACATTATCCGGGCTCGAGTCGAGGAAATCATAAAACTTATCCTGCTAGAACTGCCAAACTCTGAATACGAAAATTTGGTCCCGGCCGGTCTGGTGCTCACTGGCGGTAGCTCCAATCTTTCTGGCATAGCCGCTCTAGGACGTGAGATACTCCGACTCCCGGTAAGGGTAGGTGCTCCTGCCAATATTTCTGGCATCACCGATACCCTTTGCGACCCTGCCTATGCCACTAGTGTTGGCCTGCTACTGTGGGCGGCAAAGAATGAAGGCAGACAGAACTGGCAGTCTTTGGGATTTGGTACGGTCTTGCGGCGTTTAGCTTTCCGGATTAGAAGTCTGTTCCGCTAGGAAATCTAAGAAATTACCTATAACTAGCACAAAAAGGAGGAGGAGATGGCAAAAACAAGTTTTGTTGCTAATCCAGCCAAAATTAAGGTTATTGGCTTGGGTGGTGGTGGCAGTAATGCTATAACCCGTATGGTCAGGGAGGAGATTCAGGGGGTAGAATTCATCGCTATGAATACTGATGCCCAAGCCCTGTCCATTACCGAAGCTCCAACCCGCTTACAACTTGGAGAGAAACTCACCAAGGGACTGGGCGTAGGTGGCGACCATGCTCTGGGTCAGAGAGCAGCCGAGGAAAGCAGTGATGAACTTAGGGAACTTGTTTCAGGGGCTGATATGGTATTTGTCACCGGTGGCATGGGTGGTGGTACCGGCACCGGGGCGGCGCCTATTATCGCTGATATAGCCAAGCAAAGTGGCGCCCTTACTATCGCCGTGGTTACCAAACCATTCTCCTTTGAAGGTAACCACCGCTGCCAGGTAGCCAATGAAGGCATTACCCGCCTGTTGGGGAAGGTTGACACCCTTATTATTATCCCTAATGACCGATTACTGGACCTCTGTGACCAGAAGACAGGAGTGGATAACGCCTTTAAGCTAGCCGATGATGTGCTGAGACACGGCGTTCAGGCTATTGCTGAAGTTATTACCACCCCTGGGCTGATTAACCTCGATTTTGCCGATGTTAAGTCGGTAATGAAGGATGCTGGTCCGGCTTGGATGTCCATGGGTAGAGGGTCAGGTCAAAACCGAGCTATAGATGCAGCTAATCAAGCTCTTGCTAGCCCTCTATTGGATGTTTCCATTAACGGGTCAAAAGCTGTCCTATTCAATGTTGTTGGTGGCAGTAGCCTCACCCTGTTTGAGGTTAATGAAGCCGCTGATGTAATTAGGCAAGCCGTAGACCCCGAGGCTAACATCATTTTTGGGGTAGCCCATGATCCTAATATGGATAGTGACTTAAGAATTACCCTAATTGCCACCGGATTCGCTTCTAAGGCAGGACTAGCCGGCACCGGCGAGGAAGATGAGCAAACACAACTGCTTAAGGGCTTGAAAAGCGAG
>JAUVXN010000012.1 GCA_030603605.1 Dehalococcoidales bacterium | reverse complement strand
GGCTCTGCTATCAACCATGTTTAGCCCGGCTATTATGGATGAACTCATCCCTTGCTGATAATTTGGATTTACCACAGTCTTAACCGCTCTAGCGGCTATGATTCTTTTCGCCTCTTCAGCTCTGGCCCCCAGCACCACGATGACCTCATTCACTTCAGAATTCAGGGAGTTATCAATCGTTTGTTCTAGAATGGTAGTCCTTCCCAGGGGCATTAGTTGCTTTGGTTTGCCCATACGTTTTGATTCGCCGGCGGCTAGAAGTATTGCTGATATTATAACCGTTCAGGTTAGGCTTAGTGAAAACTGTGCGTCGTCAGTATTTATGGCACAGCTTGGTAATGAACATTTTTGCCAGTTGAATTCTCCTTGTCAAGCTCCCCTACTTGACAAGGGTGATAGAAGGAGTTAAAATGAACTCCCAACGATGTGGAAGCTTATTCTTCGTTGTTGGGCGTAGAAATGCGTGATGAGTACTTTAGAAGGTCGGTGGAGTGGGCTTAAAGGAAGAACATTTAGCTTGAGGAGGTGCTTAAAATGTGCTAATGTGTTTGTCTAAATATTGAGGGGGCGAAAATATTCATTATCTATTAGGAGGAATAAATGAAACGGAATCTAGTAATTTTGGGAGTAATTCTAGCATTGGTGTCATTGCCCCTGGCAGCTTGTGCTGCTCCAGCCCCGGCTCCAGCTCCAGCCCCGGCTCCAGCCCCAGCCCCGGCTCCAGCTCCAGCCCCGGCTCCAGCACCAGCTCCAGCTCCGGCTCCAGCTCCAGCCCCGGCTCCAGCTCCGACGCCAGCTCCAGAAGCTGAGGTGTTTGAGTGGCGGATGCAAACTTTCAGTGTGGCAGGAACAGAGGATTACGAAATTGCGCTGAGGGCGCTAGACGTCCTCAAGACGATGACTGACGGCCGGCTTGATATTACCCTATACCCGATAAAGGCGTTCGTCGGCTACGGTGAAATGCTTGAGGCATTGGGCGCTGGAACCTATGAGGTAGGTCATAATGCGTGTGGCTTCTTTTCCGGTCTTGACGCCGGTTTTGCCCCACTTTTTACCATACCTGGCGTATGGGAGGATGCGCGACAGCTGGGTATCTGGTTTGACCATTTCGGGGGTAATGAGATGTACGGCAAGGCCTATGCCGAATACAATGTTCATTATGTCGGTCAGATAACGTCACCTCCCGAACCTATTATGAGCAATAGACCGCTTAGAACCCTTGCTGACTTTGAAGGGCTAAAGATCAGAACTCCGCCCGGTCTGACCACTGAGATCTTTACAAAGCTAGGCATGGCACCCGTAGCTCTGAGCGGTGGTGAGATCTATACGGCACTGGATACGGGGGTTATTGATGCTGCTGAGTTCATAAGCGTAAAAACTAACTGGGATCTTGGTCTCCACGAGGTTAGCACCTCTATCCTGTTTCCGTCATTTCACTGCCCGGCAACATCAGGAGATATTGCGGTAAATATGGATGCCTGGAATGAGCTGCCTGATGACCTTCAGGCTTCTATGTTAGCTTTTACATCACTACTGAATCAGTGGAACGAGTGGGGGTTAGCTGCTCTAAGTTGGGAGGCATTAGAAGATATGAAGGATTATGGGCTTGAGCACACCCAGTTGTCAGCAGAAGATATGGCAACAGTCAGGGCGATGGGTGTGGAGACTGCTGAAGAGTGGAAAGCCAAGAGTGCCCTGTCTGATGAGGTAATCACGTCAGTGTTTGATTACATGAAGCTCATCGGGAAGATGAAGTAGGCGGTGTAAACGACCATCGCTACAATTGGGGGGGTGTAGAGCAGTTTGGCTATGCCCCCCCCAGTTTTTGTAAGCTTAATTTTGCTTCCAAAAGCATAATGCACTCTAGAATGTGGACTTCATAATGAGAGGGGTTATCATAGTAGAGTGAAGCGATTTTTGTCTGTTATTGACAGCATAAGTGAGTGGTCGGGGAAGATTTTTGCCTTTGTGGTGGTGGCGGCAACCCTTGTCGTCGTCTACGCGGTAGTGATGAGGTATGTCTTTAATGCGCCTCGAATCTGGGGACTGGAATTGACCATATACCTGTGTGCGGCTACCTATATGATAGGGGGAGCCTATGCCCTCTTATATGGTGCCCATGTTAAGGTAGATATATTTTACAGGCGCTGGACGCCACGGGTAAGAGCCATTGTCGACATGGCTACCGCTCTGTTTTTCTTCGCTGGTGTTGGTCTAATGTTATGGGTGGGGGCAGAATGGACGGCCAAGGCGATAATAAAAGGGGCAACCTCTGGTACAATCTGGAACCCAATCATCTGGCCGATGCGACTGTTAATACCCCTGGGTTCTTTCCTCCTGCTGCTTCAGGGAGTGGCTAAATTCATTCGCGATTTTAATGTAGCCAGGACAGGGGAGCATCATGAGCATTGAGCTTTTTACTGTGCTTATGTTTGGCTCCTTTTTTCTATTGCTGGCATTGGGCTTACCTCTTGCCTGGGCTACACTCAGCCTGGCTCTGGTGTTCGGTTTCATCCTGCAGGGCTCTTCTATTTTCCAGTACTTCGCTTTCCGCACCTGGGACATGATGAACAGCTTCAGTATGATAGCCATTCCCCTGTTTGTCTTTATGGCTAACATGCTCCAATACTCCGGTATAGCCGAGGACCTCTTTGATGCCATTTACCGCTGGCTGGGTCCGATCAGAGGTGGTCTGGCAATAGCCACGGTGCTGGTCTGCACTGTCCTGGCGGCTATGGTGGGGACAACTGGTGCCGGTGTCACCATAATGGGACTAATTGCTCTGCCAGCGATGTTCCAACGTAAATATGACAGGGGTATAGCTCTAGGGTGTATTTGTGCCGGCGGTGCTCTGGGGACCATGATTCCCCCCAGTATAATGTTTATCGTTTATGGCGTGAACTCCGGAATATCAATAGGCAAGTTGTTCATGGGGGGTGTCGGCCCGGGTTTTGTCCTTGCCTCCTTATACATAGTCTATATAGGAATCAGGTCTTACCTAAACCCAACACTAGCTCCCCCTTTACCCAAGGAAGAGAGGGCAATGCCCCTGTTGCGGAAAATCGGTCTACTCAGGACCTTAATCCTGCCTATCTTGCTCATTATGGGGGTTCTGGGGGCAATTTACCTTGGGGTGGCTACTCCGGGTGAGGCAGCCGGCTTAGGCGCAGCCGGGGCGATGATATGCGCTGCGGTACGTGGCAAACTTAATTGGCAAAATCTGAAGCTATCAGTGTATGGGACACTGAAAACAGTAGGTCTCATTATGTGGATAGTATTTGGCGCCTATGTCTTTATCGGGGTTTACACACTTGCCGGTGGCGCCAAATTTATCGGTGGCTTGCTATCTGGGCTGCCCTTAGGTAACTGGGGCATCCTCATCGTAATCCAGCTCATCTTAATCCTCCTGGGAATGGTTCTTGATGTTATCGGTATCATTATCCTATGTGTGCCCATCTTCATCCCTATCATTGCTACCATGGGCTTTGACCCCTTATGGTTCGGAATCATATTCAACATCAATCTGCAGATAGCTTACTTGTCACCGCCCTTTGGCTATGCGATGTTCTATCTGAAAGCGGTGGCGCCTGAAGATGTAACTACGGCCGACCTCTACCGCGCCGTTTGGCCCTTCATGATACTTCAGGTAATTGGGCTGGCTGTTGTTATGGCATTCCCACCGATAGCCACATGGCTACCCAATAAGATGATAAGATAAGATTTGCCAAGCCTCAAGAGGTGAATGTCCAGCTCACACACTGCCAAAAGCCGCTTTCAAGCGAGGGATAGCTTCCATGCCTCGGAAGTTGGTGCCGGAGATGAAAAGGCAATCAGGATTTAGACCCTGAATCTTCTCTCTGGCGAATTAGACGATTTTGTCTACATCTACCTGCGCGATAGCGAAATCCTCAGAGATTCCCAGTCCAGAGATGCCCAGAGCCACTCACTATTCATAGCCGCACCAATCTAGGATGGTCAGAGACAAAATCTTGGTAGCATCGATTAGATAGTTAATATCCACCCACTCATTGGTGGCATGCATCTGCTCTGTCAGGCCAGGGCCAAAAATTACCGTCGGTGTATTGCCGTATTTTATAAGGTATCTAGTATCAGCTGCTCCCTGTCTCCCGGTAATCTGGGGCTTTTGTCCGGAGACAACAGCAAATTTTTGACTCACAGCTTTGACGATTGGATGCTCTGGAGATATTTCAGCAGGGTCACCACAATAGCCAACAAATCTAACTTCAGGTGGGTTGTCTTTGAGCCAGGGGTCTGTTTTTGAAAAAGCCAGGATATGTTCAACAAAGCTTCGTTTCACTTCATTTGTGTCTTCTCCGGGCAGGGTAGCGATACTCCCTTTGAGCAGACAAGTGTCAGGAAAGGCACTGGCAAAGGAACCGGATTGAAACACCCCGACCATACAAGGAAGCGTACTTCGATTATCAGGATAGAGAGGGTGCTTCAATTTATTGATCCTAACATTTTCAAGGTTCGCAACAGCCTGCACAACTGCATACCCCTTTTCTATGGCATTTACACCTTCCCACCTCCTCTGGATTCCAGCTGGTTTCCCCCGAATAGAGATTTCAAACCAGATCCTCCCTATACAAGCCGGCTGAACATGAAGGCTGCTGGTCTCACAACAAATACCAGCATCAGCCTGATACCCCTTCATTACACAGGCCAATGTTCCATTCCCGCTCAGCTCTTCATCTACCGTGTATTCAAGAATTACGTCTCCCTTCAACCTAATATTCAAACGCATTAAGCTATCAAGGGCCATTGTCATTGCCGCCAGACCGCTCTTCATATCTGAAGCCCCTCTTCCATATAACCGATTCCCTTCAATATCTCCTGACCAGGGTTGGTGTTCCCAGACATCTAAATGCCCGGGAGGAATGACGTCAACATGACCGTTGAAAAGCAGAGATTTTCCGTTTCCTGTCCCTTTATATAGCCCAACAACATTCGGGCGGTTTGTATATTCACGTTCAACAGGAACATAGGCGGGATGTTTTTTCAACTCCTCATGGTCAGGTTCCCACATGTCAACGGCAAGGCCCATACTTTCAAGTTTGTGGGCAATAAACTTTTGAATTTCGAACTCGTCCCCAGTCACACTAGGAAAGGATATTAATTCTCTCAAAAACTCAATGATTGCGTCTCGTCTTTTTTCAATAAGTTTTAGAACTTCGTCTATATCCGGTTTCATTGTTACTCCCTAATTTTGGAACGCTTTAAAAGCCTATAACTTAGCACGTCTTCAATAAAAGTTGTTATTCTACTTCTTCTCTTCTTCTACTAAAGCTAGGGCATCACACGGGCAAAATTCCACGCAAAGGCCACAGCCATCGCAATTCTCAGCCACGATACGAGTATGTCTCTGGATGTCGGGTTGGTGGACATCGTAGAAGCAGACTTTGACGCAATCCAGGCATTCTGAGCAGCCGCAGTGCAAGCAACGCCCGGCTTCTCCAACCGCCTCATTTTCACTAAAGCCCAGTTCAACCTCAGCAAATGCCTGCCGCTCATCTGGTCTAAGCACCGGCATGACACTCCGCGCTTTGGTCCTGACCCCCTCTTTTGGAACGTCCGTCACTATCTTGAGTGGGAGTTCTCTTCCCTCTACCATGTTCTCTCCCTTGAGGTAGCGATCAATAGAGATGGCTGCTTTCTTACCAGCGGCAATAGCGGTAATAACGTCAGACGGACCATCAACCACATCGCCACCGGCAAAGACACCCTTAACATTCGTCTGTAATGTGACCGGGTTAACCGTGAGAGTTTCCCTGCCACTGTATTTAATCTCTTTCGGCAGCATTGATTTGTCTACCGCCTGGCCGATGGCGATAATAACATTATCAACATCCATGCTAAATTCCGAACCCTTGATAGGTATTGGCCGTCGGCGTCCGCTGGCATCAGGCTTGCCTAATTCCGTCCGTATGCATCGGATACCTTTTAGCTGACCATTTTCAGTTAATAGCTCAACCGGCACGGCTAAGATATGGAGCTTCACTCCTTCCCGCTCGGCCTCACAAATTTCACTCTTAATGGCTGGCATCTCATCTAGAGAACGGCGATAAACAATTGAAACCTCGTTCGCCCCTAGACGGTGAGCAATCCTGGCCGCATCCACAGCGGCATTGCCACCCCCGATAACTGCCACCCGATTTCCCAGGCTAACCTTCGCCCCTGAGTTCACCTGCTCCAGGAGGTCGAGAGCATGGAGCACCCCTTTGGCGTCCTCACCGGGAATGCCCATCTTCTGGCTGACTCCGGCGCCAGTTGCCAGGAAAACTGCTTTGTAGTCTTGCTTGAATATATCTGCAAGGTCTTTCACCGGGCTATTCGTCTTTACCTCCACGCCGAGCTCTTCAATGTAGCTTATATCATTATCCAATATTGCCTTGGGCAGTCGGTAATCAGGGATACCGTAGCGTAGCAGCCCGCCAGTCTTGGGCGCCGCCTCAAAGACAGTAACCGGATACCCCTGCCTGACCAGGTCATAGGCACAAGATAACCCCGCCGGACCAGAGCCAATAATAGCTACCCTGGCTTCCTTTGTCTTTTCAACGGGTGTCGCCTTTGGTCTGCCCTTTTTAAGTTCGTAGTCAGCCATGAAGCGCTTTAGAGAGCGGATAGCTATCGGCTCTTCAACCTTCTTGCGTTCACACTCTACTTCGCAGGGATGGGTGCAAATCCGCCCGAGGACTCCAGCAAAGGGCGTAACTCTCCGATGCACCTCCATGGCTTCCTCAAATTTACCTTCTGAAATTTTGGTTACATAGCCTTGAGCATTAACGCCGGCAGGACAAGCCACAACACAGGGAGCGTAGCCTGTGGCTAAAACCACGTGCTTTGGTGGGTAGGCAGCATATTCCTGAATGGTGATGATGTGGGGGAGGGCAATACCCCGGAAGTCCTCAATAGAGTTATACCCCTTGCGCTCCATGAATTCACGCAGTCCGTTGACTAGCTTGGTAACACCCTCATAGCCGTCCCACATAATGGCCGTAACTGTCTGCACTGTAGTAGCTCCAAGCATGATGAACTCCACCACATCCTCCCAGGTGCGCACCCCACCTACAGCCGAGATAGGAATGTCCACGGCCCGAGCTACCTCGGAGACGAAGCGCTGAATGATAGGCTTAATAGCTGGCCCGGTATAGCCACCATAGGCTGGAAGATGCGGTTTGCCCGTTTCTATGTTCACTCCAGCGAGTGACCGCACCGAGTTGGATATAGTAACAAAGTCAGCTCCGGCGTCCTTAACCGCTTGGGCGACGGGTACCATATCAGAGATGTTAGGAGTCATCTTGACTCCCACCGGTATGTGGGCTACTGCCTTTACTGCTTTAGCCTGAGCATAACATAGTTCTGGGTCCTGACCAATACGGAAGCCTACTTGGGCATCGGGCATAGGGCAGGAAGCGTTGAGTTCAAACATATCGGCAAGGCCGGTGGCTTCTACCATCTTTACCAATTCCACTGTACGCTCTACGTCAGCCCCGACCACGATGCTGACAATTATTTTTGCCCCACCCTCAACAGCAATGGCTAGTTCGCGTTCAAGCCAGTCCTCGATAGGCACAGTGGTATAGAGCTCCAGGTTAATGTTGCCGAAAGGGCGGTCCTTATCCTGGCGCATTAAACGCATACGACCGCACTGGGGATGCTTGGCAAATGTGGCCGGCGGACCAAAGGTCTTGGGCACGATGCCACCGGCACCGACTAAGCCTGCCTTCTTGCAAGCCTCACCGTCCCAGGTAGGTAGTGCAGAACCCACAATAACAGGGTTACGGAACTGCACTCCGGCAAAGTTTACCTCTAGTCTGTCTGTCATTTCTCCTCCTTCATGCGTATCCTGGGCACGGTATATATTAGGATATTACTCCTCTTGGGTCAACTTTCAACTATCATTAATTATACTGGGGTGGCTGGCGGTTTGAGGATTGATTCCAATCAAAGGTTGGGGCACAAGTGCTAATCATCTATCTCAGGCACAGGGAAACGCCATTGACACCACCTTTGGTAAGGTCTATCAGGAGCAGATGGTTATCTGTTCCACCTGATACAAGGCGTAGCCCCAGTCGACTGAGCTCATTGCAGTGAAAGACTTATTGCTCTCTTAGTTAAGACGTATGCCATATCTCTTCTATACTCTGCACTAGCTCTGACATCAGATATGGGTTTTACTTCATTCGCGACTACATTTACCCCATCGTCAATTCCTTGTTCGCTTACTTTATGCCCAATCAAGTGCTCCTCAGCTTTTGAGGCTCGAATGGGTGTCGGAGCCACTGAGCCTAAAGCTATTCTTATATCATCAAAAACCCCGTTCTCCACTTTAACCAACGTTGCTACCGATACTATAGATAAGGTAAATGCATTTCTTCGTCCAAACTTAATAAAGTAAGAATTCCCGGCAGGCTTTATGAGAGGTATCTGAACCTCGGTGAGAATTTCCTCAGGTGTCAGTGTCGTTTTCCCCGGTCCCATAAAGAACTCCTGTAAAGGCACTAACCGTTGCTTATTGATACTTCTCACCTTGACCTTGGCGTTTAAGACCAGAAGTGGGGGGGCGGTATCCGCAGCTGGAGAAGCGTTACACAAATTGCCACCTATAGTCCCCAGGTTTCTAACTTGTAATGATCCCATCTGGCTTGCAGCATTAGCTAATATTAGAGCGTTTTCTTTTATCACAGTTGACATCTCAATTTCTGACACCCTTGTGGTTGCTCCTATTCGTATCATGTCACCATCTTTAATTATGTAGTCCAGCCCCTCTATCGAACTGATGTCGACAATATGCATATGCTCAGGTAATAACGTTCTACACCGTCTAGCTGCTGGGATTAGGTCTGTACCACCGGCTATTATTTTGCAATTTTCTTTGTGCTGACTTATCAACTTTAGCGCTTCTCCCAGTTCTGTTGCACGGTGATATTCAATGTCTGGAATTGCCCTTAATCCCACAAAATTTTTCATTTAACCCGGACTCCTTCTAGTGCTTTCTGTATATTTGTCTTTTACCACCAATTGCCAGAATCCTTGTACCCTTTTGCAGCTTTTATAGCTTTGATTATATGTGCGTACCCCGTGCACCTACACAGATTACCTCCGATGCCTCTCCTTAAGTCCTCATCCGTGAACTCTCTCAGATTATTCAACAAAAAGTAAGCTGTCATAATAACGCCCGGACTACAAAAACCACATTGTATAGCATGATTTTCAATGAATGCCAACATAAGTGGATGAAGTTCATCGCCCTTGAGTAAGCCTTCGACAGTGGTTATCTCTGCTCCATCCACTTGGGGAGCAAGGACTAGACACGAGTATATTGGCTTACGGTTTAGCAATACAGTGCAAGCGCCACATTCCCCTTCCTCACAACCTCGGTGAACACTCTTGATTCTCAGTTCATCTCTCAAAATGTCCAGAAGTGTAGCCCGAGGCTGAACCTCCAGTTTATATAGCTTACCATTCACTTTTATTTCAATAGGGACTTTCATGGCATCACCTCTGTTGAGCTTGTAAAATCCATCTGCGCACTCTTTCCCGCGTTGCAGGGGATTCAGCTACTCGTATCTTGAATGGGGATAATGCATCTTCTATGGCGTTTATAATCGCTACCTTACTGCCTATTATCGGCGACTCGCCCATACCCTTTGAACCAAGCTCAGTAAAGGGCGAGGGAGTTTCAACATGTCCGACTACAATATCTGGTGAATCTTGTGCCGTGGGCATCACATAATCAGCATATGAGTCGCTGAGCAATTCTCCGTTGTTGTTATAGATTAATTCCTCAGATAATGCCTCACCGATACCTTGGACTATACCACCTAGTATTTGCCCTTCTACAACATCTTTATCCAGGAGTGTCCCAGCATCGTGCACCTGTGCGTATTTTAGTATACTTACTCCACCTGTTTCCACGTCTACATCTACCACAGCGATATCTGCACCAGAACAGTATGTGGTATAGGTGCTTGTGGGGTTCTGAGCAGTATTAGGGCTAAACCATGATGTTGAGACATCAAGCAGGATTTCATGCTTTGCTTGCATGTCTTGTGGTAGTGCCCTTGGGCCCGGGTGGAAATATGCACAGTCCGCTAACTCTTTCAGCGTCATTCTCCTAGTCGGCTCCTTTCTTGAATGAAAAACGCTGTCCATTATATCTATATGCGCTGGTTCTTCATTCAGGAAGTGACCTGCAAGTTTTATCAGCCTTGCTTTTAATTCCTTAGCTGCTCTTGCCAGGGCACTCATGGGATAAATAGCGCCCCGGCTAGAATATACTCCACCAGGCATATCTGAGGTACCTCGTTTTACTTCGATGTCGTCAATTTTTACGCCTAAAATATTAGCAACCACCCTGGCTCTAGTAATATCAGAGCCTTGCCCTATTTCAGTTTGATCACTTTCCACTTCAACTAACCCATCACTTGTTATTCTAACCCGAGCCTGTGTTAGGCCACCATATATGCAATGAGGTGCAGCTACACCTGCAGGCTCCACCGTGAAGGCTACCCCTACGCCGATATATTTACCTTGCTTCCTAGCTTGTCTCTGTTTCTCCCTCCATAAGTCGACTTCGCCCAGTTTCAATGCTTTTCTCAATACAGCAGAATAATCACCACTATCATACACATACCCCGAAATCTGCTTATAGGGAAACTCGTGGTGTTGTATAAAGTTTTTCAATCTTATCTGCTCGGGCTCTATATTGAGTTCACGAGACACAACTTGCATTATTCTCTCCATGAACTTTATCCCTTTATCCTTACCGTATCCCCTATAAGCGCCGTAAGTTGACTTGTTAGTAACAACACCATAAGCGTCGATTTTTAGTCCCTTAAGCCTATAAGCATTTGGTACTGCACAACAGGCTGGAACTATGCCCATTGCTGCCGACCCCCGGTTTGTACCTTCTACGCCTAAATCCTTTACAAACTTAGCTTTGACACCAAGGATGCTCCCATCGTCTTTCACGGCAACTTCACCATCCCATGTGACATCCCTATTATGAGGGCCTGTCAGGAAGAGCTCTCTTTTACTTTCGACCCATTTTACCGGCCTTCCAGTTACAATAGAACCTAAGCCAACCACAGTATCCTTCCACCAATTTAGTTTATTCCCGAATCCCCCTCCAACATCTGCAGCTATAATTCTTACCTTACTGGTAGGTAGGCGTAACACGCGAGATATGTATTGTTGCCCAAGAAAAGGAGACTGGGTAGAACTCCACATATTTAACATTCCGGTCATTTTATCATATGAAGCAATGCAACCTCTTGCCTCGATAGGGAAAGCTGACACTCTATTCTCATGCCACGATACCTTGAGTATGCGGTCAGCCTCCTTAAATACCGCATCAACATCACCGAAGTTAAACTCTATATGCACCTGTATATTATCTTCCCATTCTTCATAAACTAATGGACTGCCTGGTTGCATAGCCTCACTGACATTGACTACAGGAGGTAGAGGCTCACACTCAATGTCTATCAGGTCCGCAGCATCAAGTGCAATAACTGGAGATTCGGCTATAATTGCTGCCACCGGTTCACCCTGATATCTTATTCTATCAACAGCCAGTGGATATACTTTTGGGATCCGCCAGTGCCAACCGATAGCACCGTAGTCAGAGGTTGCCGGCAAAGGGTCCATTATCCCCACAACTTCTTTGCCAGTTATAATTGTCAACACCCCATTCAGCCTTAAAGCCCGACTAACATCAATACTCTTTATCTTTGCATGAGCATATGAGCTCCCAACAAATATACAATGCGCCATGTTGGGTAATTCTATATCATCAACATAAAATCCCTCTCCTGAGACAAGACGCCTTTCTCTTTTTCCCATTGTCTTCCCCTCCAAGAAGTAACTTTGCGGGAAAATTGGAAGAAGCCAAACAACTGGCTCAATTATAATATATGCAGTGCCTGTTATCCGTTACAGTTTACTATTATTAATAGGGGACATCAACCATACGAATTTTTTCCTACCTTACGAGGTCATGTACCGCTAATGTAATGGACGAGCACAGGCAGTTGCCGAATGCAAATTACGGTAGTATAATTGTGCCGTAACATTATCTCTATTAATATAAGCGTGAAGGAGGAGATATGACAGACAGGCTAGAGGTAAACTTCGCCGGAGTGAAGCTACGAAACCCTATCATTGTGGCTTCTGGTCTACCTAGTTGGAACGGTGAGACCTGCAAAAAGTGTGGCTTATCCGGTGCAGGGGCTGTCATCCCCAAGACCTTCGGCCCGCCTGCCACCTTTGCCCAGCATCCCCGCTGCGGACGCAAGCGTTTAATTCGCGAAGGCCGGGGGCGTCCTTTCGCTAATGTGAGTGTGGAGCTTTTCAGCACTATGCCTCTCGAGGACTGGCTTGACCGGGAGCTGGCCATTGCTGCCGAGGGTGGGGCGAAAATGATTGCCAGCGTCTTGGTTGGGCTCGACACAAGGCGCACTGTGGAGCTAGTCCAGAAAATAGAGGCCACCAACCTTGTCCATATGTTTGAACTCAATGTTTCCTGTCCTATGCCCGATAGCCAGGTAGGCTTCCGGATTGGTCAGGACCCAGAACTATGTTTTGCTCAGACTAAAGCAGTAAAGGCAGCAACCAACTTACCGGTGGGAGTCAAGATGACTCCTAACATCTCTGATATGGTACCCATCGCCCAAGCAGTTAAGGACGCCGGAGCTGACTTTGTCACTATATCCAACTCGGTGCGGGTGTTCGCTGGGGTGGACGTAGAAACGGGAAAACCGTATCTTCCAGTCTATGGCGGCTATGCCGGGCCGGCTATTAAGCATATTATTCAACGCTTCGTCTCCGAGGTAGCTCGAGCTGTGGACATCCCTATCTCGGCTGTAGGTGGGGTACGCACCTGGGAGGATGCGGTGGAACTAATCATGCTTGGAGCTACTACGGTGCAGTCGTGTACCGCTGTTATGTGGGACGGCTACAAGCGTATTACCAAGCTAGTGAAAGGACTGCGTGAATTCATGGAGCGCAAGGGGTATAACTCTATTGAGGACTTCCGGGGTATTTCCCTCCCCCACATCATGTCCATTCAGGAATATGCTGCCTACCCCCCGAAGCACGTGGTTTTGGAGCGTGAGAAGTGTAACGACTGCGGTCTGTGTCTTAAGGTCTGCTACTACGATGCTCTGTATAGCGACAGCAAGGGACAACTCCAGACCAGACCGGAGAACTGTGATGGCTGTGGCCTCTGTGTAGAATTCTGCCCGCGCGGTGCTCTAGCTTTGCAAGAATAGCAGGGGAAGGAGTAAGATATGAGCGATATGATAGATATCCAAGGTGCTATTGATATGCATATCCATTCCCACCCCTGCCTCTTTCCCCGCATCGCCGATGACCGAACCATCGCCCAGGCTGCGGCTGAGGCAGGCCTAGCCGCTATCATGTTTAAGTGCCACCATGAGAGCACCGTGAGCCGTGCCTATCTCTTGCAAAGCGAGTTTCCGGAGATGAAGATTTTCGGTGGCGTTGTGCTCAATTCCTATGTAGGAGGGATTAACCCCTCGGCAGTCGAAGCGGCGTTGCGGTTAGGGGGTAAGGAGGTTTGGATGCCCACTATAGACTCGGCGCATCACGCCGAGGTACATGGCTCTACTGGTGTCTATGCCGTGCAGGCGAGCGGAAGCAGCAAGGCTAAGGCAGGTATTAGTGTGCTTGAGGATGGCAAGCTAATACCCGAAGCCATCGAGGTGGTAGAACTTATTGCCAAGTATAATGCTATCCTGGGCACCAGCCACCTCTCCCTGCCAGAAATCCGCTTGCTCGTGGCTGAGGCCCGTAACCGGGGAGTAAAAAAGATACTAATTACTCACCCGTTTTACCGTGTCCCAGTAGGGGCGGAAAATCTGGATTTCCTGAAAGAGATGGTCTCTTTGGGTGCTATGCCTGAGTTCGGCTACTGCGTCGTCTCCCCCATGTGGGCCTGCACAACGATAGACAGGGTAAAGGAGACCATCGTGGCTCTAGGTGTAGAACATTGCGTTATTATAAGCGACGGTGGCCAGCGTCACAACCCCATGCCTCATGAGGGCCTACGCATCTACGCCCAGAGCCTTTACGAGAAGGGTATGACAGAGAAGGATGTGGAGCGGCTCATTAAAATCAACCCCCGAGAGCTACTGGGGCTTTAGGCGGAGAACTTTTGGCAGGTTAAGTAGAAGGCAGAGTCGTCGGCAGTATCCTCAACGCGGCTGCACTCCTTCCTGATTATGTAAACCTTAAAAAATTATAGGAGGTAAAAATGGTCAATTGGGGAAAACAAGGAAAAGTTGCTCAAAACGTACTCGAAGCAATAGGTCTTACCCCACTGGTAAAACTAAATAAAGTAACCGAAAAGACAAATGCAGATATTTTAGTCAAACTGGAATGGTTTTCCCCTACCGGTTCGCTTAAGGATAGAATCTATTACCGGATGATTACCGAAGCAATAAAAAAGCAGGTTCTAAAACCGGGCATGGAGATTCTGGAAACTTCCACTGGTAATGCCGGCATTGCCTGCTCTTTTGTAGGCCGGCTGATGGGTTATCCGGTGACCATTATTCTTCCTGAAGGGATGAGTATTGAGAGAAGTAAAATTATGCAGGCATACGGAGCCAAAATTCTCTATACTCCTGGCGCAGAATCGGATGTAGACCTCTGCCTAGAAAAACAAGAGGAAATTATAAAGGAAAGCCCCGGGAAATACTGGGTGCCCAGCCAATACACCAACCTGGACAACATTATGGCTCACTATCTTACCACCGGTCCTGAAATTTGGGAACAGACCGGAGGAAAAGTCGACGCCTTCGTGGCTACTCAAGGAACCGGGGGAACAATTACTGGGGTGGGGAGATATCTCAGGGAAAGAAACCCCAAGGTGCTTCTTTACGCTGGCGAGCCTATCGAAGCACCGATGCTGGCCAGAAGGCAGTGGGGTTCCCACCGGATTGAGGGTATCGGTGACGGATTTGTGCCGCGCAATCTGGACTTAAGTCTACTCAATGGCATTTTTCTAGCCACTTCAGATGAGGCCATTGAGATGGCGAAGAGGCTATCTTTAGAAGAGGGACTGTTTTGCGGCATTTCCTCAGGGGCAAATGTAGTCGGGGCTATTAAACTGGCCAGGAAACATCCAGAACTCAAGGTAATCGTTACCATGCTTAACGACACGGGCCAGCGTTATTTTTCTACTCCATTGTGTGGTGTTGAAAAGCATATTGAAATTCCAGAAAGAGAGCATCCCTTCGATGAATATACTGTGGCCCAACTTGATGAGTACCAGGCGGGTTGGGAGATTATAGAATGATAAAGAGCTTGGCCTACCGCCGAGCTTTTTACCATAAGAGTGCCAGAGCAGGAGCATCCTCTAACGAAAATCATAAGCAGCGGCGGTCTAAGTAAAAACTCATTATCATTCACTAATGAAGACGAAGAATATCCTATTCCTCAAATGTGTCCAATGTGGTCGTCAGTACAGTGAGGAGGAAGCCCCTTATACCTGTCCCTACTGTGGGCCGCAAGGTGTCCTGAAAGTTCACTACGATTACGACCAGATTGCAGCGTGCCTGAGTAAGGAACAGTTGCGCCAGAGCAATGAATGTAGCCACTGGCGCTACTTGGAGCTCTTGCCTCTCAATGACCGAGACTTCTTGCCTCCTCTTCAGGTGGGCTGGACCCCACTTTACCCATTCGCTAAACTGGGCAAGGGGCTAGGTGTAGGCGAACTGTATATAAAGGACGATACACGCAACCCTACGGCCTCCCTCAAGGACAGGGCCTCTTCGGTATGTATAGCCCGATGCCTGGAGCAGGGAACCAACGAGATAGCATGTGCATCTACGGGCAACGCTGGTACTTCCTGTGCTGGTTTCGCCGCTTCTATGGGCATGAAGAGCTATATCTTCGTCCCCCACAATGCACCGAGGGCTAAGATTGCCCAGCTTCTTCTCTATAGCGCTACCATCTTTGCCGTTGAGGGCACCTATGGTGATGCCTTCGACCTGTGTCAGGAGGCCTGTAGCCATTTTGGGTGGTACAACCGTAATACGGGGTTTAACCCCTTTACTGTAGAAGGGAAGAAGACGGTGGTGCTAGAAATATGCGAACAACTTGGATGGCACTCCCCTGATATCATCATTGTGGCTGTGGGCGACGGTTGTATTATCTCCGGCGTCTGGCGAGGTCTGTGTGACCTGCGTAGCTTGGGGTTCATTGACCGATGTCCTCAGCTCATTGCCGCTCAGGCAGAAGGGTCACAGGCTATAAAGCGCGCTCTGGATGGTGACGGTATAGTGCGGCCTGTGCCAGTGAACACCATTGCTGATAGCATCGCCGTATCCATGCCAAGTAATGGGACTATGGCTATAGAGAGCATCCGCGCATCAGGTGGCTACGCTGTGACTGTGTCCGACCAGGAGATGCTGGATGCGATGAAGGAGTTAGGTCGCTCGACTGGTATCGTTGCGGAGCCGTCAGCAGCCGCACCCTTGGCAGTGCTACGGAAAACAGCGCAAGAGGAGCAAGACCTTAGAGATAAGAGGGTAGTCCTGCTGGTTACGGGTAGCGGTCTGAAGGATGTGAAGAGTGCCGTAAAGGCCGGGGGTGAGCCTATTCATATCAGGCCAGACCTGGAAGAGGTGGAGAGAGCTTTGCATAAACTAGCAAGGGGGTCAATATGATTATGAAAGAGAGTCAGCGCATTGGGCTTATCGTGCCCTCCGTTAATTCTGTGATGGAGCCCGATTTCTACCGCCACCTGCCCCAAAATGTCAGACTGCACACGGCGCGCATGTATATAGATGAGGTCACTGTAGCGGGTGAGGAGCGCATGCTTGACAAGTTCGCTCTTCCAGCAGCTAGGGACCTGAGCACAGTACGTCCCCATGTAGTGGTCTTTGGCTGCACTTCCGCCGGGGCCCTGCGAGGGCGTGAGTACGACCAGAAGATGTGTGCCAGGATATCCGCTGTGACCAAATCCCCCGTGGTCAGCGTCATCGAATCCGTGAATGAGGCCTTAGCCGCAATGGATGCAAAGAAGGTGCTCATCCTTACCCCGTATGTGGACGAACTCAATCAGCGCATCAAGCGCAGTATTGAGGAGGCAGGACTGGAGGTCCTGGATATCTTTGGACTAGGAATCTCCGATGGTTTCGACCTTGCGCAGGTAGGTGTGGACAAAATCGTCCAATTCGCCAGGGAGAAGACTCAGGGGCTAAATCCGGATTGTCTCTTCATCTCCTGCACCAACTTCCGAGCCCTTGAAGCTCTCCCCCAGTTGAAAGCAGCTTTCGGCCCGCGGGTGGTCACTAGCAACCAGGCGGCCTTTGACAAGGTGCTGAGCCTACTCTAGGAGAGACTACTAGAGGGAACTGTGGGAAGGTCTTGCTAACCGGCTTCGGACACCTTGGCAATGCCTCCATGATGTCTCGAGGATGGTTGCGCAAAGCATCGCCGTAGTGCGAGGACATCCCCTCCAAAAGGACACCCAGGGCCCTGGTCAAGACCCTCGACGAGGTAAGCCGGACATAGCGAGGTACTAGGGTGTGTACTGGCGGCAGAGTGCGTCTTGACCTCCCATTAACGCTTTGATATAATGCGTCGGCGAAAGGAGGGTCAAATGCCAAATGAGTCCATTTTCGAGCAGTTAAGTGCTGCAATTATCGCTGGGGATAAGGATAAGTTATTGGTAGCCATTGAGGATGCGCTCCGAGAGGGTGTGACTCTAACTGATATCATTGACAGAGGGCTGTCTTCTGGCATGAAGGAGGTTGGGGAGAGATTTGCGAGGTATGAGATCTACTTGCCAGAGATGATGATGGCTGCTGAGGCATGGGAGCACGCGATGAAAGTACTTGAACCCAAGCTCCTGGACGCTGGGGTCGAACACAAGAAGATGGGCCGGGTCGTTATAGGCACGGTTAGAAGTGACATCCATTCTATTGGCAAGAACATCGTGGCGGCTATGTTAAAGATGAGCGGATTTGAGGTCTTCGATCTGGGCATTGATGTAGCGGCTTCAGCCTTCATTAACAAGGCACAAGAGGTTAGTGCCGACATCATTGCCGCTTCGGCTCTGATGGCCACAACTATGCCCCAGCAGAAGAACATTATTGAGTACCTTAAGGCACGGGGGGAGCGTGATAAATATTGCATTCTGGTCGGAGGCGGGTGTACTACCCAAGAGTGGGCGGACAGTATAGGTGCTGATGGGTATGGCGAAACAGCCGGAGACGCTGTGGCCTTAGCGTTAAAGGCGGTATCACATAAGGAGGCTAGCCAATGATAAATTTTTCAAAAATTGTGGAGCGGGCAGTTACCGGGCCACTCTGCTCTGAGCGAGATTTTGACCTTGAGATCTTTGTGCCCAATTTGAGAAATGTGCTTACTAAGTATGACATTAAATATGACCCACAGAATCCTGTTCCAGCGGATGATGAACTAGCCGATAGGGTATGGGCAGCAGCGGTGGAGTTTCTGTGCAAAACAGGGGTTTATTGTCTTGATACCGAGAGACAAATTCTGTTTACGAGGGATGAAATAGAGGGAGCTATTGAGACAGGACCGCGTGGTGTTGTGTTTGGTGCGGATAAGGATGCCAAAGCCATGCCCAGACGCTTTCCCGAAGACAAGACACCACCCTGGTGCTCTGTGGGTGCCTGCGGTTCTCCGGTATCCAGCGAGTGGTATTTGCTCAACCTGGTGAGGGCATATGCCGAGAACCCACTGGGGGATTCTATCACCACACCCTCCTTAACCAAAGTAGATGGCCAAGACGTGGTGGCTGGTAGCCCTATAGGTGTGGAGGGGGCAATACGGACCATGATTCTGGTTCGTGAGGCCCTGCGCCGAGCCGGACGTCCAGGGATGCCCATTGTCAATGCCGTTGCAACAGCAGTACGGTCTCAGGAACATATTGCAGGCCACCACTTTGGAATTCGAACGACTGATGCTCTAGAGATAGGAACTGTTCATGAGCTGAAGGTTGATTTTGACGCATTAAACAAGATAGCCTATTCGCTTGGCGCGGGGAGTCTTATATTTGCCGAGAATGGGGTCATCTTGGGTGGGCTCTCTGGTGGGCCGGCAGGTGTGAGCGTGGTCACAGCGGCCTATAATCCGGTGGATCTACTTATCATCCGTGGGGCAGTTCAGCATCCATTCCCAACTCATTTTGACATAGGCACCACATCAACCCGGGATACGATCTGGGCACGAAACTTGGCCAATCAGGCAATTACTCGTAACAGCACGCTGCCGGTGAACAACTGCGGATATGTAGGGGCTGGACCGATGACCAAGATGGCTTTCTATGAGTATGCTGCGTGGGTTATTGGAGCAGTGGTATGCGGTGGGTCTATTGAGGCAGGAGGTTCAGCCCGAGGGACTGGTGTGGATTACACCAGTCCGATGGAACCCCTCTTTTCTAGCGAAGTAGCCCATGCAGTAGCCGGTATGAGCCGTAAGGAGGCGAATGACATAGTGACCGCGCTGCTTGAGAAGTATGAGGACAAGTTGCACAGCCCGCCCATTGGCAAAAGATATCAAGAGTGCTGCGACATCGTAACAGGAACACCTAGCAAGAAGTTTATCGAGCTTTATCGCGAAGTCAGACGGGAGATGGCTGACCAGTTTGGCTTGAGGTTTCAGTGTACCTCACCGTATCTTTGACATCATCGGCATCGTCGTAGAATGGTATTTAGTATATTCTAGCAAGCTAAGTCATGTCTAAATGTGTAACACAAGGTTTCTTCTGTTGCTACATTTAGTTAGCATGTAGCTTGAAAAAAGTTTCAATGAGTAAGCAGAGAATTTGAAAAGAGAAACGGTTTTGGAGAAAGGTTAAGTAACATTACGCTTGCCCAACAGCTTAGGTAACAAAACAAGTAATTGTGACCTCGACTGAACAAAATGGACAAATGTGACATCTCAGGGATTGATGCGAACTGAGAGCATGTTGTCAATCAGCGAAATGGGACACTTTTTGAACCGAACACTTTGGCATAATCAAGCGGCATTAGCAAGCTCCCTAAAGCTCCGGTTGTAGTCTCTGCGACGATTAATCGGCGGTGTTCCTTTGACTGCGCCACCGCCTTCTCCACCTGAAGCCCACAACCGGGGCAGAAGACGTGGCTAGTGGCCAGCTTAGCGTTACAATAGGGACAGGCAAGCTTCAGTCGGGTCTTTAGATGCTGGATGGTGATCATACGCTCCTGAAAATCAATGTCCTCTACAGTTAGAACCAAAGCCTCCGATATACGGCACCCCAGCCGGGAGAGCAACCTGATTAATAGGCGATCTCGTGAGTTGGTGGCCGAGAGCTCCAGTAGTTTTATTTCTTCTGACTCAAGATACGTCTTCATCACCGTTTGACCTGTTGGAGGCTAGATTCCGGAACATTACTGGTGTACGGGTGAGAAATGTGCCATGCATCATTGGGAATAGTCTCGGTAATTGACAGTGGAGTTCGACTCTCCCCCGTCTCCACCAAGTTATCATCTCTTGCCTCGAACTAATCGGGGCGATTTCTTTTTAAGTTTTGACCGAGGGGATAGTTTTTACAATAATTTTAAGAATATTTTAAGATTTAATTCAAAAAACTACCTGACTTTTCACTCAACTTGTACACTTGTCACATGCACAACTGTCAAGAATAATGACTTCTCACTCAACATAGCCTTACCTTTACCACAGATATTTAATTTTTTTATTGACAATAGTCCGCATTTATGTCAAAAGAGCTTGACATTCTGCTCCATATAGTCCATAATTATGCCAGAAGGACTTGACTTTTTACTCAACACACTTATATAGAAGCGCAAAATGGAAAGCCAAGAGCCAAGAATTAAATATAAGACCTTTGCCAGGGTAGCAATAGCAGTTATTCTGGTAGCAGCTATCGGCACCTCATTGTGGTATGCCTCACCGACCAAGGCGCTCGATATAACCTTCCCGTCTCTTCCATCCGGAACCGTTGGCAGTACCCACTCCTTCCAGGT
>JAUVXN010000054.1 GCA_030603605.1 Dehalococcoidales bacterium | reverse complement strand
GTCTGCCAGGGTAAGAACCTGATTATCGGACCGGTTGAGGAGGGAGACCACAAGAGGATTGGCGCCGCAGCCATTGGTTATCACCATACGGTGATTTCGTCTTCACCCATAGACATAAACCTGGCTAAGCAGCTTAATATCCTGCTGGGTAATCTTGGTGTTCCCGATGAACTTATCATAATGGACCCTACCGTCAGCGGTATAGGCTATGGTATTGAGTACTGCTACTCAATAATGGAGAGAATCAGAATGGCAGGACTAACCCAGCAAGATGAAAAACTCCAATTCCCTGTCATTTGTAATATAGCTAAAGAGACGTGGAAGACCAAGGAAATGCATATGGCAAATGATGAGCTCAATATGGGAAACGCCAGGACAAGAGGTATTTTGATGGAAGCAATGTCAGCTATGGTCTTGCTTCTAGCTGGGGCTGATGTGTTAATCATGAGACACCCAGAGGCAATAAAATTAGTGAGAGAGACGTTAGCTGAATTGATAGCTTCATAAAATAATTATTAAAGATGGGAAGGGAATAATAAGATGGCAGACGCAGAAACCAAAAGTATTGATAAAGCTAGCATTAAGATGATAGAGAAAGCGGCTGATGACGGGGTCAATACTGTCTTTGACAGAGCGGAAACAATGAAGCCCTGTCCCATAGGAATGGTTGGCAGTTGCTGCAAGCACTGCGGGATGGGGCCGTGCCGGGTGCCGCTACCCAGGGGTAAGAAGGAAACACCAGAGGAGAAGCAGAGGAGGAGAGGACTGTGTGGAGCCACGGCTGAGACTATTGCCGCTCGTAATTTTATTCGGATGGTAGCTGGGGGAGCGGCTGCCCATTCTGACCACGGTCGGGGAGTGGCTGAACTCTTTCTGGCAGTAGCCAAAGGAGAAGCCCCTGGCTATGAGATAAAAGATGAGCAGAAACTGCTGCAACTGGCTCTGGATTGGGGCATTGAAATCGGTGACCGCAGTAACAATGAAATAGCCATTGATATTGGCGAAATGGCTCTGGCTGAGTTTGGGAAACAGGAGGGTGAAGTCCTGTTTCTAAAGCGAGCGCCACTAAAGCGCCAGGAGCTGTGGCGGCAGCAGGGGGTTGCTCCTCGGGGCATAGATAGAGAGGTTGTGGAGATAATGCACCGAACCCATATGGGGGTTGACCAGGATTACCAAAACCTACTCAAACAAGGGGTCAGGGCATCTCTAGCTGATGGCTGGGGTGGTAGTATGATTGCTACCGAGCTCCAGGACATCCTGTTTGGCACTCCGGCACCAGTCCTAAGCAGGATAAACTTAGGAGTACTTAAGCGAGACGAGGTAAACCTCATTATTCATGGTCACGAACCACTACTCTCCGAGATGATTGTGGTCGCGGCTCAAGAGCCTCAGATGTTAGAACTGGCTAAGTCGAAAGGGGCTAACGGGATAAACCTGGCCGGGATATGCTGCACGGCCAATGAGATATTGATGCGTCATGGGATTCCACTAGCCGGGAATATGCTGCAGCAAGAGCTGGCCCTGGTTACCGGGGCAGTAGAGGCTATGGCGGTAGATGTTCAGTGTATTATGCAGTCCTTACCCGATATTGCCCAATGCTACCATACCAAAATTATCACCACCTCACCCAAGGCTAAGATTCCTGGTGCTATGCATATGGAATTTGATGAGCACGCCGCCCTAGAGTCGGCTCGGGCTATAGTCAAGACCGCTATTGAGAATTTCCCCAACCGAGGGAACAATGTTGATATCCCTGATGAGCAAAGCGACCTGGTGGCTGGGTTCAGCCATGAAACCATTAATTATCTACTGGGTGGTCTATTTCGGGCTTCCTACCGACCATTAAATGACAATATCATTAATGGCCGGATTAGAGGAGTAGCCGGTGTTGTCGGCTGTAATAATCCGCGGGTTAAGCATGATGATGTTCACCTCACCATGGTTAAGGAGCTTATAAAAAACGATGTATTGGTGCTTCAAACCGGTTGCAGTGCTATGGCCTGTGCCAAGGCTGGGTTGATGACCCCAGAGGCAGCCAAATATGCCGGTGAAGGACTAGCTTCAGTATGCGAAGCAGTAGGTATTCCTCCGGTATTGCACCTAGGCTCCTGTGTTGATAACAGCCGAATCCTGATGGCGGCTACCGCTATGGTAAAGGATGGTGGCTTAGGCGATGACATCAGCGACCTACCTGCCGCCGGCGCTGCCCCCGAGTGGATGAGCGAGAAGGCAATCTCCATCGGGCAATACTTTGTGGGCTCAGGGGTATTTACTGTATTCGGGGTTAACTGGCCTACCCTGGGAAGTGACGAGGTGACCAAATTATTGTTTAAGGACTTTGAAGCTATGTATGGTGGGATGTGGGCTTTTGAGCCAGACCCGATTAAAGCAGCTCATCTTATGATTGAGCATATTGATAAGAAGCGCAGAGCTCTAGGCATCGACAAAGCCAGAGAGAGAATACTCTTTGATATGGAGATGAGACGGGAGCTGGAGGCAGTTTAAGCCAAGGCTAAACAGAGAGAGAGGGTCTAATGTCTAAGATAATTGCATCAGCCGCGATTAGAGGGGCTTACAAAATTGTAGACCAAGCCGACAAGAAATGGCAACAGGCAATGGACAGGTGGGGAGCAAATGAACCGGTTGGTTTCCCCAATACTGCCTATTATCTACCCGTAATTTATGGAATATTGGGCATCCCGGTTGAGAAACTGGGTGATATGGAGCCGGTACTGAAAAGGTGCAAATCCCTTCTGCCCCCGCCGGTGAGGGAGAATTGCCCTTTGCCCTATCTGGCGCCAGCCCTTGATGCCGGAATGGCAACCTTCTTTGCTGAGGAGATTATTGAGGCGATAAGGTATCTTGAGCAGCCAGATTTCTATACCAAACAGGAAGACCCTACTGATAATAACATCTGGTTAGGTGCCGCTGATGATGTAATTCTTAGAAAGAGAGGAATTGAGTTTGTTGATGGCACTGCCCCTGGTTTTGCTGCTATCCTTGGTGCTGCTCCTAGCCCTGAGATTGCCAAGAACATCGCTCAGGAACTTCAGGAGAAGAACCTTTACATCTTTATGGCCGCTGACCATGAGGGGAAGAGATTCTCCGAGCAGCTTTTGGAAGCGGGAGTCCAGATTGGTTGGCCAACTCGTCTGGTCTCCTTTGGTCCTGATATTACCGCCGCTGTATTTGCTGCTGGCTTCGCCATCAGGGTAAGCTTTACTTTCGGTGGCATTGGACCTGGAGATTACAGAAACCACCTTATCTACCAAAAAGACCGCACCTTCGCCTTCGCTATGCCCCTGGGCTATGTTACCGATGAGTGGTACGCCAATGCCCTAGGTTGTGTTAACTTCGGCTTCCCCACTATTGCCGATACTCCAATACCTGAGATTTTACCTACCGGAGTGTGCACCTATGAGCATGTTGTCTCCAACGTTCCCCACGATAAAATAGTAGCTAAAGCTATAGAGGTAAGGGGGCTAAAGGTTACCGTGGCTGAGGTACCGGTTCCGGTAGCCTACGGTCCTGCTTTTGAGGGGGAGAGGGTTCGGGGGGAGGATATATACCTAGAGACTGGCGGGGGGAGAACCCCTATGGTGGAATGGGTTACCAGTAAGCGGATGGATGAGGTAGAGGATGGAAAGATTGAGGTGATTGGCCCTGAGATAACCGATGTTCCCTCTGGTTCCAAATTACCCTTAGCCATAGCTGTTGAGGTAGCTGGAAGAGAAATGCAGGAGGACTATGAACCCATCTTGGAACGGCAAATTCACCACCTGATAAACTACGTTCAAGGGGCAATGCATATCGGTCAGAGGGACATTGCCTGGCTACGAGTGGCTAAATCGGCTGTGGAAAAGGGCTTCAGATTATACCATATTGGTGCTCTTCTCCATGCCAAGCTGCACCAGGATTTTGGTGGGATTTTTGATAAATTACAGGTAAAAATCTATACCGAGGAGGACAAGGCAAAAGAGATAGTGGGCAAAGCCAGAGCAGTATATGGCACTCGGGATGCCCGAATTGAAGGTATGACTGACGAAACTACCGATATATACTACTCATGCACCCTGTGTCAGTCCTTTGCCCCATCTCATGTTTGTACCATTAGTCCCGAGAGAACCGGACTTTGTGGCTCATATAACTGGATGGACTGTAAAGCAGCTTATGAGATTAATCCTACCGGACCTAATCAACCAGTAGAGAAGGGGGAAACCATTGATGCTAAGCTCGGGCAGTGGAAAGGGGTAAACGAGTTTGTGTTTAAGGCTTCTCGCCAGAAGATAGACCATTACAACTTCTACAGCATAGTCAATGACCCGATGACCACCTGCGGCTGTTGCGAGTGTATTGCCGCTGTCCTTCCCCTGTGTAATGGAATAATGACAGTAAATCGGGAATATACCGGAGAGACCCCCTGTGGGATGAGGTTCACTACGCTCGCCGGGACTATTGGCGGTGGTTTGAGCACCCCCGGTTTTGTTGGTCACGGCAAGTATAACACCTGCCAGAGAAAATTCATTCTTGGCGATGGTGGCTTATTAAGAATGGTGTGGATGCCTAAGATGCTAAAGGAGGAGATTGCTGACCGACTTAAAGCTAGGGCTGAGGAGATGGGCGTCCCCAACCTTCCTGATATGATCGCTGATGAGACAATTGGCTCAACCGAAGAGGAAATTCTTCCCTTCCTGCAAGAGAAGGGGCACCCAGCTCTGACTATGGGGCCAATACTAGGCTAGGAAAGGGGGCCTACTGTGCCGCTTACCGGGATAGAAATATTTAAATTGCTACCTAAGACAAACTGTGGCGAATGTGGGGTGCCTACTTGTCTTGCCTTTGCTATGAATCTAGCCGCGGGGAAGGCAGAACTAAGCGCCTGCCCCTATGTCTCCGAGGAGGCAAGAGCACAATTGGAGGAGGCGTCAGCACCCCCCATTAAACCAATTACCATCGGGGTTGGCGATAGGGCACTAAAGGTTGGTGGCGAGACAGTTATGTTTCGCCACGAAAAAAGGTTTGAGAACCCTCCTGGTTTTGCCATCCTCATCACCGATACCATGGAGGAATCTGAGGTTGACGCTAGGCTGGAAAGGTCCAAGCTCCAATATGAGAGGGTAGGACTTACTCTTCGTCCTGAGCTGGTAGCGGTAAGGGACGATTCAGGGGATGCTAAAAATTTTGAAGCTGTAGTTAGTAAAGTAAAGCAAAATAGTGACTGCGGCATTATCCTGATGAGCAGTAATCCTGATGTCCTGGCGGCTGGCTTGAAGGTCTGCGCTGACCGGAGACCACTAATATATGCCGCCACCGAAGATAACCTTGACCGTATGGCAGAACTGGCTAGGGAGAATTCCTGCCCGGTAGCAGTCAAAGCCGCTAACCTTGAGGAACTAGCTCAACTGACTACTAAATTAACCGAGGCCGGGGTTAAAGATATTGTTCTCGACTCCGGGTCAAGGACCCTTCGTCGGGTATTTGAAGACCAGATATTCATCAGGAGTGCTGCCTTAAATAAAAAGTTTCGCCCCTTAGGCTTCCCCACCATTGTTTTCCCCGGCGAGATGACTGATGACCCGATGAAGGAGGTGATAATTGCCTCAGTTTTCGTGGCTAAATATGGTGGCATTATCGTTCTCTCTGATTTTCAGGGGCATAGCTTGTTCCCCCTGCTTGTGGAAAGACTGAACATCTATACCGACCCCCAGCGACCATTGGCGACCACCGAGGGAATCTACGAGATCGGTGGTCCCGATGAAAACTCACCGGTACTCATTACCTCCAACTTCTCCCTTACCTACTTTATTGTCTCCGGTGAAATAGAGGCAAGCAAGGTTCCCAGCTACCTTTTAGTTATGGATACCGAGGGGCTCTCGGTTATGACCGCCTGGGCAGCCGGTAAATTTGTTGCCGATGTTATTGCCCCCTTCATTAAGAAGTGTGGCATCATGGATAAGGTTAAACATCATAAGTTGATAATCCCTGGCTATGCTGCCGTTGAGAGTGGCGGCTTGGAAGAGGAATTACCCGGCTGGGAGGCTCTGGTTGGTCCCAGGGAAGGGGCTCACATCCCAGCCTATCTTAAGACCTGGAAGCCATAGGGAGGAAAGTCATGATCCTTATTGGGGAAAGCATAAATGTTATGTCGAAAACTATCGGACCGGCACTGAAGGAGAGGAATCCCAAACCTGTTCAGGAACTGGCTAAGGCTGAGGCTGAGACTGGGGTGGATTATCTTGACCTCAACATCGGTCCGGCTCGGAAGGCAGGGGATGAGCTGATGACATGGGTGGTTAATACAGTGCAAGAGGTTACCGATTTGCCTTTATCCCTGGATACGACAAATCCAGTGGCTATGGAAGCCGGACTAAAGGTGCACAAGGGCAGGGCATTGATTAATTCTATCTCCTTAGCTAGGATGGACGAGGAACTACCCCTAGCTAAAAAATATAATGCTTACCTGATTGGACTGCTGTGGGGAAAAGAGGGAATGCCCCGAGATGCCAACGAAAGAGCACTCCTGGCTGTTGACTTCATTTATAAAGCCAATGAGATGGGCATCCCTAACCAGGATATCTGGATTGACCCCATTGTTACCCCGGTATCTGTGGAAATAAACCAGGTGAAAGCCTGCCTGGAATTTATGGACATGCTAGGGGATATTGCTCCCGAGTGTAAATCTACCGTGGGTCTATCTAACATCTCCAATGGCACACCCGCCCACCTCAGACCCTATCTTAATCGGACATATCTGATGATGCTTTTAAGGTATGGACTGCATTCAGCTATAGTTGATGCCTTTGACTCTGAGTTGATAAAGATAGCCAAGGGTGAGAAGCCTGAACTTGTTGGCCTGGTTCACCGGGTGATGAATGGTGAGAAGCCTGACCCTTCCTCTTTAACTGAGGAAGAGGTAAAATATGTAAAAACGGTCAGGGTCCTTGCCGGCGAATCGCTCTACTCCCATTCCTGGCTTGAGATATAGCGCTGGCTAATTTCATTAAAATAACAATAGAAAGCGGGGGGAAATGATAAGAAAGATATCGGATATTTTGAGGGAGAAGGAGCGAACCTATTCGTTTGAGCTTTTCCCACCAAAAACTGAAAAGGGGAGAGAGAAACTTCCTGAAACCGCGGGCACCCTTAAAGAACTGGAGCCAGATTGGTTCGCAGTAACCTACGGCGCCGGGGGGACCACCAGAGAGCTTACTATGGATATTGTTGATGAATTGCAGGAGCGTTTCCAAGTTCCAACAATGCATCATTTTACCTGTGTGGGACATAGTAAGGCTGAGTTAGAAGCCATAATTAAGAAGATGAGTGAGAAAAATATCTGTAACATCCTTGCCTTGCGCGGTGACGCCCCTGAGGGTGTAGAGCATTGGGAGCCTGCCCCCGATGGACTGGAGTATTGCTATCAGCTTATTGAGCTTATCCGCTCCTATGACAGCTTCTTTAGTATAGGCGTCGCTGGCTTCCCGGAAGGGCATATTGACTGCCCTGATAAGGAAACCGATTCAAGATACCTGAAGATTAAGATAGACACTGGTGGTGAATTTGTAATAACCCAACTCTTCTTCAACAATAATGACTATTTCGAATATTTGGAAAGGGTGAGGGAAATAGGTGTTACAGTGCGAATCATTCCTGGAATTATACCGATAACAAACTACCAGCAGTTACTCAGGTTCTGCAAGACCTGCGGAGCTACTATCCCTCAGCGAGTTCACGATATATTTAAGCCGCTTGATGGTGATGCCGAAGCTACCTATAAAGCTGGTGTTCAGTTCACAGTTGAGCAGTGTAATGAGCTACTTGAAGGCGGGGCACCAGGACTACATTTCTATACGTTGAACAAGGTTGACCC
>JAUVXN010000068.1 GCA_030603605.1 Dehalococcoidales bacterium | reverse complement strand
CTGACAAACTGGGTGTTTCTTCGCTGGTGGTAGAGCTTGGTGGCTTTGGCGGAACATACCCCACCTTTGTTACTGACGAAGCCAGCCTGCGGTTTACCATTGATACTGCCGCCGAGGAGTGGTTGCATCAGTATCTTGCCTTCAAGCCTCTGGGCTTCCTGTACGTACTGGATTTAATTGGTGTGTCCCGTAATTATGAAATTGCCACCATGAATGAAACTCTGGCCGGTATGGTCAGCAAGGAAATTGGCTCTATTGTGAATGAAAAATACTACGCTCAGCATGAAAATAACGGCAGTCAAACTCAGGCAACGACGTCGGGATTTGATTTTAATCGGGAGATGAGAAACATAAGAAGGGCGGTTGATAAGTATCTGGCTCAGGGAGAAATCGAGCAGGCTGAGGAGTTTATGGAACAGAAGCGACAATATCTAGCCACAAAAGGCTATCACATTAGAAAGCTGAATCAAGCCTATTTTGCTTTTTATGGAACCTATGCTAACAGACCGACTTCCATTAGCCCCATCGGACCCGAGCTGAAGCAACTGAGAGGTCAGAGTGTCTCATTAAAGGATTTTCTGGAGACGGTGGCGGCAATGACCAGTCGCCAAGATTTAATAGCAAGCCTCAAGTAAAACTTTTGTGGCGTCCCTGGAGGGATTCGAACCCACGACTTGCTGCTTAGAAGGCAGCCGCTCTGTCCAACTGAGCTACAGGGACACGTTTTTACTATTCAAATGTAACACGAAGAAAAGGGGAGGTCAAGGCAGTGATTTTGTCCTCCCTAATTTGTTGTTTTGGAATGTTTTATATGTCGGTAAATATAGAGAGCAATAAGGACAATAATTATGGCGATGATGAGTGGGTCAAAAGGACGCATGATGGTTCGTATTTGTTCCCAGTGTTCGCCCAGTTGGTAACCTCCGTAGGCTAGTCCAACACTCCAGATAAAAGAGCCCAGAAAAGTATAAACCAGGAACTTGATGAAATGCATTCTGGCTATTCCGGCGGGAAGACTGATAAAGGTACGCACCACTGGCAGTAGCCGGGAAGCGAAGATTGACCAGCTGCCGCTCCTGTCAAACCATCGGTCAGCCAGGTCAAGATCGTGTCGAGATATAAGAATGTACTTTCCATATTTTTCCAGAAAAGGGCGACCTCCCCACATACCCACGCCGTAAGCAATAGCCGAGCCAATAGTGTTGCCCAGAGCCCCGTAGACGCCGGCTACTAGCGTATATGTAGCCGCCAGGGACTTTTCTTTAATAAGCATCCAGCCAGCAAGGGGCATGATTAACTCGCTGGGCAGGGGAATACAGGCACTCTCTATAGCCATAAGTACTACTACGCCAGGCCATTGTATCAGGCTATAGGTATAACTTATAAAATTTAGTAACTCTTGTTCCAGAGGTAGCACTTCGGGAGTGTAGCAGATAAGCACCAGTATCGTCAAGCTGGTTTATCAGAGTATCCTGCCTCTTTTATAAGTTGACAATCACCTGCCTACATTGCTAGTATGAAATTGATTTTTAAGCATAATTGGGTAAGTGCGCAGACGATGCCGAGATTATTAGATAGGGTAGATAGTCCTGCCGATTTGAAAGGGTTGAAGCCATCGGAACTGGGGAAACTGGCAGATGAACTGAGGCAGGAGTTGATAACCACAGTAACTACTACCGGTGGTCACTTGGCTTCTAATCTGGGTATCGTTGAGCTTACTATAGCTTTGCATCGGGTATTTGACAGCCCGCACGATAAGCTCGTATGGGATGTGGGCCATCAAAGCTATGTTCATAAACTGCTCACCGGCCGGAAACAGCGTTTTACCTCGCTACGTCAATATGGAGGATTATCCGGCTTCACCGACCGCGGTGAGAGTGAACATGACCCGTTTGGTGCCGGTCACGCTAGCACCTCGGTTTCAGCTGCCCTTGGTATGGCTATTGCTCGCGACCTCTCTGGTGATGACTACCATGTCGTGGCTATTATTGGTGATGGTGCCATAACCGGCGGGATGGCTCTCGAGGCGCTTAATCAGACAGGGCATCTGGGTTCCAGGCTTATCGTGGTTCTAAATGATAATGGAATGTCAATTTCCCCTACTGTCGGTGCCTTAGCCAAGTTTCTAAGCAAAGTGCGGTTTGACCGCCGCTACTATCGGGCAAAAAAAGAAAGCAAACGCATGCTTACAGCGCTCCCACTGGGCGATAAGCTGTGGCAGTTAAGCCAGCAGATTCAGGATAGATTCAAAGGCTTGGTTTTGCCAACAATGATCTGGGAGGAACTTGGCTTTGCCTATATTGGACCTGTTGACGGGCACAACATTGCTGACCTTCAAACTGCTCTCACTCAAGCGAGAGATTATCGTCTCAAGCCGACTTTTGTTCATGTTATAACCACTAAGGGTAAGGGCTATCTCCCCGCCGAGGGTGATGCCGTTTATTTTCATGGTGTACCGGCTAAACATGCAGGCACCAAGAAAGTACCAACTTATAGTGAGGTATTTGCTCAGACTGTGCTTCGGTTAGCTCGGGAGAATCCCAGGCTGGTGGCAATTACCCCGGCCATGCCTGAAGGAAATTGCCTGAGTATTGTTGAGGCTGAATTTCCACAGCGCATGTTTGATGTAGGAATCTGTGAACAACATGCGGTTACCTTTGCCGCTGGATTAGCTGCCAAGGGTTTTATACCCATCGTGGCTATATATTCTACCTTTCTACAGCGTGCTTTTGACCAGGTTATACACGATGTTTGTATGCAGAACCTGCCCGTTGTTTTTGCTATCGACCGAGGTGGTATTGTCGGGGATGACGGTAAGACGCATCAGGGGACTTTTGACATCTCTTATCTGACACTAATCCCTAACCTGATTGTCTCTGCGCCCAAGGATGAAAATGAGCTTCAGCACTTGCTTTACACCGCGGTGAAATCAGGAAGGCCTATGGCGATAAGATATCCTCGCGGTTCTGGGATAGGCGTGGAATTAGACGAAACACTGCACGAAATTCCCATAGGTAAGTGGGAAATACTGAGGCATGGAGAGGATGTAGCTATATTAGCCATAGGTGTCGTGGTGACTCCTGCCCTTGAGGCAGCCCGGAACTTAGCCGCAAACAAGATTGAGGCTACAGTAGTTAATGCTCGTTTTGTCAAACCACTGGACTTTGAGCTTCTAACAGACCTGGCCAGTCGCATTAAGCGCATGGTTATCGTTGAAGAAAATGCTCTGAGTGGAGGCTTTGGCAGTAGCGTAATTAAGTTTCTTAAAGAATCAGAAATTCACGATGTAAAGGTAAAAAGCATTGGTATTCCTGATGAGTTTGTCGAGCAGGGGACTCAAGATATTCTTCGCGCTAAGTATGGTCTGGATGCTAAAGGAATAGCCCGGCAGGTCCTGACCTTCTTTCCTGGCCATGATTCTGGTTCTTCGCTTAAGGTCAAGGGTAAAGTAAAGGCTACCCCATTTTGAATGGTGTAGTTTCGGGTTCAGATTTGCGTATACTAAGAGGTGACAGATGGACAGGATGACAGTCAGGGACATAGAAATCAGTGGCAAAAGGGTTTTGGTTCGAGTTGACTTCAATGTTCCTTTAGATGAAGAGACAGGAGAAATAATTGATGACGGTCGCATTCGAGCTACTCTGCCGACTATTAAATATCTTATTGAGCGGGGAGCGAGGGTTATTCTAATTTCTCACCTGGGTCGGCCTAAAGGAAAGGTAGTTGATGAGTTACGACTGACTGTCGTTGCCCAGCGCTTGTCGCAAATTTTAGGACAGCAGGTGGGAGTTGCCACGGATTGTATTGGACCTGGAGCAGAGAAGTCGGTAGCAAGCTTGAGCAGTGGTGATGTGTTGCTTCTGGAAAATCTCCGCTTTCATTCCGATGAAGAAACTGGCAGTGCTCCCTTTGCCCAAGCCTTAGCCCGCTTAGGTGACATATTCGTTAATGATGCCTTCGGAACTTCTCATCGGGCTCATGCTTCAATTGTAGGCATTGCTCATTATCTGCCGGCAGTAGCTGGCTTGCTGCTGGAAAAAGAGATTAAAACCTTGGGCAACATTTTAGAGAATCCAGCCCATCCCTTCGCCGCACTTCTCGGTGGCGCCAAGGTAAGTGACAAGGTTGGCATGTTAGAAAATATTATGGGCAAGGTGGATTCTCTGCTAATCGGTGGCGGTATGGCAGCTACCTTCCTGAAAGCCAAATCATTTGAGGTAGGACTATCGTCAATTGAGATAGACAGGCTGGACACCGCTGCTGAGTTAATAAGGAAGGCAACGGAAAACGGGGTGCGACTGTTGTTACCGGTTGATGTCGTTGTTGCCGATGAAACCAATATTGAAGCTGGAGTTGAGACAGTATCCGTAACAAATATACCGGAAGATAAAAAGATTGTAGATATAGGTCCGCAAACGATTGAGAACTTTCGTGAAGAATTGCAAAAATGCAAAACAGTCTTCTGGAATGGACCTATGGGCATACATGAGATACCCCATTTCGCCAGGGGAACACAGGAAATGGCTAATATATTAGCAAGTCTTACTGCTGCTACCATTATTGGAGGAGGTTCTACCGCTGAGATGGTAGACGAGATGGGACTAGGCGATAAAATGACATTTGTCTCTACCGGTGGTGGTGCCTCGCTGGAGTTTCTGGGTGGTGGCACATTACCCGGCGTGGCGACATTGCTGGATAAAAAGTCATAAGCAGAGGAGAGTCAAAGAGAGGCGAAGCTTCCCAATATGCTAATAGGAAGTTTTAGAGGGACGAAGTCCCTCTAGCATAACCAGTCCCCCTCCCCCTTACCAAGGGGAAGGGGGATAAAGGTCGAAGACTCTTCGAGGGGATAGGGTTGATAAACAACACAGTTAGTCTGGAACTAATAAAAGAAATTGCCATACCTTCCCCTAGCCGGATTGTGTTGCTGGTCATTGATGGATTAGGTGGATTACCAAATCCTGAAATCGGGAAGACAGAATTGGAGACAGCCAACACCCCGAACCTTGACCAGCTGGCGACTAAAAGTATATGTGGTATTACTGACCCGGTAGCTCCTGGAATAACGCCGGGGAGTGCACCGGGACATCTAGCTCTATTTGGGTACAACCCTGTCAGCTATAATATCGGTCGGGGGGTGCTGGAAGCTATCGGGATAGATTTTGAGCTTCAACCAGGGGATGTAGCCGCTCGTGGCAACTTCTGCACCGTGGATGAAGCAGGCTTGATTACTGACCGCCGGGCAGGTCGTATCCCAACTGAAAAATGCACCGAGTTGTGCCAGTTGCTTAACGGACAACTAATAGATGGTGTTAAGGTCTTTGTCTGCCCGGTGAGAGAGCACCGTTTGGTAGTAGTATTCCGCGGCGATGGTCTTGCTCCCGAGGTAAACGATTCTGACTCCCAGCAAATAGGGGTAACCCCAAAGCCTATCGTTGCTTTAAGCCCTAAGGCCAGCAAGCTGGCTAGTATTGCCAATCAATTTATGGCCCAGGCGAAAGCAACCTTGGCTGGGCATCACCCCGCCAATATGGTTCTCCTGCGTGGCTTTTCCAAGCATCCGCACTTCCCATCTATGAGTGAGATTTACAAGTTGAAACCGGCTGCCATTGCTAGTTACCCTATGTACCGGGGACTGGCAAAGTTAGTTGGCATGGAAGTTCTGGAAACGGGAGCAACTATTGAAAATGAATTTGCGACTCTAAAGCAGAATTACCCTAATTATGACTTTTTCTTCTTGCATATAAAAGGAACTGATAGTGCTGGTGAGGATGGTGATTTTGACCGCAAGGTCCAAATTTTAGAGCAGGTTGATAAAACTCTTCCCGAGCTAATAAGTCTGGAACCTGATGTCGTTGTTGTTACCGGTGACCATTCAACACCAGCTCTGCTCAAGGGACATAGCTGGCATCCGGTGCCTGTTCTTTTGTATTCCAAGTGGTGCCGACCTGACCGGGTAAGTGAGTTTTCCGAGTCAGCTTGTGCTTCTTCAGGTGGACTGGGAAGATTCCCGGCGACACAGATTATGACTTTAGCTATGGCTAACGCTCTGAAGTTGACCAAGTTTGGCGCCTAGGCCAGTCAAAGAGAGGCGGGACTTTTCTGATATAACTAAGTAGTCAGGAGAACAAAATGCGCATACCAATGATTGCCGGTAACTGGAAAATGAACACTACCGTGGGTGAAGCCGTAGAATTGGTTAGGGCAATGCAAGATGAGCTTGATAAGATAGCTAATGTTGACAAGGTAATTTGCCCTCCCTTTGTTTCTTTAGCTGCGGTAAGGGAGTTAATTGAAGGTAGCTCAATAAAACTGGGAGCGCAGAACCTGTTCTTTGCGGAAAAGGGTGCCTACACCGGTGAGATTTCGCCATTAATGGTAGCTGACCTGTGTGAATTTGTTATCATCGGGCACTCTGAACGCCGGCAGTATTTTAATGAGACCGGGGAGATTGTTAATAAAAAAATTGTAGCCGCATTAAAAGTGGGCCTGAAGCCTATTTTGTGCATAGGGGAAAGATTGGAAGAAAATGAGGCGGGCAGGACAGAAGAGGTGGTGACCGGGCAACTGGGGTCATCTCTGGCAGGTATAGATTATATCGATGGCATGATTATAGCCTATGAGCCGGTTTGGGCTATTGGCACTGGCAGGGCAGCTACCGGCGAACAGGCAAATGAAACTATTTCTCTGATTCGCCGAAATATCGCCAAATTATATAGTGACGGGATTGCCCAAAATATGCGCATTCTATATGGTGGCAGCGTTACTGCTGCCAATGCTACCGAGTTCATGAAACAGCCTGAAATTGATGGTGCCCTTGTCGG
>JAUVXN010000074.1 GCA_030603605.1 Dehalococcoidales bacterium | reverse complement strand
TCCTCATATCCCAGGGCAACCTCGTGGGAGCTTAAGGAGGTGCCACAACGGGGACAGTGAGGAGTAACCTTATAGCCCTGGTACACCAGTCCCCTATCCCACATCTGTTTTATCGCCCACCAGACAGTCTCAATGTACTCGTTGTCCATGGTGATATAGGGGTGCTCCTGGTCACACCAGTAGCCAATGCGCTCCGTCATCGCCTCCCACTCTTTGAGATAGGTAAAGACACTCTCCCGACATCGGGTGTTAAACTTGTCAATGCCGTATTCCTCAATCTGTGCTTTACCCGAAAATCCAAGCTCTCTTTCCACCTCCAGCTCCACTGGCAAGCCATGAGTATCCCAACCGGCGATACGCGGGGTGTAATAGCCCTTCATTGCCTTATAGCGCGGTATAATGTCTTTAAAGATACGAGCCAGCACATGATGGATACCGGGACTACCGTTAGCGGTGGGGGGTCCCTCATAAAGTACGAAGCGAGGGCAACCTTGACGAGCTTCTACGCTACGCTCAAAGACGCTGTTTTCCCGCCACCAGCTAAGTATCTTTTCCTCAATCTGTGGCAAATTAAGCTGGCTACTTACCGGACGGAACATAATTAGAATCCCCTCTATATAAAAATCCCGTCCCCTAGGGACGGGAAATATCAAACCCGCGGTACCACCCTACTTCTCCTTCCGAAGAAGGAGCACTTCTTTAAGGCACATCCATATGCCATCGTCCCGGATAACGGCTGACGCTGCCGGCCAAGCCTACCAAGTCTATAATGACTGTTCGGTTGGCGGCTCAGGAGGGATTTTCAGGGAGCCAGTCACATCTGCTTCCACCCTACCAGACTCGCTGGGTGACCATTGTCTTCCCTACTCGTCTCCGTCACTGCCTTTTCCGCTAAAGGTTAGCACACTCCAAGCAGTAAGTCAATCAGGCAAATTGTTCTCTGGGTAGAATAACCACCTTGCGTGCCTCGCCCTCACCACTGCTCTGAGTGGTAACATCAGGATGGTCGGCCAGGGCAAGGTGGATGATGCGCCTATCAAAAGCTGACATAGGCTCCAGAGCAAGCGGCTCTCCCCTGGTCTTTACCAGCTCTGCCATTCGCCAGGCTATAGCCTGCAATGCATCATAGCGACGTCGCTTATAGCCTTCTACATCAATTATTATCGGCAGCCATACCTCCGTCTGGTGACCGACAATAAGTCTGACAATATACTGCAGGCAAGAAAGGGTCTGCCCACGCCGCCCGATCAAAATACCCAGGTCCTCACCTTCTATCTCAAGAGTAATAGAGTCAGCAGCTCCTTCTTCCCCTCCTCCAGAAAGGAGTGCAGTTGAAAGCATAACGGAAGCTGATACGTCCATCAGGCTAAGAAGTGTCTCAAGGACACTCTTGGCTACCTCAGCTATATCATCCTTATTCTCCGGCACTTCCATAGTGACCTCACTTTATAATTATCTTCGCTTACGCCGTTGATGTTTATCTCTTTTCGGCAGAGGCTTAAGCATTTTAAGTTTTTCCGGATAGCCGCCACCGGCGGCGCCTTCTTTCTGAGGAGTAGCCGGTTCAACAACATCAGCGCCAACATCAACTCCGATATCAGCCCCAACATCAGCGTAATCTAAAGGCTTTTCTTCTACCTGGGTGATACGTTTCATATACCTCTTATCCCTACCGACCGGCTTCCTTGCTGATGCCGGTAAGAGTGCCCCCCAGCCAGTCATATAATACTGAATAGCAACACTAATAACATTTGAAACCACCCAATAGAGAGCCAGTCCACTGGGAAACTGCATGGTAAGGAAAGCAAACATCAGTGGCATCATCCACAGCATCATCCGGCTCTGTGCCTGCATCCTGGGGTCAGTAGTGGTAGGCATTACCATTTTCTGCTGCAACCACATGCTGCCGCCAACAAGGATTGGTAATAAAAGATACTTATCAGGTGTAGCCAGGTCCAACCACAGGAACTTGCTCTGCAGAGGCACAAGGTAAAACACTAATGGCCAGGAGGCGTAGAGGTAGCGGGATAAGCTCAGGAATTGTTCGGGGACTACGGCTAAAAGTCGAATAATTGACTGGAAGAGAGCTATCCAGATAGGCAACTGGACTAACATGGGCAACATACAACCGGCAGGACTTACCCCGGACTCTTTATACAGTTGCATTTGCTCCTGAGCCATTTTAGCCTTGTCCTTGCCATGCTTCTTTTGAAGTTCAGCAAGCTTGGGTTGGAGCTCCTGCATGCCTTTAGTAGCCCGGAGCTGCTTCACGGTAAGTGGCAAGGTCAATATGCGAACAATAATAGTCAGCGCAATGATAGCCAGCCCAAAGTTATTTAACAAATATCCAGATATCATAATCAGGACATTTATCATTGGCCTCAGAATAATTAAATCCCAGATTGCTCCAATATCCAATGAAACCTACCTCGCTAACTCTTTAATGAAAGACTCCACAGCGTCACTCCGGACTGAGCGTCCACGGCGTAGAGAGTATCCTTATCGGAATGTATATAGATAACCCCATCACTGACAAAAAGGGGAGCATATATCTCTTCTTCCAGGTTAGTTAGCTGTCTTTTCTGATAATTACCGGTATCCAGAGAGTATATCTTCCCCTCCTGGGTGGCGACAATGATTGAACTACCAGCTAAAGTCGGCGATGAGCTAATCGGACTTCCCAGGTCAAACTCGGCTATCTTATCCCCATTCTCGGCCTTCAGGGCATAGACCTTGCCATCAAGGGAACCGGCATAGATAACGCCCTCATAAGCCACCGGGCTAGCCCAGAACCAGTTCTGAGCCAAGAACTTCCATTTCAGACTACCATCGGTAGCATTTAGGGCATAAAGATGCCTATCAAAGGAACCAATGTAAACCATGCTATCGTAGACCAGAGGAGTGGAAGCAATCGCCCCTACAGTCTCAAAATCCCACTTTTTGCTGCCATCGGCAGCCCCCAGGGCATAGAGTTTTTTATCAAAGGAGCCAACGTAAAGTGTGTCGCCGCCAATAGATGGGGTTGACCAAATCTTGTCCCCAGTTTCAAACGCCCATTTCCTGTCACCGGTAACCGCATCCAGAGCGTAAAGCCAGCCATCAGAACTACCAATATAGAGCTTATCTGAAGCGACAAAAGGTCCGCCGATGATGGGCTCAAGCTCCCCTTCACGGGGATACACCCACCTCAATGCACCCGACTCGGTATTAATAGCGTAAATTTTCCCGTTATAGCCGCTAATGTAAACCAATTCTTCGGATACGGCTGGAGTGCTGTATATGGCTACCGCCGTAGATCTCGGCGCACAGCCAAAGCCGCCGGTCTGTTTCATCTCAAAAGGAACATCGGGCCACCGGCGATTATGAGTTGATACATCTATAGCTACCAGCTTACCCGTCATAGAGCCCAAAAATAAAGTGTCCTCAGCTATTAGCCCTCCTGACCAGCCCCTGGCTACAGCGCCGGTTTGGGCACAGCCGGAAACGGTTAGCCCACTGCTAAGCACAAGAAGTATAACCAGCAAGAGTAATATCTTACCAGTTAGCAACTTACCAAGCTTAAAAAACACTTATTTACTCCCTCCAGTAAGAAATTGTCTACCAGAGCTGAATTGAAGGAGTTTCCCCCTTTTAAAGCTTTTAAGGAAATTGTATGTTTATTTCATGGCACAGGGTCATAGCCGCCGGCACGGAAAGGATGACAGCGAGCCAGTCGCTTCACTCCTAACCATACTCCTTTAAGAAAACCAAACTTTGAGATAGCTTCATAGGTATATTGAGAGCAACTGGGGCTAAAGCGGCAGGATGATAACATAACCTGCGACAGGGTTAACTGATAAAGCCTAATTAGTTCTAAGGCAAACCTCTTCATACTCTCCTGCCAATACTCGAGCTCGGCGTAACAAATCTTTAACCGATTTTTCAAGATTAGTATAATCAGTACTAGCTGCCAGAGGCCGGGCAATAAATATGATATCCCACCCTGGCAGCAATGGTGTTAGTCGTAAGATTTCGCGAAGCAAACGCTTCACTCTATTTCTCACCACTGCTTTACCTACTCGCCGACTAACCGAAAAGCCATACCTGGATAAGGTAAGCCCGTTAGATAAAGCCTTCACCACTACTAACTTACTTGCCCACGAGCCACCTTTATTATAAACTAATGCATACTGCTCTGTCTTGGTAAGATATTGTTCTCCCCTCACTACACTCACCCTTAACTCATTTATCCCTCAGTAGAGGGGTTATTTCCAGTGTTATACCACCGTCAGTTTTTTACGACCTTTGAGTCGCCTTGCTTTCAGGACGGCTCGCCCAGACCGGGTGCTCATTCTCGCCCTAAAGCCATGCTCACGTTTTCTCGGGATTTTCTTTGGTTGATAAGTCCTTTTCGGCACTCTAACTCCCTGGTGGAAACAAACTATCTCTCTCTTCACTTATTAATGGGAGGATAAAGAGGAGAGTATCCAACTCACCAAAACTAACTGCGTAAACCAGCGCCTCCTGTCTCGCGGATATGAGCTGGCACATACGGCAGTAGAGCCAGATACCGCGCTCTCTTTACCGCCATTGCCAAAAGGCGCTGATGCTTGGCACAAGTACCAGTTCTGCGACGAGGCTCAATCTTGCCTCTATCCGATATATAGTGGCGCAGTTTTACCGAGTCTTTATAATCTATAGTTTTAACCTTATCCTTGCAAAAGGAACAAATCTTACGCCTGGGTACATATCTTGCCTTGTCCCATCTTCTGCCCTTCGTTTCTCTAGCTTGCGCCATGTGCTTCCCTTCTTAGCCTGAATCCTAATTTCTATCTAAAATGGGATATCATCCGGGCTTAATTCAGCACCGCTACTTTCCTCTAATTTATCTTCAGCACCGCCACTTTCCTCTAACTTATCTTCAGCACCACTGCTTTCCCCTACCTTCTCCTCGGGAAGTGGGGCTAGTCCTCGCCTATCAAGAAATATTACTTTGTTGGCGATTACTTCAGTTCTGGAGTGCTGCTGTCCGTCCTGACTTTCCCAAGTGCGGGTATGTATTCTACCCTCAGCGTAGACCAGTCGACCCTTAGCCAGAAACTGGTTACACTGTTCCGCCAACTTATTCCAGGTCACTACACTAAACCACTCAGTCTCTTGTTTGCGTTCACCTTCAGGAGTAGTAGATATCCAGTTGGTGGCAACGCGAAATGAGGTTACCGGTTTCCCGTTAGGAGTAAACCGCATTTCAGGTTCACCCCCGATATTCCCTATGATTATCACTTTATTTAAGCTTGGCATTTTCCTAAGACTCCTTTTACCCTCCCCCACACAACTGTGGAAGCTGGTAACTTCCCAATTTAACCACCCACTTTTATCAACAGGTGCCGCAGAATCTCCTCGGAAATTTGCAAGTTCGCTTCCAGTTCCTTGCTCCATACAGGCTTCATCTTAAACCGAGACAACACATAACTACCCTCCAGAAAATGTTTTATAGGATAGGCTAGTCTCCTCTTGCCCCACCGTTCTACATCGGAAATAGTGCCACCTTTGCCGGTAATAAACTGGCTCACATTATCGATTGTGGCGTCGAGAGTCCCGTCCTCAACCTCTGGACTGATAATAAACACCAATTCATAGTCACGCAGTTGTTTATCTTCTACCTTTAATGCTTCTTTACTATCTTTCTTAGGCGTCATCTGTTTCCCCAGAAAAATTTTCTTGCCCATTATACCACAAACCACAAAACATAAACAATACACCATCCATGGTTCTATCTGCCTGAATGGGTGCGCCTCCTTGACACAAGATACCACCCCTGATAGACTCTAGCTAAGTAAGAGGGCGATTCATAACGGCTTTATAGCTTTCCAAACTCTTACTGACTGGAATGGCCCCGTAGTGTAGCGGTCTAACATGCCACCCTGTCACGGTGGAGATCGGGGGTTCGAATCCCCCCGGGGTCGCTTAGATTATGTAAAGTTGTTTCCGGCTAATCCCCTTTAGGGTCATAACTCCATTCGCACGCCCAGGGGTTTCTTTATTTAACAATCTGGCTT
>JAUVXN010000053.1 GCA_030603605.1 Dehalococcoidales bacterium | reverse complement strand
GATTGGTTTCATGGTCAAACTCATTACCAAAGAAGGATTTTTAAGATTCACGCCTCTGGGAGGTTGGTGGGATCAAGTCTTGCTCGGACACCGAGTGCGTATCAAAACCAATAAAGGTAGCATACTTGGAGTGATAGGTGCAAAGGCCCCGCATCTCCTCTCCGAGGAGGAGCGCAAGAAAGTCGTTGAGAAGAAGGACATGTACATAGATATCGGGGCAACATCGCAGCAAGAAGTTGAGGATGCCGGTGTTCGCGTAGGGGACCCCATTGTACCCGTTAGCGAATTCGTGGTTTCGCCTGACACAAAGGCCTATATGGCCAAGGCCTTTGATGATCGGGTTGGTTGTGCTCTGGTTATTACTGTACTACAGAAATTGATGGGCAAAGAGCACCCCAACGCTATTTACGGCGTAGCTACGGTACAAGAGGAGGTTGGTTTGAGAGGAGCAACCACCAGCGCTGAGGTCATCAATCCCGATGTAGCCATCATCCTAGAGATAGACATCGCTGGTGACGTCCCAGGTATCAAGCCAGAAGAATCAGCCACAAAACTTGGAGGTGGTCCAACGTTGTTGGTCTGTGATGCCCGTATGATACCTAACCTCAAACTTCGCGACATGGTGATTGATACTGCCAAGAAGCTCAATATTCCACTTCAGATGTCAACCAGGGGAAGAGGAGCGACCGACGGCGGGGCAATCCATTTACACAGAACAGGTGTACCCGCGGTGGTTCTAGGCGTGCCGACCCGACATATTCATAGCCACAATGCAGTTCTTCGTCGCGATGATTTTGATCATACTTCTGCGCTAGTGACGGCACTCGTACAAGCTTTGGATAAAGAGACAGTCGCCGCATTGACTTCTTCTACTGCAGATTCGTAAGGATATCCTAATACATTGGACTGTCGGTCAACATTCCTCGGAAGAGTGATCAAACAATTCTGACTTTTGTGCAATCCGTGGTATCAAACAGGACTCGGGACTGTTCAATCCTTTGATAGAACCTCAAGCTATCCTCAAATCCCACCGACCTTTCAGCCTGACCCGCTGATATCATGTTAGAATTGGAAGGTAGACTCTATGGGATTGAAGCTCTTTGAACCCATCAAAATAGGTAAGATGGAGCTCCCAAACCGCATTATGAGGTCGGCTACCTGGGACGCAACCGCTGATGCCTCAGGTGCGGTCACGGACAAGTCAGTTGAAATGTACTCGGTCTTGGGCAAAGGGGAAATTGGGCTGATTGTCTCGGGATATATGTTTGTTTCTCCACATGGCCAGGCTAACCCAGGTCAATACGGCATTTACCATGATGACCTCATTCCCGGCCTGAAGCGCATGACAGATGCTGTGCATGCAGGCGGTTCGAAGATAGCCGTGCAGATTGTCCACTCAGGCTTTAGTTCCAGTTATTTGCGTAATAGGCGTATTATTCCCCTGGCAGTATCCTGCCTTCCCAACTCCCGATACCTTCACACCCAGATGACGGAGGAAATAATCGAGGCAATCATCAATGATTTCGTGGCAGGGGCGGTCAGGGGCAGAGAAGCGGGCTTTGATGCAGTGCAGCTTCACGGTGCACACGGTTACCTGATCAGCCAGTTCCTGACGCCGACATTTAATAAGAGAAAGGACAAATGGGGCGGTAATTCGGAGAATCGCCGTCAATTCCCGCTGGAAGTGATTCGACGAGTCAGAAATGCTCTCGGCGATGACTTCCCACTTCTTATCAAGCTGGGTGTGCGTGATTACATAGAAGGTGGCGTCTCTCTGGAAGAAGGTGTAGAGACTGCCCGCCAGATGGTAGAAAATGGCCTGAACGCTGTTGAAGTGAGCGTTGGGATAGGAACGGGTGTTCATGCCACCGATCCTAAAGAGCCAGAGAAAGCCTATTTCCGTGAGGAATCCGCTGCTGTGAAAAAAGTAGTACGGGTACCAGTGGCGGAAGTGGGAGGTATCAGGACAATTTCACTTGCCAATGAAATCATACAAAGTGGCGATGCGGATATGATATCGATTTCACGTCCGTTTATACGTGAGCCAGATTTATTGGCAAGATGGAAGAGCGGAGATACCGCTCCCGCGAAGTGTATTTCCTGTAATCGCTGTTTCGAACCGGTATCGAAAGGTCAACCTCTCTACTGCCTGCAGGAAGCAAGAGCACAAAGAGGTACTGACGAGGCAGAAGTGCATTGAGAGCAATGCTCAGACAGGTGGAAGTGCGTAAGAGCGGGGAAAGAGCGAAGGAAGAACGGAGCAAGACACTGATAGGGTGGAGCGTAGCTCCAGCCGTTGAATCTCAGAGCTAGAAGTTATGGGAGGTCAGGAGCGGGCACTCGCTTATAGAAATGAGACACATTTTAGCGTTTTGTGACTCCTTAACTCTATATTATGTCTTGGACCCCGCACAAAAAATTATTGACAATTCTTTAGATAGTGGTATAATAGTTTCTATAAGAATAGTTTCTTAGTGTAATATAAAAGACACCAAAACTCTCGGCTAAGGTCGGGCAGGAAATTCACTGGCAATCTAGTGTCAAAGACAAAGCAGCAGAAAGAAGAGGCAATGCGTGATGTATTCGTAGCGCATGTGGAAGAGGATGCTGAGGTAGCATTGGAAATTGCCCTTGCCCTGGAACAGGCGGGTTACACAACCTGGTGTTACGAGGTTGACAGCATTCCGGGGCCTTCCTACCTGATACAAACAGGGCAAGCGGTTGAGCAATCCAAAGCCGTTGTCTTGGTGGTATCCCCACACTCGGTCGGTTCCCGCCAGGTCACCAAAGAAGTCGTCCGGGCCCATGAAAGCGGTAAAGAGTTTATCCCACTGCTGCGATGCATTACACACATCGAGTTTCAAAATCGCCAGCCAGAGTGGCGAGAAGCTGTGGGCGCTGCTGCCTCGATAAGTGTTCCACTAGAGGGGGTTGCCGGTATTCTGCCTCGTATCGTTGATGGGCTCAAAGCCTTGGGGATTCTTCCAAGGTTGAAAGCTGAGACTGCACACATTGCGCGGATACGTAGGGCACTAGACGAACTGCGAGGGCGTGGTATACCGGAGAAAGGCCGGGAGCTACCGGTGCCAACCAGGAAGCCCGAGCCAGAAGCTATCGCTGCCGAGATACCAACTGCCAAAGTTGCAGAAGAGGCCAGGGGACGACAAAGGTGGATTAGGCTAGCCCTGATAGCATCCGCAATCATAGCCCTGAGTGTCGTGGGGGTGATTTTCCTTGTTACCCGTACCCCACCACCACCCACGCCAGCACCAGTACCTACGCCCGCCGACATATCGTTTGCTGATCAGGTAGTGGATTTTAAGCCCGGAAAAGACACAGGTTCCCCCCATGCTAATCCCCTAAATGTTCTTGGCCCTCCGGATCATCCCGATGAGCAATATTCTGTATCGTTGGGATATGGAGGTATCCTTACCGTCAAATTTGTAGACAATTATCTTATTGATGTGGATGGGCCTGACTTATACGTGTTTGAAATTGGACCGTCAGTCGAACCATTCAAAGTGGAAATCAGCAAGGACGGAACAAATTGGATTGACTTGGGCACTGTTAGTGGGCAGCCGGCAATCCTTGATATTCATGATAAAGTGGCTCCTGGTGATAAGTTTAGCTATGTGAGGATAACGGATGTGGGCTCCCGCACCGATCCTTCTTATGTTCGCATTACTTGTGGAGGAGCCGATATAGATGCAGTGAGAGCCGTTGGGGCTGAGGAAAAATAGCAATGGTTCACTGCTGTGCAGCTTGCCTGCATCTTCACGATGATGACATTCAGGGGTGCATTTGACATCCATTTCTGAGAGTAGATTATGTCAGAAAAGCCATTAGCGTTATCCGCCAAAGTTGTGGTTCGTGATGAAGAGGGGCGCTGCCTGCTGCTCAAGCGGTCATTGAGTTCCAGAGGGAATCCCGGCAAATGGGATCTGCCAGGGGGCAAGGTTGATGTTGGGGAGAGCTTTGACCAGGGACTGCTTCGCGAGGTAGCTGAGGAAACAGGTTTAACCATTTCTCTTCAGCGTGTGCTCGGAGCCGCCGAGTCTGAGTCGCCGACGAAGAAGGTGGCATACCTCATTTTAGAAGGACGTGTTGAGTCGGGGAAGGTGCGGCTCAGCGGTGAGCACGATGAATATATCTGGGTCAATCGTCGGGAGCTTCCAAAGATGGAGCTGGCCGACCAATTCCGAGCGTTTGCTCAGGCTTACAGTCAGGCAGAGGCTTAGCTCTAAGCTATTTTATCCATTGTGCAGGCCTAATGGCTATACAGGTTCAAGGAGGTGCATATGGCTGAGATTAAGGAAAACAGTGACCTGAAGTGGGCTCGCAACCAGATGGAGGCTTTCGTCAGAGTTCATCGACACTATGGGGTCTATGCCCGGGTGCTCAAGGAAATTCTGGAAAAGGCGGCAGCGAAGTATGCTCCCCTTGCCATTGTGCAGACACGTCCCAAGTTGCTCTCAGGTTTTGCAGAGAAGATGTTCCGGAAGAGAGCCCAAGGCAGGTACACGGATGCCGTCAACCGAATCACAGACCTGTGTGGCGGGCGTGTCATTGTCCCCACCGTCTCCGAGATAAGGGCAATATCTAGGTTCATCGAAGAACACTTTGAGATTGACTGGGACAATACCGTTGATGTCAGCCAGCGGCTCAAGCCAGCCGAGTTCGGGTATCGCGCCGTACATTACATCATAACATTCAAGCGCGGAGTCTTCCCTACGAGGGATATAGATGTCCAGATACCTGAAGAGGTCTATGAGGTGAAAGCGGAGGTGCAGGTCAAGACAATACTGGAGCACGCCTACGGGGTTTTCACTCACGACCGAGCTTACAAAGGTGCGTTCAAGATTCCACAGAAGTGGGAGCGTGAGATGGCACGCCTGGCGGCTGTTCTTGAGAGCGTTGACAATTCGTTTGCCAGAATCCAGGATGGCCTGGAAAGATATGCTGCCAGCTACGGAGCCTACATGACTGAGGCTCAGATGCGAGATGAGATTGAACGTCTGAAGCTTGTATTGGAGTATGACCCGAACAATGCAGAACTAGCCTCACGCATCGGAAAGCTGGCAATTGCCCTCGGTGATTGGCAAGGCGCAATAGGTGTTCTAGAAAGCCACGCTGACTCAGGATATCAGCCGATTCTGAAGAACCTTGGTATTGCCTTGTGCAAGCTTCACAAAAGTAAGCCGGATAGCCAGAAATACCGTCAAGGGCAGAAGTATCTTGAGGCGGCGATTGCCGCAGATAACAAAGACTCGGACGCTATCGCCTCTTTGGCAGGCACCTACAAAGGCATTGATGAGGAAAAGGCGCGTGAACTGTACCGTCAGGCTTTTGAGGCTGACCCGTCCGACACATATCCGCTAGGCAATTATATAGAATACGAGACCGCCCGTCTTCAAGATACCTCCATCGTATTGGCACTCCGCCCGGTCATAGACAATGCCATTCAGAGATGCCGCGACCAAGCCGATGTGGGTATGAATCTGCCCTGGGCATTCTATGACATTGGTAAATTCTACTTACTGATGGGGATGCCCTATAAGAGCCTTACTGCCTATGCTAAAGCTGTCCAACTGAGCACAGCCTCGTTCATGCTTGAGACTTCGCTGGCATCTCTAGATAGGCTTACTGCTATCAAGGGCAAACTGAGTGGATACGAGTGGGCGAGGACACTTCTCTTGATTGGACAGGCGGCAAAGTTTCCCGATAACCGGTTGACCAAACAGCTAAAGTCTCTGGCTTCGGTAAAAGGTAAACCAGTCCCTTCACCAGTAGTTATTGTAGCTGGTGGGAGTGATAGTAACATTGAACAGCAAATACAAGGCTACCGCCAGGTCATACTCGATGGATTCAAAGACTTCAAAGGCGCCGTTATTTCCGGTGGTACTGTTTCCGGCATCAGCGGCTTGGTTGGTGAAATAGGAGAGAAGTACCCTGATGCCATCAAAACCATCGGCTATATCCCCCACACGCTACCAGCCGGAATTCGAAAGGATAGCCGCTATAGTGAGATTCGCCGTACCGGTGGCGATAGCTTCAGTCCACTGGAACCGCTCCAGTACTGGATTGACATTATCACCTCCAGCATCTCGCCTTCAAAAGTCAAGCTTCTGGGTATAAACGGCAGCACTATCTCAGCGGCAGAATACAGAATGGCGCTGGCTCTTGGAGCACAGGTCGCTGTTCTGGAAGGCAGTGGGGGTGAAGCGGCCAAGCTTGTCTCCGATGATGACTGGGTAGACTCAAAAGCACTGCTGCGCCTTCCTGCGGATGCCACGACTGTTGCTGCCTTCCTTGGCGGAGCGGCACCAGCCATGGAGCTGGACATCCGAAAGATTGTCGCCCAGGCAATTCACGAAAATTACCGCGCAGCCAAAATAAAAGGCTCTCGCATGGATGGCCCGGCGATGGCATCCTGGGAAAAGCTGCCTGACATGTTTAAGGAATCTAACCTGCAGCAGGCGGATGATATTTTTAATAAGCTGCGAAGAATTGGCTGCACTGTAGTAAAGACTGAAGGCCGCGAGGTGGCCAAGATGACATTTACTAGGGATGAAATCGAGGTTATGGCAGAGATGGAACATGCTCGCTGGAACGTGGAAAGACTCCTTGATGGCTGGAAATGGAGTACGCACAGAGATGTCGTGAAGAAGACCAGTCCATATCTTGTAGGTTGGGTCGACCTGCCTGAAGATGTAAAAGAGTGGGACCGGGAAACCGTGCGCAAGATACCGGAGTTTCTGGCTAAAGTTGGGCTGGAGGTTCATCGGCAAATATAGTGGGAAAACAAAATGACATTTTGGAGAAAGCCATTTAAGGAGCAGATAGCCGGCCAAAGCGTCAGCCGGATGAGCAAGCATCTTCAGCGCCAAGCGGGGGCAAAGATCAGGTTGTCCGAGTATTTGTCTCCTCTACCTTCCGTGACATGCAGGAAGAGAGAGGAGCTTGTAAAGCTCACTTTCCCTGAGCTGAGGAAACGATGCCGTGAAAGGTAAAAATAAAAGGAGGACACGAGGCATGACCAAAAAGATTCCGATTATTGTTTTCATCAGCATGATCCTGACGGTATTCTCAATGCTAATTCCACTGTCTACACCAGTGTATGCTGAAGGGTCCGAACCCAACGCTTGGGCTGTCATCATAGGCGTGTCAGAGTACGAGAAAGGCGATGATGCTTCGGGTTCTGCTAAGGATGCAGAAGAACTCTTTCAACTGTTGAGCCCCATCTGGGGTGAGGAGCACATTAAACTATTGCTAGACAGCGAGGCAACCAAAGCGAACATCGGGGCGGCTGTAGATTGGCTGGTATCCAACGCGGATACCGATGACACTGTCCTCTTCTATTTTGCAGGGCATGGTGAGGAATGGCAACCATGTATAGCCCCTTATGATGCCTACTATAAGCGCACCTGGATAGCCTCTGGCGAGCTAAGTAGATGGTTGCGCCTCTTGGAGTCGGAGAATGTGGTTATTATTCTAGAGACCTGTCATGCCGGACGATTCGAAACAAGTCTTAGTGATAGCGAACGAGTAGTCTTAATGTCCTCTCCCACAGACGAAGTAAGCTGGAGTACACCCTTCAATGTGGGCTGGCATGGTGTTTTCAGCTATTATCTCCTCGAAGCCTTTGGTGAGTTCGATATTGCTGATGCTAACCGTGATTATGAACTCTCCGCTGAAGAATTGTTCTGGTATGCCGAGCCTGAGACTATATGGCTCACTACCCCGTGGGACACAATACAGCATCCAGTAATGTCCGACCAATATCCCGGCGAACTCATCCTGCTGATGAAATTCACCTTCAGCATTGAGCCTGAGTTACCACCCGATTACGACATTCTAATCTTGGACAATGAGGAATACCCATCAGCTCCTCTTGAACTCACCTGTGCACCGGGCTCAGTCCATGACCTTACCATCCCTCCCCTCGTGGATACTCGAACGGGCACGCGATATGTGTTTACTTCATGGAGTGATGGAGATACATCGGTTTCAAGAACAATTTCACGTGGGGGAGTTTATACGGCAAATTACGCGATACAGCATCAGTCGGGCTCAGCCACTGGTTCTAGTATTTAGTGTAAGCACTCAACAAAAGTCCAGAATGTGCAATCAAGGCTATTTCTAAGGACAGAGTTTCGCAGTAAGGTTTGCCTCGTGTTGCCTGAGCCACTTCTTATACTCTCGCCATCTGTGACAGTGTTGAGCTACCAGTTCCCAGAATCTCTTTGAATGATTCATCTCTTTCAGATGGGCAAGTTCATGGATAACAACATAGTCGATCACAGGCTCTGGCGCCATTATTAGTTTCCAGTTAAAGCTAAGATTTTTCTTATGAGAGCAGCTGCCCCAGCGA
>JAUVXN010000110.1 GCA_030603605.1 Dehalococcoidales bacterium | reverse complement strand
CAAGAGCTACCGATGCATGACCCCAGGGGTAAGGTTGGCTTAGGCATTGGGTATGCCACCTCGCCTACGGGGGCAGACCACTGCCATAGTATACACGATACTGAGTATGCGGCTGAAGGTCCATCTTTAGAAGTAATAAAGGCCTTGGGTATACTAGAACCTCTATCGCCTCTTGACCTTAGTCCGGCCAAGGTGCGTATGTCCCAGTATTTTATGAACTGGCAGCATTTCCTGAATTGCGCTCATATTTGCCTGATCATGCCCTTTAGCCCTAGCCAGATTGCGCAACTTGTTAATGGAGCCACTGGCTGGAATACAAGTGTCTTTGAACTGATGAAAGTAGGAGAACGAGCTCTAGCCCTAGCCAGAGTCTTTAACGCCAGGGAAAGCTATACCGCAAAGGATGACATCATACCTGAGCGCTTTTACGAAGCTTTCAACAGTGGTCCCCTAAAGGACAAAGAGATAGACAGAGAGGCCATGCACCAAGCCCTACAAACTTATTATAAGATGGCGGGATGGGACCCTGAGCGAGCCGTACCCACAAAGGAGAAGCTACAGGAGTTGGACTTGGGGTGGGTTGTTGAGGAGCTGGATAAGACACAAAGGAGATAAAAGGAGCGACACCCTGAAAAGGATAAAAAAGGGGTCGGGATTTTACTCCCGACCCCTTAGTCATATACTCCTAGTAATATACTAGAAGTCAAATAGTGCTGGTTCAACTATTTTATCTTGCAAGGGAAATGGAGTCTCAGCTATAGGTTAGTTTGTCATTCCCAGACTAGCCTGTAGGATTCGAAAGGAGGAGAAGCATGAAGATTACAGATATCGAGCCGATTATTGTCGACGCAGGGTGGCAGTCATGGATATTCGTCAAGGTGGACACCGATGAGGGAATCGTAGGCTGGGGAGAGTGTAGTGTGCCAAGAGCCCCATTTGCGGTGGCAGCCGCAGTGAATGACTTTAAGCCCGTCGTCATGGGCAAAGATCCGCGCGCCTTCGAGATGAGGTTCTGGGATATGGAACGCTTGGCTATCCAGGGGTGGTCGGGCGTCCGCGCCATGGCTCTGGCGGGCATAGAGCTGGCGCTTCTGGATATTAAGGCCAGGGCTCTGGGAATCTCTGTTATCGAGCTATTCGGAGGCCCGACCCGTGACAGCGTTCGCGTCTATTGGTCACACTGTGGGACCACGAGAACTCTTCATCCGCAGTTGGGAAAGCCACCCATAAAGACGATGACCGATATAGCCAACCTCGGAAAGGAGGTCATACGCCAGGGATACACTGCGCTCAAGACCAACATCATATTCCCAGGCGACCCCGCTACTGTGCATTTCGACGGGTTCGGTGGCGGACCCGGTACGACGGATCAGGTGGCTTCAAAGGCGATGCTGAACCATATCGATACGCTAGTTGGTACATTCAGGGATGCTGTCGGGACTGACGTGGACATCTGCCTCGACCTTAACTTCAACTTCAAGCCCGAAAGTTGTAAAAGGATTGCAAAGATGCTGGAGCAGTATGATCTCCTGTGGCTTGAGATAGACATGTATGATCCCGAGGCCATACTCAGCGTCAAGCAGTCTACGACCACAAAGATATGTACCGGTGAGAACCTGATTTACATGCGCGAGTTCCTACCGTACTTCAGGTGCCGCGCCGCCGATGTGTTCATGGTGGACGTTCCTTGGAACGGGTTCAGTCAATCGAAGAAAGTTGGTGACCTAGCTCAAGTCTTTGAATTTAACGTGTCGCCGCACAACTACTACAGCCACCTGTCAACCTTTATTAGTGCGAGCCTTTGTGGAGTTCTACCCAACGTATACATCATGGAGACGGATGTAGATGCTCTTTCCCTCAAGGACGAACTCGTCACAAATGTGCCTGAAATTGTAAACGGCTACATAAAGGTACCAACCGGACCCGGCTGGGGAACGACTGTTATCGAAGAGGTTGCTAGGGCTCACCCCTGGAAGAAGGAGAGTGGTGCGTGGTAGCTGAGCACGAGAAGTGGTGGGTGAGACTTTGCTTAAATTTGTAACGGTGCGCCGGAAGGCTAACAAACATGTGGGGTAGATAGAATTGGGCAATGTATCACTAATCACCTGAACGAGCGCAACATTTGCATTTTAGGCTAATTTATATTATAATACTTGGTAAAGATTAATAAATTTGACCGCTAGGGGTGCTCAAAAGCTGAGAGGCGGATTGATGCCAACCCTGTGAACCTGAACTTGATAATGCAAGCGTAGGGAAGCGGCAGTGACTTAGACCAAGGGTCTAGTAGCAACAGCCGAAGCCCTTGGTTTTATTTTTGTGGAGGTGTGGATATGACACAACTAGAGTTAGCCAAAAAAGGTATTATTTCACCACAAATGGAGGTAGTGGCACAGCATGAGGGGGTGGAGGCTGAGTTTGTTCGACAGGGTGTGGCTAGAGGGACAATAGTAATTCCGGCTAATACCAAGCACGCAAGTCTTGTTCCTTGTGGTATCGGCCAAGGACTTAAGACCAAGGTCAACGCCAATATTGGGGCATCATCTGACTTTGGTAATATTGATACTGAGCTAGAAAAGGTACGAGTAGCCATTGATTGTGGGGCAGACGCTGTTATGGATTTAAGTACTGGTGACAATATATCGGCTATTCGGCAGGCTATTGTTGCTGCTAGTTCTGTGCCAATAGGAACGGTGCCTATTTATCAGGCTGGGATTAAGACGATAGAAAGCCGGGGTGCCATAGTCAAGATGACTATTGATGACCTGTTCACCGGGATTGAAGAGCATATTTACGATGGCGTTGATTTCATAACAGTGCATTGTGGCGTTACCCAGTCAGCTATTGCCCGGCTAAAGCAGCAGAGGAGGGTAGTTGATGTGGTATCTCGAGGCGGTGCTTTTTTGATAGGTTGGATGCTCTACAATGAGCGCGAAAATCCACTCTATGAATACTATGACCGCTTGCTGGAGTTGGCCAGAGAGTTTGACGTAACGCTGAGCCTTGGTGATGGGATGCGTCCCGGCTCTTTAGCTGACGCTACTGACCGAGCTCAGGTTGAGGAGTTGCTCACTTTAGGGGAGTTGGTAGACCGGGCTCAGCAAGCTGGGGTTCAGGTAATGGTTGAGGGCCCAGGGCATTTGCCTTTAAATCAAATTGAGGCTAATGTTCAGTTGCAGAAGTCTATCTGCAAGGGCGCCCCTTTCTATGTTCTCGGTCCACTGGTAACTGATATTGGTGCTGGCTATGACCACATCACCGGAGCTATAGGTGGCGCTATTGCTGCTGCTGCCGGTACCGATTTTCTATGCTATGTTACACCAGCCGAGCATCTTTCTCTACCCGACTCTGAGGATGTAAGGCAGGGGGTGATAGCCTCACGTATTGCCGCTCACGCCGGCGATATAGTTAAAGGAGTGAAGGATGCTCAAGAGTGGGATAGGAAGATGTCCGTGGCTAGAAAGAGGCTTGACTGGGAAGAGCAAGCCAGGCTCTCTTTGGACACGAAGCTGTCTCGTCAAGTTCATAGCAAGCATGCTTCGGCGGGGAAGGCTTGCAGTATGTGCGGAGAGTATTGTGCTATGGAACTGATGGAAAAGCATTTAGGTATCTCAGCACCCAAATCTGGTTTTTAGGTGTCTCAGCACTAAAGTGTTAGCTGGTGGTACAATAAAAAGGTAACATTGCAAATGGAGGGAATATGCTCGACGAATTAACGATATCTAAGGCAATAACCGAAAGCTTTATGCGAGACTTCTTAGCGGCTATGGATGTTGATGTTGCTGTGGGTGGCGCCGGGCCAGCCGGCATGACGGCGGCTTACTATCTGGCAAAAGAGGGGGTAAAAACGGTTATTTTTGAGAGAAGTCTTCGCCCTGGTGGTGGCATGCCTGGTGGGGGGATGATGTTCAATACTATCGTAGTGCAGGAAGAGGCAAAGAAAATACTGGACGAGTTTGATGTCAGAACTGAAGAGTATGAAAAGGGCTACTATATTGCCGATTCTGT
>JAUVXN010000089.1 GCA_030603605.1 Dehalococcoidales bacterium | reverse complement strand
CGCGCAGCTTGCCATTGACCTGGACCACCAGTGTAATCTCTTCATCCTTGGCTAGTGCCTCATCCCACTGCGGCCAACTCCGATTATGAATGCTGTAATCATTCCCTGTCTTCTGCCACAACTCCTCAGCCAGATGGGGGGTGGTGGGCGCCAGGAGCCGGAGCAGGACACTTATAGAGTCTTCCCAATTTGAAGAGGTGACCGCTCCGGTTTCCCTGACTCTGGCCAGGTAGTTGGTGAACTCCATCAGTGCTGATATCATGGTGTTTAAGTGGAGTTTTTCCAGGTCGTCGGTTACCTTCCTGATAGTCTGGTGAGTAACACGGGATAGCTCCCGTTCTGCTTTCTGCCTGACATCAGGACTGACCTTTTCATCCCGGCTGTAACCTCCCAGCACCAGGTTCCATACTCGGTTGAGCCAGCGACTTATGCCGCTGATGCCGCTGTCATTCCACTCACCACCCTGCTCCCAGGGTGCCACGAACATAAGGTAAGCACGCACCGCATCTGCCCCCACCTCAGCGACATATTCATCTGGAGTAATCACATTGCCTCGTGATTTGCTCATCTTTTGCTTCTCAGCAATAATAATCCCTTGGTTAAAAAGACGACTGAATGGCTCATCAAAGTCAACCAGCCCCAAATCCCGAATTGCCTTGGCGAAGAAGCGGGCGTAGAGTAGATGCATTACGGCATGCTCGGCACCGCCGGTATAAAGGTCCACCGGTAACCAGTATTTCACCTTGTCGGCATCAAATACTGCTGTATCGCAGTTGGGGCTGGTATAGCGCAGGAAGTACCAGTTGGAGCACATAAAGGTATCCATGGTGTCAGTCTCCCGCTTGGCTGGAGCCGAGCAGCGGGGGCAGGTGGTGTTGACAAATTGCTCGTGATATTTTAACGGGGATTCTCCCGTAGGTCTGAACTCAGCATCTTCAGGTAACAATACCGGCAGGTCTTTCTCCGGAACGGGGACAATACCGCACTTCTCGCAATAAATCATGGGTATTGGCGCTCCCCAGTAACGCTGGCGGGAAATGAGCCAATCACGGAGTCTATAGGTTATGGCTTGCTTGCCCCAGTCCTTCTCCTCCAGAAAAGCAGAAACCGCTTCTATACCCTGCTCACTGGGAAGCCCGTTAAACTGCGCTGAGTTCACCATAACGCCCGGTTCGGTATAGGCTTCCTCTAGCTCTTCTCCCTTCCATTCCGGTGGTGCTATCACCACTTGTATTGGCAGGTTATACTTCTTGGCAAAGGCAAAATCACGCTCATCATGGGCTGGCACCCCCATTACCGCCCCGGTGCCATAGCCCAGCAGTACATAGTCAGCAATCCAGATGGGCACCTTTTCACCATTAAGTCGGTTGATGACATAGGCGCCGATAAATACCCCGTCCTTTTCCTTCTCTGTTGATAGCCTTTCTATTTCACTCAGACTTCTTGATTGAGCTATGTAATTCTCAACCTCGGCTCTTTTATCCGGTGTGGTCAGCACTGTTACCAGCGGGTGCTCTGGAGCCAGAACCATAAAAGTAACACCGAAAGTAGTATCGGGACGGGTGGTAAATACCCTGATCTTCTTTTCCTCTACTCCGGGGTGGTCAAGGGCAAAGGAAATCTCAGTGCCATGGCTCTTGCCTACCCAGTTCCGCTGCATTATTTTTATCCGCTCTGGCCAGTCAATGCCATTGTGTTCCATAAGCTCATCGGCATATTTGGTGATGCGTAAGAACCACTGCTCTAAATCTCGCCGACTCACTGCGGCGCCACAGCGCTCGCAGAACCCCCCGTTCACTACCTGTTCATTAGCCAGCACCGTCTGGCAGCGGGGGCACCAGTTAACCGGTGCCTTGCCCCGATAAGCCAGACCGGCCTCGTAAAGCTTCAAGAAGAACCACTGTGTCCACTTGTAGTACTCCGGCAGGCAGGTAACTACTTCCCGACTCCAGTCGTAGATAGCGCCCATGCTCTTGAGTTGACGGCGCATATTGTCTACGTTCTGCATCGTCCAGGTGAAGGGGTGAATGCCCCGCTCGATAGCAGCATTCTCAGCGGGCAGACCAAAAGCGTCAAACCCCATCGGGTGAAGCACATTATAACCCTGCATTCGCTTAAATCGGGCGTGAACATCAGACGGTGCCATGGCATACCAGTGCCCGATATGAAGGTCGCCCGAGGTATAAGGGAACATGGTTAGCGCATAAAATTTTGGGCGGGGGTCATCCTCGGTAACTTCATAGAGCCTATCCTCGGCCCACTTCTGCTGCCACTTCTTCTCTATTTCCTGCGGATTATACCTGGCTACCATTTATCTTCTCCATCCGAATAAACATGTCTCACTGAGATTATTTCTAACCTATCTCTCTGACTCCTTCCCTTATTAAGAGAAGGAGATGTAGGTAAGAGAGGGGCGGAGTCCCTCTCTAAAATCTATTATCCCAGCCACATTTCACCAAGTAAGTCTAGCTTAATTGGCACGCCTTCGTCAACGCTTGGAAACCGTACTATAATTGGTGTTAACCGTCTATCGGAACGATAGCACACACCGGGGATACTGATGATATACTTAGGATTTTCTGGCTTGGGTTCCAGATGCCTCCGCAGACGACCTATGAAAACACGAAGATGCTCCCTTTCCTCTCCATATTCTGGTCCCCAGACCTTTCCCAGCAGCATCCTGCTGCGCCGCGCCTTCAGATTCTGGCTTAAGATGAGACTCAGGAAATGATAGCGGACCCGGGAGACCGCACTACTCGAGTTCTGGCAGTCACAAGAAATAGAATAAGGTCGAGGGGACAATCCTCGACCCTATTTTTTACCTCTCGTATCAGGGTGTGATTGAGTATCTAAAATATTTTAAAGTATATGAAATGTATGATATACTATGTTTATTATACACTAATCATAGTTTATGAGGAGGTCAACTAATATGCTGGGTCACTTCAGAGGGAAACAACCCAAGTTATACGGGTCGGTGACAGTTGCTGAGCGGGGTCAAGTGGTCATTCCCGCTGAAGCCCGTAGGGATCTTAAGATCGGACCAAGCACCAAGCTACTCGTGTTCAGTGGACCGGACAAAAGAGGGCTAATGTTCGTAAAGGCAGAATCTGTAACAGAGTTTATAGCCCATGCCACGACGATGCTTTCTCAGTTTGAGCAGATGCTCAGATCCAATCCCATAGAAACCCCGAAGAAAACCCGTTAACAGACTGATTTCTGGTAAAACTGCTACACTACTAACCTTTTGACTTTACTAGCGTTATAGCGTTATAGAATATAAAAGATATCCTACATTAACTAATAGAAAGGATTGGGTGGGTTTGATGAAAGTTTTAAAGTTAATGCTGATTGTCCTTATGCTCGCTGGGCTCATGGTTCTCACTTTCGGCTGTGGTTCTGAATCAAGCGAGGTAGAGGGGATGGAGACCCAGGTAGTTACGGTGCAACGCGGTGACCTGACTGTTGATATCACTGCCGCCGGCAATCTAGCGTTATCCCGTACCGAGGACCTGGCTATTGACTTATTCTACGAGGAAGGGACGGTTGAAGAGGTTCTGGTAGAGGAGGGAGATACTGTTAAGGAAGGGCAGGTGCTGGCCAAACTGGACACCGAGGAATGGGAAGACGAACTGAGCACACTGGAGGACCAGGTGACGGCAAAAGAACGTGACCTGCTCCAGGCAAAAATTAATATACAAACGGCTGAACAAAACCTTAAAAACTCACGGGATAACAAGGCGGCCAAGGAACTGGCTTTACTTAATGCCCAAATAAATTTAAGAGACGCGGAGCACAATCTGGATGAAATGCGGGATATATATACCTGGCCAGAGATTGAAGTAGCACAGAAAGATGTAGAGAACGCAGAAGCCTTTTTGCAGTATGTTATAGATATGGGTCTGCCAGCGGAAACACGGCAATATGCCCAGGCAAGATTAGACGCGGCTGAGGCGATATTGGATGCCAAGGTAAATAGCTATGACACCGAGGAAGTAGCCATAGCGAAAATGCAGGTTCAGTCGGCCGAGATGGCATTGGCTCAGGCCGAGGAAGACCTTGATGAAGTAGCTAAGGACGTGGCGCTTAAAGAACTCCAGCTTGTTCTAAGCCAGGGTAGACTGGCGGATGCCGAGAAAGCGTTAATAGATGCTCAAGAGGAGCTGGACGACGCAAACAGCAAAAGCCCTCTCATCGTGGCTCTCTTTGACGGATTCATCACTAGCGTAAATGTGGAAGGTGGCGACGAGGTGTTGACCGGCACGGTAGCCGTTCAGCTTGCCGACCCCAACAAGTTTGAGGCGGATATCCTGGTCAGCGAGATGGACATACTGCAGGTAAAAGAGAATGGAGAAGCCTGGGTACAGGTGGATGCTCTCCCCGGAATGAGCCTTCCGGCTACGGTAACTCATATTTCGCCGACAGCTACCATTCAGTCGGGTGTGGTGAACTACGAAGTGACGGTGGAAGTAGAGCCACTGGAAACAGCAGCACAGGTATCAACGATGTTTCCCGAGGACTTTCAACTCAGGGAGGGCTTGACCGTTACCGTGAGCATCATCGTTACTGAGAGTACTGACGTGCTTCTGGTACCCAATGGTGCGGTTACGCAAAAAGGAGCCCAGAGCTATGTCCAGATAGTAACGGTGTCGGGCAAAAGCGAGCAACGCGCCATACAGACCGGCGTCAGCGACTGGCAGTTCACCGAGGTAACCAGCGGGCTCAGTGAAGGCGAGCAGGTACTCGTTCCACAGGGAACAGCCCCGGCAACGACGCAAAAAGAACCGTCAGGTATGCTACCAGGTCTTAGGAAGGTACACTGATGATTCGCCTTAGGGATATAACCAAAGTGTACCCCATGGGCAAAAGGGAGCTAACGGTGCTCAGTGGAATAAACCTTCGTATTGAAAAGGGTGAACTGGTGGCGATTATGGGACCTTCCGGCTCGGGCAAATCAACCATGCTTAACCTTATCGGTTGCCTGGATAAACCG
>JAUVXN010000037.1 GCA_030603605.1 Dehalococcoidales bacterium | reverse complement strand
CCGTCGGGCTCACGATTGTTGCAGGCTTTTCCTGTACTGTTTTAAATACCTCACCGCATATTCATCCCTACCTTTAATCAAGTCGGCAGCCAGAACCGTCTCAATCAGTCCCTTACTGCCCGGGTTGACGATGGGGGCATTCACTCCACACCAGATTGCCATAGCTAAGAAGCTATTATTGATAAGGTATCGGTTGGGAAGACCGAAAGACAAATTGCTGGTTCCCGTAGTCATGTTCAGTCCCAGCCTTTCGCAGATTAGTTGGGCAGTTATCAAGCATACAAGCCCGGCTCTGGCTTCAGCAGCGACCGCAAGGACTAGAGGGTCAATGATGATGTCGTTCTCTTCAATACCGTAACTTTTTGCCCTGTCCAGTATCTTTTGAACCACCTCAAGACGTTGCTCGGGGTCCTGGGCAATTCCACTTTCACTTTGACAAAGGCCAATCACTGCTGCCCCGTATTCTTTAGCCAAGGGCAGGATAACTGATAGTGATGCTTCCTCGCCGGTGGTACTGTTTATGATAGGTTTCCCTTCGCACACCCGAAGTGCAGCCTCCAATGCCTGAGGGTTCGATGAATCGATGCATAGTGGGGCTCCTGTCGCCTCAGATACCGCTTTTACTGCTTCGGGAAGGACTGCCACCTCATCGATGCCCATAGTCCCAACATTAACATCAATGACTCTTGCCCCCTGTGCTATCTGAGTAATGGCTTCTTGTCTCAGGATATCCCAGTCCCTTTTCTCCAGGGCAGCGACAATCCTGGGTTTGCCTGTAGGATTAATTCGTTCCCCAATGATGACCGTAGGTCCCTCAGGTGAGATCTCCACCTTTTCTTTTGTTCCCCAGAGTGTAGTAATCATAACTTCAACCGCTGGCATTCAGCCAGTCTTGACCGATATCCCCCTTTCTTTGAGGTATCTTTTGACTTCAGGTATGGATATTTCCCCGAAATGGAAGATGGAAGCAGCTAAAACTGCAGCTGCCCTGCCAGTTGTTACCGCCTGATAAAGATGTTCCAGTTTGCCAGCGCCACCGGAAGCGATAACCGGTATGGTTACCGCTTCGGCAACGGCTCTTGTCATCTCCAAGTCGTAGCCCTCTCTGGTGCCATCAGCATCTTTGCTGGTGAGCAATATTTCTCCGGCTCCCAGGTCCTCCACCTGCTTTGCCCAATCAATAATCTCCAGTCCGGTGGACTCAGTGCCGCTTTTTACGACTACCTCGAGTCGGGGGAGTTCACTGCCCGGAGGATTCTTACGGCCATCAATGGCAACAACCAGCCTTTCCTTATCAAACTTCTGGGAGGCTTCCTTTATAAATTGGGGATTCCTGACCGCTGCCGTATTTATTGAGACTTTGTCCACGCCAAGGTCAATTAGCGCCGCCATATCCTCAATACTTCCAATGCCACCACCGACGGCGAAGGGGACAGTAACCACATCGCAGACTTTTTTGACCCATTCCAGTCTTGTCTTTCGGTTCTCTACGGTAGCGAAAATATCAAGAAAGACGAGCTCATCAGCCCCCTCCCGGCAGTAAGCTTCGGCTGCCTCCACCGGGTCGCGGGCATCCTTCAGGTTGACAAAGTTTATCCCTTTGACCACCCGCCCATCCTTAACGTCCAGGCAGGGTATAATCCTTACCTCTTTCATCCTACACCTCCTAAAATGGGGGAAGGTTTTGATATTCAATGACGGTGCCCACGTACCATCGTATTCTATAATCAAACAAATCGGCTCGTCAACACCGACAGGTGTCCTCAATGGTGGATTTGGGGTAGTGCAAATGGGGTTTAGATATGGTAAGATATTGCCCAAAGGTTATGGTAAAACAATAAAGGGGGCAAAAATTGGTAAAAAGAAGCGGGGAAGAAGGCAAAGAATACGTTCTGAAGATGGCTAAGGAGCATGATGTAAAATTTATCAGGCTGTGGTTTACTGACATCCTTGGTTTTTTGAAAAGTTTTGCTATCACCGTAGAGGAACTGGAAAGGGCTCTAGAGGATGGGATGGGCTTTGATGGCTCTTCAATCGAAGGGTTTGCCCGTATTGATGAAAGTGATATGGTGGCTCTGCCCGACCCTGATACCTTCCGGTTGATTCCCTGGCATCCCCAGGAGCACCATGCTGTAGCCAGAGTGTTCTGTGACATTTTGAAGCCCGGCGGTGAGCCTTTTGAAGGCGACCCCAGATATGTCCTGAAGAGAAACCTGAAGCGGGCAGCGGATATGGGCTATATCTTTTACGTTGGGCCGGAGCTGGAATACTTCTACTTTCGAGATTCCCAGGGAACCGAGCCCCTGGACCAGGGGGGCTACTTCGACCTGACCCCCCGGGATGCAGCCACTGACATGAGGAGAGAAACAGTTCTCACTCTGGAGGAGATGGGCATCGGCATTGAATATTCCCACCACGAGGTGGCTAGCAGCCAGCACGAGATAGATATGAGGTACACTGATGCCCTGGCCATGGCTGATAATGTGATGACCTACCGCTTAGTGGTCAAGGAAGTAGCCCTGAAGTACGGGGTTTATGCCACCTTTATGCCCAAGCCAGTTTTCGGCATTAACGGCAGTGGTATGCATGTTCACCAGTCACTGTTCAAGGGCGACCGGAATGCCTTCTTCGACAAGAATGATGAGTATCATCTATCCAAGATGGGCAAGAGCTATATAGCCGGACTACTCAAGCATGCTCCTGAAATTACAGCAGTTACCAACCAGTGGGTCAATTCTTATAAGCGGCTGGTTCCTGGCTATGAGGCGCCGGTATATCTTTCCTGGGCACGGCGCAACCGGTCCGACCTGATCCGAGTCCCAGAGTACAGACCGGGCAGAGAAAAGTCGACCAGGCTTGAATTCAGGTCTCCCGACCCTGCCTGCAATCCCTACCTCACCTTCAGCGTGATGCTGGCGGCCGGGCTGGAAGGGATTGAGAAGGGATACGAAGTTCCTGACCCTATAGAAGAAAATGTTTACGAGATGAGCGATGAAGGAAGGCAAAGGAGGGGGATAGAAACCCTGCCTGGCAGCCTTTTTGAGGCTACCCTGCTCACTGAAAAAAGCGAGGTAGTGCGAAGGGCACTTGGCAACCACGTTTTTGACGCTTTTATTCGGAACAAGAAAATAGAGTGGGACCAGTACCGAACCCAAGTTACCGACTATGAGCTTAACAGATACTTACCAATCTTGTAAGTCCAATTTAGCGCACTGCATCGGGGGTTAGCACTGCCAAGACCAAATCTGTCGCGGCGCACCTCAGTTATGGAGCGGATTTCATTTGAACAGGCAAGTAACCCCGCTGATTTTTCCCTACTTAACTTTTGACATACTGTCAGCTGATACGTATAATTAGGCTAATTATAATCTTGGGGAGGGGCAGTCTTGGCGAAGAAGGATGAACCCAGCCTGGTAAACGAAGAGCTAGAAGTAGATATTGAACGCCTCAAACAGCGCCTGGGTATGCTAGACCAGCGCTTAGACAATATCGACTCGGTGGTTACCGCAGTTGTGGAACGGGTAATGAGGCAGCCGATTACTTTTAATGTGACCTGCTCAAAGTGCGGCCAGAAAATAGAAATTGCCCTCATCGGTACCGAGAAGCCGAGCAAATAAAGTTGATTTCACACTTTATCAGGCAAAGCCCCTCTTTATATTAAATCTCTCCAGACCATCCACCTAATAGTATCAAACTCTGATTAGTGGCTTGACGGCTAGCGTAAAATAAGAAGAAGTTAAAATGACCGAGCTGATAATTATTATCCTCTATTTTGCAGGCATGCTTGCCATAGGAGTGGTGAGCAGAAGGAAGTCGAGAGAGGCTGATGATTTTTTTGTCGCTGGCAGGAAGAGCTCTTCTTTATTCATTACCGGTTCATTATTAGCCACCATCATTGGTGGTTCAGCCACGGTGGGTATGGCCGGGTTGGGTTTTAAACAGGGTCTAACCGGGGCATGGTGGTTGCTGGTAGGCAGCATTGGTCTGGTGTTTCTGGGGCTATTTTTTGCCAAAAAGGTAAGAAGGCTGGCACTTTATACCCTCCCTGAACTGGTAGAAAAACAATATGACCGGCGGATGGCTCTGGCCTCATCAGTCCTTATTGTCGTTGCCTGGGTAGGAATTATAGCCGCCCAAATCATAGCTGCCGGAAAAATATTGAGCATCATAGGAATAGGCAGTCCAGCTCTGTGGATGGTGATTTTCACCGTTATCTTTGTCGCTTACACCGTGTTGGGCGGTCAGTACGCCATCATCCGCACCGATACTATCCAGGCGGTGATAATTTTTGCCGGTATCTTTGGCGGGCTGGCACTGCTCCTGTCGCGCCTGGGGGGATTGGGAGGACTACAGAGTTCCCTTCCACCAGAGCAGTTTGCTTTTCCACTCAGCTCCCAGTTTGGCGGTACCGAGCTAGTCACGCTTCTCCTGCTTGTCGGCTTAACCTACGTGGTTGGGCCAGACATGTATTCCCGCCTATTTTGCGCCAGGGATGACAGGACAGCCAGGGCATCTACATTCTGGACAGCACTGTTTATTATACCCGTTGCCTTTGCCATTACCTTAATCGGCATGGGGGCAGCCGCCTTATTTCCCGAGATTGCGCCAGAGCAAGCTCTACCCATGGTAATAAAAGAGGTTTTCTCACCGCTTCTTGGCGGAATAGTCCTGGCTGCCTTACTCTGTGCGGTTATGTCCTCGGCGGATACCACTTTATTAAGTGCCAGCACAATATTAATGGTAGACATAGTTGGATGGTTTAGACCCTCAGTTAACCAGAGCAAAGTCATACCTCGCTCCCGCTGGGTGATAGTGCTTTTGGGTATATGCTCTCTAATCGTGGCATTAGCCCTCAAAGGGGTAATAAGCGCCCTCCTTTTTGCCTATACTATATATACCTGCGGGGTGATTCTACCGGTAATTGCCGGATTCTTTAAGGATAAATTAAAAGTTACCCCCTCAGGAGCGCTGGCAGCACTCATCGGTGGTGGTTCGGCAGGTCTTATCAGCAAATTGCTGGGGATACAATACCTTGATTTGGGAGCATTACTGCTCAGTGGCCTGCTTCTCTTCATAGTTAGCTTCGTTGACAACAGGCTAAAGAAATAAGTCAACTGATATTCTCGCCAATATGATTGCACTCACCCCTTCTCGCTGTTATAATATGTTCGTGACCAATGTATTGTGCTTCAATCAGATTTATAGGTTTATTAAGACAGTGTAGGAGCCGGGTGGTTAAAGCCTCTCGTCCCCGAAGCGGGTGAGAGGTTTTCATTATAGACCGAGAGGATTTCAGCAGTGGCTCAAGACAAAGAACAAGAGAAAAATGAAAAGCTGGAGATAATGCGGCATTCGGCAGCCCATGTTATGGCTGAGGCAGTTCAGTCTATCTTTCCCGACGCCAAGTTTGGCATCGGTCCAGCTATTAAAGACGGTTTCTACTATGACTTTGATTTACCCCGCCCGCTCAATCCTGATGATTTACCGCTCATTGAGACCAAGATGAGTAAAATAATCGCTTCAAATGAGCCTTTCATTAGAAAGGAAGTAACTAAAGAAGAAGCCCGGCGATTGTTTGCCACCCAGCCCTATAAGCTAGAGTTGATTGACGAAATTCCAGACGAGAAGGTCAGCCTGTACCAGCAAGGCTCTTTTGTTGATTTGTGCCGTGGGCCCCATGTGAGTTCTACCAGGGAGATAAAAGTATTCAAGCTGACAAATATTGCCGGCGCCTACTGGCGTGGTGATGAGCACTGCCCTATGCTGCAACGGATATATGGCGTTGCTTTCGACACAAAAAAAACCTTAGACGAGCACCTGAAAAATCTTGAAGAAGCCGCCCGGCGTGACCACAGAAAGCTAGGTAAGGAGCTTGACCTGTTCAGTATTCAAGATGAGGCCGGCCCGGGACTGGTCCTCTGGCATCCAAAGGGAGCAATTATACGCCGCACCATTGAGGATTTCTGGAAGGATGAGCATGTTAAGCGTGGCTATGATATCGTCTATACTCCTCATATTGCCAGGATAGACCTATGGAAAACCAGTGGACACCTGGAGTTTTACCAGGATTATTTATACAGTCCCATGGATGTGGAGGGACAGAAATATATTCTTAAACCAATGAACTGCCTGGGGCATATTTTAATTTATAAAACCAGGCTACGCAGTTATCGTGAACTACCGATACGTTACGCCGAACTGGGCACTGTCTACCGCTACGAGCGCTCCGGGGTGTTGCACGGCCTGTCCCGCGTCAGGGGCTTTACCCAGGATGACGCCCATATTTTCTGTCGCCCTGACCAGCTGGAAGAGGAAATAATAGGAGTGCTGGATTTAGCTCTCTTCATGATAGAAGCCTTCGGTTTCAGCAGCTACCAGGTATTACTTTCTACCCGACCTGAGAAATACGCCGGTACCATTGAGGCCTGGGAAGAGGCTACCGATACCCTGCGCCAGGCGCTGGAGCATTCCAAGGTTGCTTATAAAGTAGACCCCGGAGAGGGTGTATTTTATGGGCCCAAAATAGACATTAAGTTTGAGAGCGCGCTGGGTAAAGCCTGGCAGGGTCCAACAATTCAGGTTGATTTTAACCTGCCACAGCGCTTCAATGTTACTTATATTGGTGAAGATGGGCAGGAGCATGCGGTAGTAATGGTACACCGCACCGTGCTGGGCAGTATGGAGCGCTTTCTGGCCTCACTTATTGAACACTATGGGGGCGCTTTCCCACTGTGGCTGGCACCAGTTCAAGTAAGGGTGATTCCAGTGGCTGACCGCCACCTAGACTATGCCCATAAGCTGGAAGCTCAACTCAAAAACGAGAGGGTGCGTGTAGAGGTTGACACTCGGTCAGAAAGGATAAACCTAAAAATTCGGCAGGCGCAACTTGACAAGATACCTTATATGCTGGTGGTAGGTGATAAAGAGATAGCTGACTCTACCGTTTCCATCCGCCTGCGCAGCGGGGAACAATTAGCTGACCAATCCTTTGATAAATTCAGAAAAACTATCGAAATGACCATCGCCAACAAGGCAAAAGATATAGTATGATACCACTGACAAGGGAAGCTTGTAAGAGTGAAGTTGTTAGACAATCTTTATGATTTGATTAATATACGAGAATATGGTATAGTTTCTACTCGTAAAATACCTGTGCTTGGAGGAGGTAGGTAAGGACATAATCAAGCAACTGCGTGTCAACGAAAGGATTAGAGCTCAAGAGGTTCGACTCGTCGGGGAAAAGGGGGAGCAGTTAGGGGTTATGCCCTTGAGCCAGGCACGGGAGACAGCCAGAAAGCACAACCTTGACCTGGTTGAGGTAGCTCCTACTGCAGTGCCCCCGGTATGTCGCCTTCTTGACTATGGCAAGTATAAATACGAGCAGGCCAAGAAGGAGCAAGAGGCCAGGAAAAACCAGAAGGTCTCACTACTAAGAGAGGTCCGACTGCGCCCCAAGATTGGCGACCATGATTTTGAGGCTAAAGCCAGGATTGCCAGGAAACTGCTCGCTAATGGAGACAAAGTTAAGGTAACAATAATGTTTAGAGGGCGTGAAATCACACACCCTGAGCTTGGTCGGAAGTTGCTCCAGCGGATGATAGAGTCACTACAGGATGTAGCTTCTCTGGAGAGGCAAGCGGTGACGGAGGGGAGACGGATGGACATAATCCTGGCCCCAGCAGCTACCCAGAAAGCGAAAAAAAGAGAAGAAATAAAGGAAACATAGGATGCCAAAAATCAAAACTCATAAAGGCGCACAAAGCCGTTTCCATATTACCGGGAGCGGCAAAATTATGAGGACAAAGGGTGGGAAAAGCCACCTGCGCCGTCGTAAAGCAAAACGGACTAAGCGCCTTTTTGATGGAAAAATAGTCCTGAATCCCGCTGACCGAACCAGGGTAAAAAGGCTTATACCCTACGGAGTTAGTTAGATAGGAGGAGTTGTTACTTGCCACGAGTAAAGAGAGGTGTAACCACACACCGCCGACATAAAAAGGTGTTAGCCCTGACCAAAGGGCACAGGGCAACCAGGCACTCCCTTTATCGCCGGGCTCACGAGTCCATGCTCAAGGCATTAAGCTATGCCTACAGCCACCGCCGTGAGCGAAAGGGTGACATGAGACGGCTGTGGATTTTGCGGATTAGTGCGGCAAGCCGAGCCCAGGGTCTCAACTATGCTCAATTCATGGACAGCTTAAAAAGGTCAGGGATTGAAATCAACCGCAAAATGCTAGCCGATATGGCAGTCAGAAATCCTGAAGCATTTGCCAACCTGGTAACTACAGCCAGAGAGAAAGCCCAGGCCTAGGATATTATTTAGACCCCGTCCTCTTTTATCCCCCTTCCCGGAGGGAGGGGGGATTTTTTCTAGGGAGCTGCCAACATTTAAACTACCATCACTTTGAGGGAAAAGAAACTAATGCGAGCAGTTGAGGCCAGTGTTGCTACTATCTCAAAAGGATTTGGCTTCTTAAAAAGGCAGCAACGCGATTGGAAAACAACCGTAATACGTTCATCCCTAGATAGATTCACCTACCAAATGGTTTTCCCCTACCAGTCTGTTTATACTGTGGCTTTGGGAGCCAACGCCACACAATTGGGTTTCGTTAATAGTGCCGGAATGGGTATCGCCGGCCTATTGAGTCCGCTCACTGGATGGCTGATTGACAGGATTGGCACCAAGAGGATTTATCTCACTGGCATTGGACTACTGACTATATACTATTTTATTTACGGTATAGCCCAGAGCTGGACAATTATTATCTTTGGCATGGCAATATATTGGCTGGGATTTACGACCAGCATGCACAGCTGTGCAACTGTCTGCGGAAACTCGCTTGCCAATAAGGACCGAGCCACCGGTATGAGCCTCTGCGAGACAGTTGCCGCCGGGTTGCTGGGTATGGCTGGCCCCATACTCGGAGCTTTACTAGTCACGACCTTTGGTGGGGTAAACACTGGCGGCATCAGGCCCTTATACTTTATTGGTTTCGCAGTTACTATTGGCGCATTCCTGCTTATACTAACCCGACTATCTAATCGTAAATGGGGAAACCATGGTGAGGCTAACTACAGTTTTTTCACGAGTATGTCTCAAGTGTTTAAACAGGGGCATAACCTAAAACGATGGGTGGCGATATCCTGCATAACCTATCTCCCAATGGGCATGATTCTTCCCTTTACCCACGTCTTCGCTCACGAAATCAAAGGTGCCGACCAATATATACTGGGAGCAATGGTCACCGGTTATGCACTAACTCCCCTCGTGCTTGGCCTTCCTCTGGGCAGGTTGGCCGATAAAATTGGGCGAAAAAAGGTCCTCTATTTGATGACACCCCTTTTCTGGGCCTCTAACCTGATGCTTATCTGGGCACCAAGCCCTGCGTTTCTGATAGCAGCTGGGGTACTGCAAGGTTTTTTCCAAATGCACCTAGTTATCACCGGGGCTATGACTTTTGAGTTAGTTCCCCCAGAGCAAATGGGTAGGTGGTTAGGAATGGTAAGATTTTTCAGGATGCTGGTTGCCGCCAGTGCCGCTTATCTGGCTGGGGCTATATGGGACAGCATCGGCCCACAATACCTGTTCCTTGTCTTTATTGGGCTGGATATCTGCATCCGGATACCACTGCTAATAGGGATGCACGAGACAAGATGGCAAGTCAAAATGGAGAGAGGGGAATAAAGATACAGCGGGTCAATCAGTTCCTGGGATAGTGCTTCCCTTGACCCCTCTGCTGTTGATAACCTATAATCCAAGACAGTTAAAGTCCAAGGCAAGAGATGTTGAAAAAGCTTGAAGAACTAAAGCTAAAAGCACTACAGGAACTGGACGGCATCAACAGCATTAAGGGATTGGAATCTTGGCGAGTTCAGTACCTTGGTAAGAAAAGCCCTCTAACCAGTATCCTGCGCAGCCTGGCTACATTACCCCTAGCCGAGAGAAAGAATGTTGGCGCTCAAGCCAATCAAGTTAAGTCTGACCTAGAGGACAGTTTGAGCCAAAAAGAGCAGGCTCTCCGCGAGGTCCAGCTAACCGCACACTCCAAGAGAGAAGCCATTGATATTAGCCTGCCGGGTCGTCCTCTCCCGACAGGTCGTTTGCATCCTATCACCCAAACGCTTAATGAAATATGTGACATATTTATCTCTATGGGCTTCCAGATAGTAGAGGGGCCAGACGTAGAGTGGGACTATTATAACTTTGAGGCATTGAACATTCCTGAAGAACACCCAGCCCGTGACACCATGTCAACATCCTGGGTTGATTCCCAGACGGAAAGCGGTGAGAGGACGATGCTCCTGCGCACCCACACTACCTCCGTCACCGCCAGAACAGTTGAGAGAATGGAGCCCCCGATAAGAGTAATTGAGCCAGGCAAGGTTTATCGCTATGAGGCCAGCGATGCTACCCATGTCCCCATGTTCTATCAAATTGATGGTCTTGCTGTAGATAAGAACATTACTATGGCTGACCTCAAGGGGACGCTCTATGAGTTTGCCCGTCGCTTCTTCGGTGAAGAGAGGAAGGTGCGCTTCCGCTGCGACTATTTCCCATTCGTTGAGCCTGGCATTGAGATGGCGATAGAGTGCCTGGTCTGCAGTGGAAAAGGCTGCCGCCTGTGCGGCAACAGCGGCTGGATAGAAATACTGGGTGCCGGGATGACTCATCCAAAGGTACTGCGACGCGGCGGCATTGACCCGGAGGTCTACCAAAGTTTTGCCTTTGGCATAGGTATTGAACGCCTGCCCATGCTTCGTTACGGGATTGACGATATCAGACTATTCTACAGCAGTGACCTAAGATTTTTAAGGCAGTTCTAGAGTTGAAGAAATGAAAGTTCCAGTTAATTGGCTCCAGGAATACATAGATATCACACTGCCCACGGCTGAGCTAGCCAGCAGGCTGACGATGGCTGGCATTGAGGTTAAGGGGATGCAGGTCATCGGTGGCACCTGGGAGAATATCGTCGTCGGCCAAATAGTGGCAATTAATCCCCACCCCAATGCCGACCGCCTTACCTTACCCACCATAGATTTGGTCACAGAACAAATAACCGTTGTTTGCGGGGCGCCGAATCTCAAGATTGGTGATAAGATAGCCTTTGCCCGTGTCGATGCCGAGCTTATAGACGGGCATACCGGTCAGCCAGTCCTCCTGAAACCAGCCAAGATTCGCGGAGTCGTCTCCAGCGGCATGGTCTGCTCCGAAAAAGAACTCGGTATATCCGATAATCACGAAGAAATTATGGTCCTGCCGCCAGAGGCACCGATGGGCACGCCACTGGCTGATTATCTGGGTGATACTATTTTTGACCTGGATGTAACCCCTAATCGACCTGACTGGCTCTCCGTAATCGGGATAGCCAGAGAGGTAGCTGCCCTGACCGGTCAAAACCTGCACCTTCCTGAGGTCAGTTATGAGGAAGCAGCACCCCCGATAGACCAGCAAATATCAGTGGAGATTGCCGACGCTGACCTGTGTCCCAGATATTGCGCCAGCCTGATTTCTGGAATCAAAATAGGTGAGTCCCCCAAGTGGATGCAACAGCGGCTACTCGCCTGCGGTATGCGCCCGATAAATAATATTGTCGATATTACCAACTATGTGATGCTGGAATACGGACAGCCCCTGCACGCTTTTGACTACGAGAAAATCAGAGGCAAGAAGATTATCGTCCGCCGGGCTACCGACGGTGAAATCATAGTCAGCCTGGACGGAGTAGAGCGAGCCCTTTCCCGGGATATGCTGGTTATTGCTGATAAGGAACGGGCGGTGGCTGTTGCCGGGGTGATGGGTGGGGCTAACAGCGAGGTTTCTGAAGAAACGACCTCAATACTACTGGAATCGGCTAACTTTAACCCGGCAAGCATTCACCATACCGGCAGGCAATTGTCTTTACCCAGTGAAGCCTGTATGCGATTTGAGAGGGG
>JAUVXN010000030.1 GCA_030603605.1 Dehalococcoidales bacterium | reverse complement strand
GCCCAGGAGCATAGGCAGGTGAGCAAAGTTTGGCGGCTCAAGGCCCAGAGCCTGATACATCAATACATGGCGGGGGGTGCTGGATAGCCACTCCTCAGCCCTGATAACATGGCTTATCTCCATCAGATGGTCATCAACTATGTTGGCCAGGTGATAGGTGGGGTAGCCATCCGACTTAAGCACTACGAAATCATCAATGGTACTATTTTCAAATACCACATCACCCCAGATTAAATCATTAAACCTGGTCTGCCCCTCAAGCGGGGTCTTAAAACGAACCACTGGTATGATACCCTCGGCTTCCTTCTTAGCCCGCTCCTCCTGGCTCAACTCCCGACAGTGACGGTCATAACCCGGCGGCTGCTTACGCCTGACCTGCTCCGCCCGCATCTCCTCCAGTCGCTGGGGAGAACAGTAGCAATAATAGGCATCCCACTGTGAAATCAGCCGTTGCGCTATCTCGTGGTATTTGTCTAAACGCTGTGATTGAAAATAGGGTCCGTATTTGCCCTCCACCTCAGGCCCCTCATCCCAGTCCAGCCCCAGCCAGCGCAGACTATCAAGAATAGCCTCCACGGCGCCTTCAACCTTCCTGGCGACATCGGTATCTTCAATGCGGACAATGAAGCTGCCCCCATTATGGCGGGCAAAGAGCCAGGCAAACAGGGCCGTCCTGATATTGCCCACATGGGGATAACCGGTGGGGCTCGGCGCGAAACGCGTTCTAACTTTAGTCATTTGAAACATCCTCCGTAGCTATAGCTATTGCTCACTCTGCTTTTGTTGATATTGTATTGAAATAACTTCAGAGCCTGCCTCAAAAAGTTCAGACTTGATCTCGTGAACTAAACCCCACGCTTTGGCTTCGTTAGGGTTTAGTGTTGTTCTTTCGAGCATGGCATTTGTCACATCCTGAACAGCCTTGCCGGTATTTGCAGCTATGACTTTAGCAATATTCTCTATGTCAATCTTCAGCCCCTTCAGTCTCTCCTCAAGTTGCTTCTCTTCCAAGCGCACATTCTTGAAACCAGCACTTACGCCATGAAGTAAGAACCTTGCTTGAGGAACCGAGAACCTTTTACTGCCTCCACAAAATAAGACAACTCCAATAGAATCCACACTACCAAAGTTGTGTGTGGTTATGGTTACAGGTAAGCCTTTAAGATAGTTATAAGCTGATAGCCCATGCAAAACATTACCGCCAGGAGATGAAATGAGAAGGATAAATTCAGTGACACCTTCCTTCATCTTCTGGTCGATTGCATTCATCAAGGCATTAATTGTTACATCAATAACGGGAGCAAAAAACTTGATAACTATAGGTTTAGTAGGCATGTTATCCTCCTTTGTCTCTAATGGTGGCTAATATCCAAACAAAAACGCACTCTGTAACCATTTCTAATCTCACTCCCCACCTCATTCTACCACCTAAATCTTTAGTATTCTAGCCAATGTCCTTTAGTGCCTGCGCTAAATCTGGGGGGAGTTCTGAGGTGAACTCTACATATTCGCCGGTGGAGGGCAGGTGGAAGCCCAGGCGGCAGGCATGGAGAAATTGCCGTGATAAAAAGGTTGACTTCACTCCATATGTGGCATCTCCTACCACTGGATAGTCAATAGCCTTGAGGTGAACCCGTATCTGGTGGGTGCGACCGGTCTCCGTCCTGACTTCAAGCAGGGTATAGTCGCCTATGTATTTAACTACATGATATTGGGTGCGGGCCTCCCTGCCCTTGGCCACCACCGCCATCCGCTTCCGGTTGCGGGGGTCGCGCCCGATGGGGGCTTCAATAATTCCGTCCTCCGGGGTAAGGTGCCCTTTAACCAGCACCACATAGGCTTTTACCACCGAACGAGCCTCAAACTGGTTTATTAGGTTTAGTTGAGCGGCATTATTCTTGGCCACCAGCATCACGCCTGAGGCATCCTTATCCAGCCGATGTACAATTCCCGGACGTTCTGAGTCACTGATTTCAGCCAGGCTGGGTAAGTGGGACAGAATAGCATTAACCAGAGTATGACTTGGGTGTCCCGGGGCGGGGTGGACAGCCAGTCCGGCCGGTTTGTCCACAACTAAAAGGTCATCATCCTCATAAATGATATTTAACGGAATAGCCTCAGGTGATAGAGGGCTGGGGGCGGTGGGGGGTATGATAATATCCACCCTATCACCAATGTTAAGTTTGAGTCCTACCTTAGCCATACGGTCGTTAACCGTGATATAGCCACCAGCAATAAGCTTTTGGGCATGGGTTCGGGAGAGCTCTGAGCACTTCTCGCCAACATACTTATCAAGGCGGACCCCGGTCTTATCAACTATAAAGCTATATGCCTTTTTCATCCGAGCGTTTTCCGGCTATGGCTAAGCAGATAAGAGAGTAAGCAAGTAAAATAGTACCAACAACTATAGCCGAATCAGCAATGTTAAATGCAGGCCAGAGGTTAAAATCCATAAAGTCGGTAACATAGCCAAGGTGTATTCGGTCAATAAGGTTACCCACTGTGCCGCCAAGAACCAGGCCAAGGGCTAGCTTGCCTAGCCTATTATCTAAAAAGGGGAATCTATGATAAAAAAAGAGGGCGTAGAGCAAAAGGGCAGCAACACCAACTGAAGCAACTATAGTCAAGAGGAACGATTGACCTTGAAGTAAGCCAAAGGCAGCTCCAGTATTATGGACACGGGTCAAACGAAAGAATCCTACCTCAAACAGCGATTCCCCTATGTCTAAATTAGACCTTATCCAGAGCTTACTGAGCTGGTCAGCAGCCACCAATGGTAACGCAGTAAAGAAAAAGACTACATTCCACCACTTACCCTGGAGAGATTTTACCTTTTGCATTCTTTGCCTGTTGAGCTTTACAACTCATGCACCGCTTCGCCTGAGGCAGTGCTTCTAATCGGGCTGGGTCTATAGGTTGACCGCAGCCCTCGCATAAACCATAAGTCCCTTCTTCAAACTTGTGTAAGGCATGCTCCACCCCAGCCAGTCGTTCTTTTATACGCTTCTCTAAAGCTAGCCGATTCTCTAACTCCAGGGTCTCGGCCGCTTCCTCCTCCCTTTTGCCAAAGGGACTACCCTCTCGCCTCTCCTCTGTGGGGCGGACGCTAGCTTCTAATTGGTTCAGTTGCTCAGTTAAGCGCTTTTGCTCACTCTCTAAACGAGAGCGAAGTAGGTTAAAATTAGTCGTCATTTCCTCTTCCTCCCGCTCACCCGTCAAGTTTTAGATAGACTGCTTCTGATTTTCCCATTTAGATGTTGGCAGGTAAGCTATTATACTTAATGTTACTTGAGAGAACAATGATAAACGGGGTAGGATTAGTCCAGCATCATCCGCAATTGGCGAATAGTACTGACTGCCTGCCCACGCCAGTGATTATTAGCGAAGATAAAGGCCTTTTCAGCTACACTATCCAGTTTTTGAATCTTAGGCAGCCATTCGCTGAGCTCCTGTGACGTATAGCTATAATCATACCTCTCATAGGCTTGTTCATGTTGCCACCACTTGGCACTATTACGCCCATGAAAACGAACATAGCCTATATTACTCGTTACCTCAGCCAGTGGTGGCAACAAATTGGGCAGTTGTGGTTCATCAACACAGCAGAAGCCTAAATCCTGATGACGAAGCCAGTCAAACACCTCACTCCTTAGCCACTGGGCATTACGGAATTCAATCACCAGCGGTAGTTCACCCAATCGTTCCTTAAACAGCCTGAGGTAGTCCCAGTTACGGCGATTAAACCTGAAACTGTAGGGAAACTGAGCCAGGATACAACCCAGCTTGCCGGCAGCGATGATAGGCTCCAACACCTGACAAAAAGCCTTAAAAACGGAGGCATTATCTTCTCTCTGGTGGGTCATTTCTCGATTCGCCTTAATTGAAAATATGAAACCTTCACCCGTTTTCTCAGCCATAGCCTTTAAGCTGGATGGTTTAGGTAATGCATAAAAGGACGAGTTTATCTCACAGGTATTAAATTCACGGGCATAGTAGATAAGCCATTCCCTCTTGGGCATACCTAAAGGGTAGAAGCTTCCTACCCAATCATTATAGCTAAAGCCTGAAGTACCAAAGTATATCATATTTTCAGTGTATCCTATTTACTCCATTTTATCAACCTCACCCAACTTTATCCAGCTTAAAATGTTGTCGGCTGGCTTTGCCTCTGCTATGCTTGACTATACAGGATGAGAAAGGTAGCAAGCAATACTGGCACAGGGGCTAAAGGGTTTGGTCCTGCTGATTACATAAAGATTTCTATTTTCGGCTTTGCCTTGGCTGCCCTGTGGAGCAGCCTGCATACCATTGTTATGCCGATACGGCTGCTGGACTTTGTTACTGAGGCGCAAAAGAATACCTACCTTGGTCTTCTTACCTTTGCCGGTCTAATCCTGGCAATGGCAGTCCAGCCAATAGCCGGGGCGATTAGTGACCGCTCTGGCTTTAGCTGGGGGCGCCGCCGACCTTACATCCTGCTGGGCAGTGTATTGGCTATGCTGCTTATCCCCGGGCTAGGTTTCTGTAACAGTTATGCTGCTCTTTTCATCATTTATTGCCTGCTGCAAGTTAGCTCCAATACGGCACAGGGTCCGTATCAGGGCTTTATTCCCGACCTTGTGCCCGGGAAGAGGCGGGGGGTAGCTTCAGGGGTGAAGACCTTGCTCGAGGTCGGGGGTGGGGTTGCCCTATTATATCCCATAGCTTTCTTTATGGATCGCTATTTCACCGGTGAGGGAAGCCCCTGGCTATGGCTGGCTTTGGGGGCACTGGCTGTTATTTTGCTGGGGACTATGCTTGCCACCATTCTGACGGTTAAGGAGCGACCTGGGGCTGGTGGCTCCAAATTGCCCTTAGTGTCCACCCTGTATAAAAGTTTCAAGATTGATATCAAGGCAAACCGTGATTTTGTCTGGTTTCTGGTATCTCGCCTCCTTATCCTAATGGCGTTCACTACCTTACAAACATTCGCTTTATATTTCCTTAAGGATGTTGTTGGTGTAGCCGACCCAGCAGCAGCAACGGCAAAGTTTTCCATAGTGGCTGTTGCTTGTATGCTAGCTGTGGTCTATCCCGCAGGACGTTTATCTGATAAAATAGGTCGTCGACCAATCGCGGTCGGTTCGGGATTCGTTGGTGCTTTAGGGATTGCGCTGATATTCCTCTTTCAACATAACTACACACCTATAATGTTCTGCGGTGGTCTGGTGGGAATTTCCTTTGGAGCTTTTATAAGCAGCAACTGGGCTTTGGCTACAGACCTGGTAGCTAAAGGTGAGGAGGCAAGATACCTTGGGCTGACCAATCTGGCTACGGCTGGTGGTTCTGCCCTGGCACGTCTTGTCGGGCCAGTGATTGATTTCTTTAATGCCTATAGCCTCAATCTGGGCTACAAAGTTATGTTTCTAATTTGTTTTATCTGTCTTGTTGCTGGCTCGTTGTTAGTTCTGAAAATCAAGGGACAGGCTCAACTAAGGTAGCACCGCCTCCCACCCCCAGGCACCAGCCAATGCCGCACCTATGTATAGTAGGGTTCTGCCCAACCAGCATAGAAGGAAAAACTTCCAGAAGGGGAAGCGCAGGACGCCAGCCGCTATCCCGGCTAGGTCAAAGATGAAGGGCACTGCTGACATAACAAAGATAGTCAGAGTTCCCCATCTCCTCATCCAGCCCTCCACCCGGTTATACATCTTGCTCCGCTGGGCGAGCCCGCGTCCGCTATAGCCAGCCATATAACCGGTTATCTCCCCGATAGCTGCCCCCGCCCCACCAACCAGCCCAACCACAACAGCCGAGGGCAAAACAGCACCCAGAACAGAAAGCACGAGGATATTGCCCGCCGGTAAAATGAGAGTGGCATTGAAGGTTAAGCTAATAAGAAAGGCACCCAGATACCCGTAGCTCTTAAACCTCTCAACTATATCCGGGTCTTGTTTGTAAAAGTAGAAGATGCCAGCCGTAATAGCTATGACTAAGAGCAGGGCTAGTAGGGGAATAAATCTCTTTTTTAGCCGGTTCCCCTCCTTCACCCCAGCCTGCTTATCGTTATTAACTTTCTTATCCATCCTGTATTATTAGCATTGTAGCACATCACAAGGCTAGGAGTGGAGGAGAGAAAAGATGTTAAAAAGAGGGGCTTTGCCCCTCTTAAACTCCCCTGATAAATAATCCTATATGGCGTTGTCTGTTAGCTGTGTCTCTGCTATACTTAACCTTGTGTGCCCCCATCGTCTAGAGGCCTAGGACACCGGCCTTTCAAGCCGGTAACAGCGATTCGAATTCGCTTGGGGGCATTCGAATTCATCCGCTTGAGAGGGAGATGCCAAAGATTACACCGAGAAGAAAAGCACCAAGACAGGACCAGCTAACCGAGGCATTACAAGGGGAACTGGCAACTTATGAGAAGGTGGGGCTATTCCAGCGGTCCTTGACGAAGAAGACAGCCTACCGTTATCGGGGGTGCTTGCTTCAATACCAGAAAGCCTTAAATGGTGCTACGCCAACACCGGACATGTCAGCACAGTTTCTAGCCCAGCTCCGCAAAGAGGGCTTTAGCCCATCCTCGCTAAGGCTTTACCGGGCTGCCTTACAGGGATTCCATGCCTGGCGTGGGGAGCAATTGACCTTCCCCGTGAGAGTTCTCCACCACCTGCCGGAATACATTGAGCCCACTATCATTGCTAGGATACTGGAGCTATCCAGAGATAATCCCAAAGACCATCTTACCTTGCGACTAATGACCGACGCTGGACTGAGGCGTGGGGAAGTAACAAACCTGCGCGTAAGGCACGTCGGGACAAGGGCTTTACGGTTTAGGGGCAAGGAAGACCGTGACAGGACTGTGCCGCTTACCAGAGGGTTAGCCACGGCTTTGAAGCCATTTTGTACCGGCAAATCGCCAAATGAGCCAGTGCTGGGAGTTGGCGAAGGGGTCATCTATCGCACTGTTAAGAAGTACGGCAAGCTGATAGGTAAGCCAGAACTCAAGCCGCACGACCTGAGACACAGCTTTGGTACCCGGTTGCTGGAGCAAGAGATAGACCTGAGAACGATTCAGGAACTTCTAGGGCATGCAAGTTTGGTAACAACACAGATTTATACTCAAGTGGCTGGCACTCGCCTGGAGGAAGCGATCAACCGTCTCAGCCAAACTGAGTGTATTCATGCTCGAGCGCAGACTGAAGAAATCGCCAGCGAGGAGAGAGGCGGAGCGCTTAAGTTTCTATCAGACCTGACTAGGCTTGTGCAACAGACTCACCCCGAGTTTCGTCCAAGTATTGAGATTGTCGTGCCTCGTTCAACAAAAAGCCATTCTGCCCAATGAGACAAAAAACCGAGAATATCCTCTGCTAGGTCTGAGTGTTACCTGGTTCTAAACCTATGCGTGCCTGGACTGACCTGAGATAATGCTCGAGCTTCTATTACGATCTAGGCCTTCACTATCCCGCCCATATTGGTCAGCGAATGCCTCTTTATGCCACAGTCTTGGCAAAAGTCAGAGAAAGCATCGTTAGCATCAATATTGTGCGAAAGCAGTAACCCTCCGGCTTTCAAATATTTCCAGGCTGTCTGAAATTCCCACAGCATATTCTGATAAGAATGATCACTATCATGTAAGAAAATATCAATCTCCCCCACATTTTTATTTGTGCTCCGTCTCAAGGCTACTAGAACTGAAAGCGGCAGAGAGATTTCTTCAGGTGTAGAGTTCCAACGAGGTTTATCATTTGGATTACACAAAACGCTATTGTGCAATGAGGTCTGAAACACTGCTAACATTTCGACGAAGACACCTTAAACCTAAGTTAAGGTGTCATTTATGCGTATAACACTACTTATACGCTAGGATTCGGGTGGGGGACACCGATTAAGAGTCTGGTTTTTGTTATCTGTTATTTTGGTATAATTGTAAACCGAGCTACCTGGGGAGCTTCTAGGAACTCCCACTTTCCCCGCCTACCGCAGTTTAAGGTCGCCACTTCAATATGCAACATTGCAATACCACAGCAGAGGCGCTTGGATAAACCAAATTCTCGACCAAGATTATTCACTGAAACGGTTATGCTGTCTGGTTCCACGTGAAACCTCCATGGTTGGCGGTTTACAGCAGAAGGAGCAAGCCTGGCTGCTTCAAGAGCTATCCTTATCCATTCAGGCAACTCCGACTCCCCAAGCCCAGTTACTAGACCCGATAAAGGTCTGCGTCTGTGGGTAAAGCCGAAGCCTGTCATGAGTTGTTCTTCAACTGACTGTCGTTTTGTAGCGTAACCAATTGGAGTCACAGCCAGGACTCTCTCCCTCTCGCTGGTTCCAACAAGTGAAGCGGCGACCTTTGGTCTAAAGAATCCAGCAACCCAGCAAGTAGCTAGATGGAGAGCTTCTGCCTCCAGTATGATGCCTTCCCCAGTATAACCAACCTGTTCTTGAACATAAGGGCTCTCCATGTTACCAATGAAAGCAATAAAAGCAGGCGCGCCTTTTATCTTTCCGTAGGGCCCTATAGCACCTTTGAAAACCTTGTCCGGCGACTCAGTTCCCAACACGCTTCGTGCGTTGGGAAAAGGTCTGAATTCTACGCAAGTACGGTGTATTTGGGTCAAGAAGTTCGGCTCTACTGGCTTGGCGTCAAATCGCCTCCGTGACCTCCGCTTTTCAATTACTCGATACCATCTTGAAGCTGGTATATCCATTTAAGCTACAACCTTTACCAAGGTAAATTGCTTTCAACTTCAGCAATATTAGCTAAACTTGTGAATGCTCAGTTGCCATCAGTCTCCTCGCAATTGGGCGCTCAATGAAATGGCATCAGTAACCGGCTTCTTACAGGAATAGCGATAGCATACATAGGCGGTTGGCCGGTTGTCAATCATTTGCCTATTCTCAAGCAGTTTTAGCTCTGTTACCGGGGCTGGGTCGTTAGGGTCACGAGCGGCGACTACTTTATTGGGCAGCCACATGGTACACAGAGTGTGCAATAACTCTAGTGTTCCTCGATCATTTCTGGGACCAATGATAGCAATTTCCTTTGGCTGTGATAGGTAAAAGTCTAAGGCGCAGAGCCAGTTGCTAAAGCCAAGGGGGTACCTAGACATGGACTCTCTCACTGAGCGAAGAGACTGCACTGCTATGCGCTCAAAGTGCTCGTTATCAGTTAGCCTACTTAACTTGAGCAGAGCTATGGTGGCAGCTGAGGAACCAGACGGTAGGGCTCCGTCATATGTGCTTCTAGGGCGGATAAACAGCTTTTGGTGCTCCTGGCTAGTATCGTATAGTGTACACGCAGCCTCATCCCAGAACTGTTCGATCATAATTTCACCCAGCCTGACAGATTGCCTGAGCCATTCCCCACGAAGAGTAGCCTGATGCAGGATCAAAAGTCCATCAATAACTAGGGCGTAGTCCTGGAGGTAACCATCTATCTTAGTCTGACCCTGGTTATAAGTATGTTTGAGATATCCACTGGCTATTATTGAGTTCAATAAAAATGAACCATTGGCGACTGCGGCGGCCAAATAGTCGTGGCGATCAAGGGCACAAGCCATTTCAGCTACACTGGCTAAAATAAGCCCATTCCAGGAAGCCAATATCTTTTCATCTCGACCGGGTCTAGCTCTCCGCTCGCGCCTTTCTAGTAAAGAAACCTTGGCCTGCTTTATGGTACTTGACCTTTCTGGTTCAGGGTCTGCAACCACATGGAGAATGTTCCGACCTTCAAAATTACCCTCACTGGTAACGCTAAAATAACGATTGACAGCTTCACTGTGCTTCTCTCCCACTACCTCAACAATCTCCTCAGGTGTCCACAAATAGTATTTACCCTCAGCACCTTCGCTATCGGCGTCCTGAGTACTATAGAACCCACCGTGAGGGTCAGCCATCTCTCTAAGCACATAGTCCACAGTCTCTTCAGCTATAGAGCGGAATAGCTGCTTACCACTAACCAAGTACGCATGCAGGTACACCTGACTGAGCAGGGCATTATCGTATAGCATCTTCTCAAAGTGTGGCACCAGCCAGTGATTATCCGTCGCATAACGATGAAAGCCACCTCCAATCTGGTCGTAGATTCCTGCCTTAGCCATCTTTTCAAGAGTTAGATTCACCATTTCCAAAGCATCGGTATCCTGGCTGCGGTGGAAGTATCTCAGCAGAAATTCAAGTGTCATTGGTTGAGGGAATTTTGGCTTTGTGCCAAAGCCACCATTTTCTCTATCAAAGTCCCGTCTGAGGTCATGATAGGCTTGCTCAAGAATATCTACTGCTAGAAGCTCTCCACTGGTGCTAATTTCAGTCTTTGGGGTCAATACTGTGACTATCTGTTTGACTGCCTGCTCAACCTCCCCACGACGATGCTGGTAGGCATCAGCAACAGTCCTAAGGACTCTAGGTAAACCAGGTAAACCATGCCTGTCCTCGGGCGGGAAGTAGGTGCCACCATAGAAAGGCCTGCCAGTCGGGGTTAAGAATACGGTTAACGGCCAGCCACCGCTGCCAGTTATAGCCTGCACTGCTTCCATATAGACAGTATCAAGATCGGGGCGCTCTTCCCTGTCCACCTTGATATTGACAAAATTCTCATTCATCAAACGAGCAATTTCATTATTTTCAAAACACTCATGCGCCATAACGTGGCACCAGTGACACGCCGAGTAGCCAATGCTCAACAATATTGGCTTATCCTCAGTCTGGGCACGGGTGAGGGCTTCCTCACTCCAGGGATACCAGTCCACTGGATTATCGGCATGCTGCAACAGGTATGGGCTTGTTTCGCCAACCAATCGATTGGTCATAGATATCTCCTTGCCAAGTCAATGACTACCTTTCACCAGCTCCCGGCAGTTGTCTAGCATGTTCAGCTCGAGAGGATTTTGCCGAGGGTATTTAACGCCTGTTACTACTTAATTTTCTCAAGTATTAACGGGCAGGTTCTCCAGACGCCCTCGGCATCCTTCTTTCTACAGTCAATTTCCAGTTCTAAATCCCATTCCTTTTTAGCTCCGAGTAAGTGTGCCTTACCACGAAAGGTTTCCATTATTCACTTCCTGCTCTTATATGCGAAGAATTAGGATACGTATTTCTCTGGTTCAGCCTTGAATTTTTCGTGGCAAGCAGCAGAGCAGAAGTAGTAGGTCTTCCCTTGATACTCCGCGGTGGCAGCTGCACTTTTCGGATCGATTTCCATCCCGCAAACAGGGTCTTTAACAGTTGCCATTTCTACCTCCTCTTGTGTTTTTACCTTACTGACGTCAACTCTCAGTTTCACCGGTTTGACTGTCTTTGGAGCTGCCAAAGAGACTGGTTTATAGCCCCTGAGACGGTTGGCGTTGGTGACCACAGAAAGTGAACTCAGCGCCATGGCAGCCGCGGCGATCATCGGGTTCAAGAGCAAGCCGATTGCTGGATATAGAACGCCAGCAGCTATGGGGATGCCTACCGAGTTATAGAAAAAGGCAAAAATCAGGTTCTGGCGTATGTTTCTCATAGTGGTACGACTTAAGGTAATCGCTGTCACCACTCCTTTAAGTTCACCGGAGATAAGGGTGATATCCGACGACTCAATGGCTACATCAGTGCCAGTGCCTATGGCAATACCAATATCTGCCTGTGCAAGAGCAGGGGCATCATTGATGCCATCACCAACCATGCCAACTAACTTATTCTCTCCCTGGAGTCTTTTCACCTCGAGGGCTTTGTCCTGGGGCAGAACTTCAGCCAAAACACGCTCTATACCGACCTGGCGGGCAATGGCTTCGGCAGTATGGTGGTTGTCCCCGGTAATCATGACTACTTCGATGCCCAGTCGTTTCAGTGTGGCTATCGCTGCTATCGAGTCCTCTTTTACTGTGTCTGCCACAGCGACTACCCCGGCTGGCTTGCCGTCGACAGCAACGAACATTGCTGTTTTGCCATCAACAGCAAGGCGCTCTGCCTGCTCCTCGAGAGCTTTAGTCTGCATACCAGCATCTTCGAGAAGCTTGCGATTACCTACAAGTACCTGATGGCCATCAACCGATACTTTGATTCCCTTGCCAGTGACTGACTCGAAGTCACTCGGTTCTGCTAACTCCAGGCCTTTGTCTTTGGCACCTTGTATAATGGCTTGTCCCAAGGGGTGCTCCGAAGACCTTTCTGCTGAGGCTACAAGGCGTAGCAGCTCATCAGCGTCAATGCTATCCACTGGTACCACATCGGTCAAGGATGGCTGGCCCTTAGTGATTGTGCCGGTCTTGTCCAGGACCAGTGTGTTTAGCTTATGAACCGTCTCCAGAGCTTCCGCAGAACGGATGAGGATACCGTTCTGTGCGCCCTTGCCAGTACCGACCATGATCGAAAGCGGGGTCGCCAGACCAAGGGCGCAGGGACAGGCAATGATAAGCACCGCGACCGCATTCACCAGTGAGAATATCAAGGCTGGAGTCGGTCCAAAGTTGAACCACACCACAAAGGTGCCTATAGCAATGAATATCACAATCGGAACGAAGCGACTGGCAACCAGGTCTGCCAGGCGCTGGATGGGGGCCTTGGAACCTTGGGCCTGCTCCACAAGCTGAATTATCTGAGCCAGCATGGTATCCTTGCCTACCTTGGTAGCTTTGAAACGGAAGGCGCCAGTCTGGTTGATAGTGGCACCGATCACGGTATCGCCTTCGCCTTTGATAACTGGCAGGCTCTCACCTGTGACCATAGACTCGTCCAGTGTCGACCGGCCTTCAATGATTTCTCCATCCACTGGGACTTTCTCTCCGGGACGTACAATTACGACGTCGCCTACCTGAACCTCCTCGATCGGGATATCTTCCTCTCTTTCATTGCGAACCACTCGGGCAGTCTTAGCCTGTAGGCCGATAAGTTTGCGAATTGCCTCGCTAGTACCTCCCTTAGCGATTGCCTCAAGGAGACGCCCCAGCATAATAAGAGTAATGATAACGCCTACAGCTTCGTAATATACTGCTCGCAGGCCTTCCGGCAGCGCTCCAGGTGCAATAGTAACCACCAGGCTGTAACTATAGGCGGCGATGGTGCCTATGGTGATCAGGGTGTTCATGTCAGCGGTACGGTGGCGTATTGTTAGCCAGCCAGTGCGGTGTATTGGCCAGCCGGAGTAGAACATTACTGGGGTAATGAGAACGAGCTGAAGCCAGTGGTTGAGCAATATAGGTGGTAGCCACGTAGGGT
>JAUVXN010000052.1 GCA_030603605.1 Dehalococcoidales bacterium | reverse complement strand
AGAGCTTCAGGCACTACCCTTATATCAGCCAGCACCGCCATAAAGTTAGTATCGCCTTGCCACCGGGGCACAATATGGGTATGAAAATGCTCGTCTATGCCCGCTCCGGCCACCTTGCCTGCATTTATGCCGATATTGAAGCCGCCGGGGTTAATTACCTGCCTCAGAACCTTGATACTCCGGCTAACCATCTCAAAATGCTCGCCTCGTTCTTCTTCAGTCAGCTCTTCCAGGTTAGCTACATGTCGATAGGGAGTCACCATCAGGTGACCCGGGTTGTAAGGATACGCATTCAAAATGATGAAGTTTTTATCTCCCCGATACAAGATATAATTCAGAGCATCTTTATTTTGCTTGGGTTTCTCACACAAAATACATCCCTCTGGTTTCTTCATCTGGATATATTGTATTCGCCATGGTGCCCACATTCGCTCCATATCGCTCTCCTTTCCGGTCGCTTATGTTATTTTAATCGGCTAACAGTCAGGCGTCAATGAGGAAGCGTAAGTATTGACCGTTGTTATCAGCATCCAGTAAGCTATATGTTATAGAAAAGAGGACAGACCACCCGATTAATGAGGGCGAAAAATGGCAGTTCTGATAAGAGACGACAATCTTCAGATAGAGAGGCTTCAATTAGGACCCTTTGGCACCAACACCTACGTGCTAACCTGCCGGCAAACCGGGGATAGTGTGCTGGTAGATGCTCCCGCCGAAGCAAGTAAAATCGCCGACATATTAGAGAGTACCAACCCTAGATATATATTGCTGACCCATAACCATATAGACCATATCGGTGCCCTTTCCGAACTACGGCCCAAGCTGAGAATCCCCCTAGCCGCCCACGCCGCAGATGGCATGACTTTGTCTCCGCCACCGGAAATCCAGCTAAATGACGGCGATATAGTATCGTTCGGAAATATCAGGCTTGAAGTATTGCATACGCCAGGTCATACCCCTGGCAGCCTGTGTTTCAAGACCGGAAAATATTTGCTATCCGGAGACACTATCTTTCCCGGCGGCCCGGGCAAGACATGGTCGCCAGCTGATTTGCAGCAGATAATCGAATCCATAACCAGCAAGATTTTTGTACTGGATGATGATACGCAGGTATATCCCGGCCATGGTGATGCTGCAGTATTAAAGAAAGAGAAAGATGGATTTGCCGTCTTTGCCACCCGACCTCACCACCCTGACCTCTATGGAGATGTACTCTGGCTTTCATCCTAGAGGATTGAATTACCAGGTTATTTCTACTCGATGGAAAGCCTCAGCTAATTCAAAATCCTGTCCCTCAGCCATCTTTTTAGCCCGCTGCTTCAACCAATTTTCAAGATCAGGGAGCTGGTTATTCCCTACCTGACTCTCATGGCAACGCAGAGCCGCCAGCTTGGTATCGAAAGTATTGGTGATATCCGAGCGATAATTTATATCCTCAGGTGCCGCCCAGAGCAAGACTTCTTTAACTTTGTGAGGTTGAAGCCCTTCTTCCAGCAAATCCGGGTAAGCAAGATGGTCTCTTGCATAGGGAAAAATAGCATCCAACGTAACCTGCCCAACAATGCGATGGTCACGGTGCCAGATATAACGTCGGTAAGGGTCAGCAGTTACCACTGTATCCGGTCGGTACATCCTTATCAGGCGCACAATCTCCTTCCTGAACTCAGGAGTATCTTCCAAACTCTGGTCGGAATGGCGCAGGAATATGACCTCCCTCACCCCCAACAGCCTGGCGGCAGCCAGTTGTTCCTGCTCACGAATCTTCACCAGTTTCTCCGGCTTCATATTAATATCACTGGTGCCTTTATCACCATTGGCACACACCACGTAAATAACATCCTTCCCTTCCTTAACCCAGCGAGCCACAGTGCCGGCAACACCGAATTCAGCATCATCTGGATGCGGAGTAACTACCATCACTTGAGCTTGCTTCACTGCCATGCCAACTTCCTAATTTAAGTACTATTCAACATTGTATAACATCAATTTAGCTGATACAATTTTAAATTGGAGACTTAAAAACAGGATGAACAATTCCCCTTACATTATCAGAAATTATCGTCCCTCGGATTTCGAAGACTATGTCAAATTAAACATTGAGGCTGAAAACCTGGACCCGAGTGGACTTCACCGTTCACCAGAAGCCGTCAGCGAGACCCTGAGCCGACCCAACTATTCTCCAGAACAAGACTTGTTTGTCGTCGAAATAGACGGAAAAGTTGTCGGATTCATGAATCTCACTCCTGAATTGGAGACGGAGCATGTTATCCTCGATTGCCTGGTGCATCCAGAGCATCGTAGAGAAGGCTTGGCCACAAAACTTCTTAGTTACGCCGCACGTCGTGCTAAAGAACTGAAAGCAAAAGTAGCTCACATAAATATAAGACAGGACAATATAGTTGCCAAGCTTATCCTGCCCAAGCTTGGCTTCAGATTTGTGCGCCAGTACCTTGAATTGAGGCTGTCACTTTCTGGCTTGCCAGACGCTACTCCCAATATTTACTCATATCGCCATCTGCAACCTGGCGAGGAAGACAAACTTACTCAGATTCAGAACCGTTGCTTTACCGGCACCTGGGGATACAACCCTAATACCATCGAAGACATAACCTACTATATCAACCTGAGTTACCATTCCCCGGAAGATATAATCTTAATCTACGAAGGAGATAAGCCCGTTGGCTACTGTTGGGTGGAGATAAACCGTGAAGCCGCTAAAAGTAAGAGAAAAGGATACATTTATATGCTTGGAGTCGACCCGGATTACCGAGGCAGGGGGATAGGTAAAATAGCACTGTTGGCTGGGTTATCTTACCTCAAAAATAAAGGCATACGAGTTGCTGAAATAACCGTGGATAGCAAGAATGAAGTTGCCTACGCTCTTTACCGCTCCGTCGGTTTCAAGCTTCGGACGAACAGTCTGTGGTACGAGAAGACGATAAAGTAGTGCTACTGAGCAAAGTAATCTGCCAGCACCTTTCTGTATTCCTTTACCATCATCTCAGCAATACCTGACCAGCTAAATCCGGCTACTGATGCCCGCATCAAACCAATAGATTCGGCACCAACCTCCGGCTTAGAGAGAAGAAGCGATATCTTTTGTGCCAGACGATGAGGAGAACTGTCTGTCACCACGTAACCCGTCTCAGCCTGGCGAATGACACTTCTAGCACTGCCTACGTCAGTAGCCACCACCGGAGTCCCACAGGCTAAGGATTCCAGAGCTACCAGCCCGAAGCTTTCGTAATAAGAGGGAACCACGCATACATCGGCAGCACTGTAATAGAGGGGTAGTTTCTCCTGCTTTATCAGGCCGAGGAAAATAACCGAGTCCTGTATATGGAGTTCCCGTGATAACCTCTGAAGTCGTTCTATTTCATGCTGGCTATTTCCGTCACCGCCAATTACCAAAAGCCTGGTTCCTTCTCTATTCTCAAGATAGGTCATTGCCATCAGTAACCTATCTATACCCTTTAATGGCTCAAGCCTGCCGACAAACAAAATGTTCTTATTACCATTGAAGCCTAGCTGTTGTCTCGCCGCCTCTTTGTCCACAGGCTGGAATAGCTCCAGATTCACGCCACAAGGGATGACGCTGATGGTCTCCGGCAAAGCACCGTAGTGCAAAATGAGGCCCTCTTTTTCTTTACCCGTGGCAGCAATAATGCGATGGCAGTTCTTGACCAGGTATCTTTCGGTCTCGATGCGAAGCTCAGGCTCAGCCTCACCTATGCCAATGGCATTCTTAATCGCACCCAGAGTGTGAAACATTACTATGTGGGGAACATCCCACCAGCCCTGCAGAAATCTCCCCACCCAGGCCGACAGCCAGTAATGACTGTAGACTAAATCATACTTAAGCCGGTTGCGCTTCCTGAAATTCTCCAATTTACCGGCAAAGTCAGGAAGATGAGGATAAACAGCCAGCTTGTGCATCTCCCCATTTCTTCCCGCCTTGAGGTGAATAAGTCGGACATTCTGACCCAGTTCTATAATTTGTTTATCTTTCGGGTCGTGAGCACGGGTATAAATATCAACCAAATGCCCGCATTTTCCTAATTCTCGGGCAAGTTCCAGGACATAAACACTCATGCCACCGGTATCTTTTGCTCCCAGCTTCCCCACAGGGCAACTGTGAGCACTGAGCATGGCTATTTTCAGCTGTCCGTCTCTAATCAAACTTCTCCTCTGGCGCGCAGTAATTACTTGATAATTATCTGGCAATTATACAGCGGGACTTCCCTACCACCCAGGTGGTACTTATACGCTTCAGCCCCTTTCAGAAAGTCAAACTTTTTCCTGCCCTTCTCAATGCTATCTTTGATGCAGAGGGCTTTAGAAAGTAAGCCTACACTTAAGAGGCGATATTGAGGGTCATAGCCACTACTATACAGATACACCTTGCCATTATAATCAAAACAGGCAACCATGGCTACCGGTAGTGTCCCCAACTCAAGAACACCAAGCCTCAGGAGTTTGACCTCAGCCATAACTTCTGCCATAGCTCTGAAGAAGGACTCCCTCCACTCAGTCAGAAAAGCCGCCTTATCCTCCCGGCTCCCGGTAAACAACTCTAGAAAGGTATCCATAACATCGTGGACTGCTGCCTTGTCCTCAATGACACGATAATCTGTGCTGCCCATCTCCCCCAGTCTTCTCAATTTGCGCCTGACCTCATGCCGCTGCTTCACGGTCAACAGGCTAAGATACTCATCCCAGGTAGGCGGTAAATCCAGTTCGACCGAAACATCAGCCGGGTGACAGGAAACCTCATACCTCCGGTTTTGTGCCACACTTACGAGATTGGTAACCACAGTGGAGTCAGGTCTTAACGACCTCAAGTCAAGGCAACTAATACCTCTCTGCCTCAAATCATCGAGTAGGACATTGAAGAAGTCATCTTCCCTCCCTGGGGCAACAACAAAGTCCATATAGTCGCAAACATCGGTGCTGCCAATAAAGGAAGCCTTTTCTTTTTTTACCTGAAGCGGGGCGATGCCAATAATGTCCGACTGTTGCCTAACCGCAGCTAAATACAGTTCAGCTTCAGGCTGAAACTCTCGCCACCAGACTTCCAACCAGGGGGGTAAAACAAAGACAGAACCCCACTTCAAGCGATGAGGTGAATTAGTCCAGTATGAAGTGAGGCTATCAAAACACTCCTGCGTAACGGTATAGCTCATACGTTCAGATAACAGTGTAGCACCTTGCTGAGTTTGAAATCAATGTTGATTGTTGAGATTATTTATTGACCCCATCCCCTTTATCCCCTTCCCCTTGATGAGGGGAAGGGGGACTGGCTATATAAGAGAGGCTTCGCCTCTCTTTAACTCTTCTTGCTCTAATCTAATAAGGTTGGGGCGTCTAAGAGGGACGGAGCCCCTCTTTTCTAATCTCCCCCTCTCCTTTGAAGGAGAGGGGGACACAGGTCCTTCGGCTGAAGGACTCTTCGAGGGGTGAGGTAACTAACCAAATAATATCATAAACCCGTAATTGGCTTTACGTTCAAGTATATGATAGAATTAAACGTAAATAGTTTAACTAGAAAAGGACATCGCATTCATGACTGATAAACCACGCACTGACCTGAAAACCTTCATTGAAAATGCAAACAAGAAGGACAAGCTTAACGGTAAAAAAATTAAATTTGGCTTTTCCAAGCGGAAAAGGAAGTAAGGCAGAAGACTATAAGCCTCATTTCGGGCTACTTGCAGCCAATTCAAAAGGATGCCCCTCACCAGTAAAATCAGGCAAGTAGTTCTCCGGTGCATCCATTTCCTGCACCCACCCATTCTCTATCCCCAACTCATCCAGTAGTCCGGCGACTTCTAAATACTCCGACATTGAGATTGTCCTGGAAAGAAGGGGGATCTGCGAAGCCCGGTGCGCCGGAAAGTACTGCGACATGATACTGACGGTAACCGCAGGCGAGACCTCATCAACCAACCAGACAAGTGAATCCCGGCTGCCCGCCAGCCCGTTGGGGAGTATCAGATGGCGCACAATTAATCCCTTCCGGGCAATGCCTTCATCATCCACTACCAGGTCCCCAACCTGCCGATACATCTCCTTAATAGCGGCACGAGCCCGCTCCACATAATCTGAAGCCTGTGAAAACCTTCTGCCCCATTTATTGGAAGCATACCTCAAGTCAGCCAGGTAAATGTTTATTATACCGTCAAGCTCCCGCAGGGATTTAATAGAATCGTAGCTGCTGGTGTTATAGACCAGCGGCAGCCGGAGTCCCATCGGCACCGCCGCCACCACCGCCCGGACCAACTGCGGTACGAAGTGCGACGGCGAAACAAAGTTGATATTATGACACTCCAGTTCATTTTGAAGATAGAGCATACGCTCCGCCAGGGTATGCGGGTCCTATCTCTCCAGATTGCTCACTAACTCCCTGGCTAATCTGGTGGTTCTGGCAATAGGCACAGCGCATATTGCAGTTGCCGAAGAAGACTGTCCCTGACCCTCTACTTCCAGAAATGACCGGTTCCTCTCCATGGTGGGCACAAACTGCAGCAACCACGGGCAGGTGAGCCGAATGGCAAAACCCCGGTTCATTTTCCAGTCGATTGACGCCGCATTCCCTCGGACATACATCGCACGAGCTTAACCGTGCCTCAAGCGACTCGGCGCGATGCTCCAGTTCACCTGACCGGTACAGAGCAATATACTCGGGCTCCACAGTTTCTATTGTTGATAATCCTAACCTCATAACTACCTGTCTCTACGCTTGACCTCTAGGGTAAGCTTTTGCAATCTCAGAATTTCCACATCCTCGCCCGCTTCTATGTCATCCTCACCAACCGCTTTGGCTTTCCACAATTCACCCTCAACTCGGACGACCCCAACTGGCGCCAGCGGTTCTATCACCTCACCCACAAGGCCTACCATTCCTTCCGAGCCGGTAACCTTTCTCTTATGGAAACTGGGTATAATCACCTTATGCGTTATGAAGGCAAAAGTACCAAGCAGCAATGCAATAACAATCACAATCTCAAAAGAAATTCTTATTTTGAAAAACCACAAGACCAACAGCACTAAAACTAATGCCGCCACCTCATCCAACAGTAACAGCCCAACCATGAGCCAGTCTTTAATGCTTCTCAACATAGGCTCTCCTTATGTCAACTCATTCTCTTCCGGCAGCCTCAATCTTTAAGGACGGATAGCCTGTCCAGTGCCGATTTAATCCGTATCAGGCACTGTTCTTTACCCAGCACCGCCATAGTCTGGAATAACGGAGGTGCTGCTGTCCGACCCGTAACTGCTACCCTCAGTGTGCCAAAGAGCTGACCAGTCTTCAGCCCCAACTCTTCAGCCAGAGGTCTGAGCACCACCTCCAAAACTTCTGTATCAAATGCTTCTATTTGCTTTAATTTTTGCTGCCCTGCTTCCAGTGCTTTAATAGTTGACTCCCGACTCATTTTCTTGCCAATTAACAGGTTGGAATCATAGTCAAGCTCTCTAACAAAGAAAAACTCGACCAGGTCAGGCACCTCAGCCAGGGTTTTAGCTCTCTCCTGAATCAGGGGCATAATCCGCCGGACATAGTCAATATCAAGTGGCCGCTTTACCTCCGGCGGCAAACCCTTATCCAAAAACGGGAGAGCCCGCTCGGTAAAAATCTCCAGGCTCAGGTTACGGATATATACTCCGTTCATCCAGCTGAGCTTGTCCCGATTGAATATGGCTCCGGTCTTGCCAATTCGATCCAAGGAAAAGTTATCCACAAGCTCCTGCCGCGACAGAAGCTCAGTTTTATCATCCAGAGACCAGCCGATTAAGGCAAGAAAATTTAACATCGTTTCCGGCAGGTAGCCCTGCTCCCGGTACTCGATTATGGATACTGCACCATGCCGCTTACTCAGCTTGACACGGTCAGGACCCAGTATCATCGGGTGGTGAATAAACTGCGGCGGCTCAAGATTGAGAGCCTGATATAAAAGCAGGTGACGGGGAGTGCTGGATATCCACTCCTCCGCCCTGATAACGTGGCTGATTTCCATAGCATGGTCATCAACTACATTGGCAAGGTGATAGGTAGGATAGCCATCCGATTTGAGCAGGACAAAATCATCAATGGTACTATTCTCAAATGCCACCTTACCCCAGATTAAGTCGTTAAACCCGGTCTGTCCCTCAAGTGGCGTCTTGAAACGCACCACCGGGATAACACCTTCAGCTTCCTTTTGCGACCGCTCCTGTGGACTCAGCTCACGACAATGCCGGTCATAGCCCGGCGGCTGCTTGCGCCTTACCTGTTCCGCCCGCATCTCCTCCAGACGCTGGGGTGAACAGTAGCAATAATAAGCATCCCCCTGCGAAATCAAACGCTCGGCTGCCTCCCGATACAACTCCAGTCGCTGTGA
>JAUVXN010000045.1 GCA_030603605.1 Dehalococcoidales bacterium | reverse complement strand
AATGCACTGGTTCGGCAGCTTGCTGGTCGGCGGGCGGGCGACGCTGCTAACCGAAATAAGCCCCCAATATATATTTGAAGCTACTGCTCAGGAGAAGGGCACCATCCTGTGGCTGCTGGTACCCTGGGTTCAGGATATTCTGGAGGCGCTGGACGCCGGAGAGCTGGATAAGAGCAACTACGATTTGAGTGGCTTGCGACTGATGCACATCGGGGCACAGCCGGTGCCTCCCAGCCTGATAAGGCACTGGAAGGAATACTTCCCCGATGTACAGTATGACACCAATTACGGGCTGAGTGAGTCCTCAGGACCCGGATGTGTCCACCTCGGCATAGAAAACGAAAGAAAGGTCGGAGCTATCGGCAAAGCTGGCTACGGCTGGCAAACACGCATTGTAAATGACAGGGGGGAGGATGTAGCTCAAGGAGAAGTCGGGGAGCTGCTGGTCAAAGGTAACGGCGTGATGAAGGAATACTACAAGAACCCCGGGGGAACGGCTGAGACTATCAGAGACGGCTGGCTATACACCGGTGACATGGTCAGAGAAGATGAGGAAGGTTTTATCTACATTGTTGACAGAAAGAAAGATGTTGTTATTAGCGGCGGGGAAAACATTTATCCGGTCGAAGTGGAGGAGGTTATCCAGAATCATCCCAAAGTTCATGATGTGGCTATAATTGGGCTTCCCGATGAAAGGTTAGGAGAAATAGCAACCGCCATTATCGCCACAAAGCAGGGAGAAACACTGACCGAAGAAGAGATAAAACAGTTCTGTGACCAGAATTTACCCCAATTTAAGAGACCGAAGCTCATTATATTTGATGCGGTACCCCGAAACCCCACCGGTAAAATAGAAAAGCCGAAGCTAAGACAAAAATACGCCGGGGTAAAAGAAAGCTTTGTATTATAAACTATTTTAGGCTCGAAAACCTGGACTCTAACAAAATAAAAGTGGAGGTGAAAAATGAAGAGAAATGTAATCGTAATTGGTGTGGCTTTAGTAATGGTAGCGTTACTCTTCGGTGCCTGCCAGACAGGACCAACTGCGGAGAAACCGGTGGAACTCTCCTACAGTAATTTCTTTCCCCCCACCCATGCCAACTCCGTGGCAGCTGAAAGCTGGATAGCGGAGATAGAAAAGCGCACCGGCGGCAGGGTCAAGATTACCTACTATCCGGGAGGCACGCTGACGCCGGCTCCCCAGTGCTACGACGGTGTAGTGCAAGGTATTTCTGATATCGGTATGACTTGCCTTGCCTACACGAGAGGTCGCTTTCCTCTTATGGAGGGTGTCGACCTTCCGCTTGGCTACCCCAGTGGCACAGTAGCCACCAGAGTCGTTAACGATATTTACCAGAAATATCAGCCAGCGGAACTGGCGGATACGCACACACTTTATTTCCATGCCCACGGACCCGGACTACTCCACTCTGAATCTCCGGTAGGAACCCTGGAGGACATTAAGGGTATGAAGATAAGATGCACCGGCCTTGCTGCCAAGATTGTGGAGGCGCTTGGTGGTACCCCGGTGGCTATGTCTCAGGGAGAGACTTATGAAGCCCTGCAAAAGGGGACGGTTAGTGGCACCTTCGGCCCTATCGAGGTACTGAAAGGCTGGAAGCAGGCTGAGGTCATCAAACATACCACTAATTGCTACCAAACCGGTTATACTACCGCGATGTGGGTTGGCATAAACCTGGAAAAGTGGGACTCACTACCAAAGGACATACAAGAAATTTTCACCGAGGTAAGCGAAGAATGGATTGATGTCCATGCTAAAGTCTGGGATGATGCCGATGCCGCCGGTCGGGAATATACCCTGAGCCTGGGCAATGAAATCATTGAGCTTTCAGCTGGAGAGGCTGCCCGCTGGGTAGAAGCGGTTGAGGCTCTACCAGATGAATATATCGCCGCTATGAATGCTGCCGGCTTGCCCGGTGAAGAGCTGGTCACCGAGGCAAAAAGCCTCATCAGTAAATACAGCCAATAGAAATTAGGCCATATTTATATGTCCCGTTTAAGGAAATTTGCCGGGCGGTTAAGCTACTGGTTCAACTGGATAGCGGGTGGCGGGCTGGTATTGATGATGCTCCTTACCTGCGCTGATGTGGTTATGCGCTCTGCCGGCCGTCCCATCCCGGGTACTTTTGAGATAGTCGGTTTTCTTGGTGTCATCATAGCTGCCTTCGCCATCGCCTATACCCAGGTTTTAGGTGGGCATATCGCTATTGACTATCTTGTGGTACGCCTGTCTCGTCGGCGTCAGAGTATTATAAGATGCATCACTTCCCTCGCTGGTGCCGGGCTTTTCGCCTTAATCGCCTGGCAGAGCTACCTGTTTGCCGGAAACTTATGGGCTAGCGGCGAAGTATCACCCACCGAAAAGATACCCTTTTTCCCTTTCGTGTATGGCCTGGCTCTGGCTTGCCTGCCGGTCAGCCTGCTCCTGCTGCTGGACTTCTTTAAGTCACTGGCTCAGGCGGTGAGAAAATGAACCCCGGTGTTATCGGCGTTATCGGCATAGGGGCTCTATTTGTCCTGCTTTTCTCTGGCTTGCCGGTCGGTTTCCTCCTGGCCCTCCTGGGCCTTATAGGATTTAGCTACCTTACTACTTTTGGAGCTGGTGCCAATCTCATCGCCAAGGACTTCTTCTCCAATTTCTCGGCTTATTCCCTGACGGTTATTCCAATGTTTATTTTCATGGGGCAAATAGCCTTCTATTCAGGGACGAGTCAGCGACTTTATGATTTCGCCTATAAAATGGTGGGGCAGTTTCGCGGCGGACTGGCTATGGCGACAACTGTAGCCTGCGCCGGTTTTGCGGCTATCTGCGGCTCGACAAATGCCACCGCTGCCACTATGGGTACCGTAGCCATACCGGAGATGAAAAGGTATCACTATGACCCAAAATTAGCTACCGGTTGTGTGGCTGCCGGCGGCAGCCTGGGCATACTTATCCCCCCGAGTGTCATCTTCATCGTTTACGGAGTGATGACCCAGCAGTCCATAGGCAAGCTTTTTGTGGCTGGCATCCTGCCCGGCATACTGCTCACCGGACTATTCATAGCTACCATCTACATATTATGCCGGAGGAACCCCAATCTGGCTCCCCCCGGACCAAGGGTGAGCTTAAAAGAAAAACTGGCATCACTATCGGAATTAGCCGAGACCATACTCTTGTTTACCCTGGTCATGGGGGGTCTATTTACCGGTTTCTTTACCCCCACCGAGGCTGGGGCGGTTGGGGCTGGTGGAGCATTAATTACGGCTTTGGCCAGAAGAAAGCTTACCTGGCAGGGATTCAAAGCCTCCATACTGGACACCACCAAACTGTCCTGCATGGTCATGGTTATCGTGACCGGTGCCGTTGTTTTCGGTCATTTCTTAGCCGTGACCAGGATTCCTTTCAATCTGGCAACGTGGGTGGCGGAACTCTCCATTCCTCCAACCGCGGTTATAGCTCTAATCATTATAAGCTATCTTATCGGTGGTTGTTTTATCGACTCACTGGCGCTTATTTTGCTTACCGTACCCATTTTCTTTCCGGTGATTACCACTCTGGGCTATGACCCCATCTGGTTTGGGGTGATAATAGTCCTGGTAACTCAGATAGGGGTAATATCGCCGCCGCTAGGCACGAACGTTTATATTATTAGCGGGGTGGCCAAAGACGTGCCACTGGGTACAATCTTCAAGGGTGTCATCCCCTTCCTTATAGCCATGATAGTTTGTACCGCTATTATCGTGGCTTTCCCGCAGGTGGCTCTTTTTCTGCCCAGCCTGATGAGGTGAATGGTGGGCCTTGGGGGACAGTTCCCGAACTTCTCTTTGGGAAGAAGCGACTGATTCCGTCTTTGCAACAGTTGCTTGTCTCATGCCAAAGGCCCACGGCATGAGCCTATTATGTCTAGTACCATCCACCAAGCAGTAGTGACTTTGGGCTAACCAATTAGCATCTTTTTCGTTATATAGTGTAGAAACCATCCAGAATAAAGGATGGTACCAAAGGCGATAAGGAGAGTATTTGATGGCACAAAAAGGAGCTCCTCGGGGTGCACCAGTACCCAAGAACGTAAAGAAAAGAGATAAAAGCAGCAAGAAGATTAATCTGCGGTTGGTTGTTCAAATATTCTTTTTTGCCCTCATTGCATTGATTGCGGTCAATCATGCACTGGAAGAACGGGGAATGGCAATCGGGTTCCTGTCATCGGCATCGCTGCATGCTGTCTGTCCCTTTGGTGGTGTCGTCTCAATTTACCAGTATGTCACGGCGGGGACCTATGTACATCAAATCCATGAATCAGCCTTTATCCTAATGTATATCGTATTTGCTCTGGCATTACTCGTTGGCCCGGCGTTTTGTGGTTGGGTTTGCCCTTTAGGTAGTTTTCAGGAGTGGCTTGGAAAGCTGGGTAGGAAAATATCCCCCAAAAAGTTCAATAGACTTATACCCGCCGGAACCGACCGGTATTTGAAATACCTGCGTTATGGGGTATTGATATGGGTGGTGTACGTTACCGCTACTTCGGCAACGCTGTTTTTTGCGGACTACGACCCCTACTTTGCCCTGTTTAACTTCTGGACGGGTGAGGTGGCCATCAGCAGTTTAATAATACTGGGGGTGGTGATACTGGCTTCTCTGTTCGTGGAAAGGCCTTTCTGCAAGTATGCCTGTCCCTACGGGGCAGTTCTCGGTGTGTTTAACCTCTTCCGGGTCTTCACGATAAAACGGAATATATCAACATGCATCGATTGTAAGGCTTGCGACCGTGCCTGCCCGATGAATATCGAGGTGTCAACAGGCAGGACAGTCCGAGACCATCAGTGTATAAGTTGTTTGAAATGCACGTCAGAAGATGCCTGTCCTCTGGAGGATACGGTAGTAATGACGATAGGAAAGCTGTAAGGAGAAGTTGATGAAAATAAAGAGCTGGCATATGGGCTTAATTGTCTTGATAGTTATCTTTGGCGGAATCGCCATGACCATGGCGTTTAACCTCTGGAATACTGAGGGCGGTAGGGGTAGCCCAGGTAATGGGGGTGGCCAGGGTAGTGGGGGCGGTCAGGTTCCTGTAACATTTAAGGCAGGCGAGTTTGCCGGGGAATATAACCCGGCCGACATCCGTGGTTCTTATAGCTTTGGGGGTATAAGTGAGCTGTGGGAGATACCTCTTACCGAACTGGGGACAGCATTTGGACTAGGAGCTATCGAGAACCTGGCAGACTTCAGGTGTGGGGATTTGGAAGCGGCCTACGCAAATCTGGAGGAAGATGTAGAGATAGGCACCGGTTCCGTGAAGGTATTTGTGGCGCTCTACACCGGCTTGCCGTATACGCTTTCAGGTGATGACTATCTACCAGAATCTGCGGTTGAGATTCTCAAGGCTAAAGCAAACCTCACGGAAGACCAAGTTGCGTTCTTAGACACCCACAGCATAGACATTGGTGGTCTACGAATAGTGGAACCCAGTACCATAACTGAAGGAGTTGTCCCAACAGAAGAACACGAAACATCAACTGAAATGGTTATCAAAGGAAATACTACGTTTGGAGACCTACTGGCCTGGGGGGTTCCCGAAGAGGAAATTAAAACCGTTATCGGAGAAGAACTTCCAGTTACCGGCATGACAATTCGCGATTTTGCTATTCAGAAAGGGCTGGACTTCGGCTCCATAAAAGCGCCATTACAGGCTAAGGTAGATGCCTTGGGGGCTAAATAATTGGTAGACGAAAACAGGAATACCTCGGCCTCTACTTAGGTACAACAATCAGCTAACTATTGGTTAATTTAGGGTAATAAAATTACCATAATGGTGGGCGGTAGAGGACTTGAACCTCTGACCTCTGGTATGTGAAACCAACGCTCTACCAACTGAGCTAACCGCCCAAAGACATATCTATTTTAGCCCCAAAAATCAGCTTTGTAAAGACAGGTAATCTATTTCACACCGTCACTTGCCAAACTGTTCTTTAACCAGGCTGCCAACATACTCGGCTATAGACGGGGAGGCGGTCAGGCCGGGGGACTCAATTCCGATGAGGTTGATAAATCCGGGCAGACCCTTACCGCTTTCGTCCCTGATTACGAAGTCCCTGAAGTCTCCCCCGGACTCCTGAAGCTTCGGCCTGATACCAGCCATTTCCGGCTCCAGGTCATCATACTCTAGAAATGGCAGCAATCTTCTTGCTGAATCGTAGAAAAGGGTCTTGTGCTGACTGTCAACAGTGTAATCCAGGCTATCCACATATTGAACACTGGGACCTAACCGCATCCTCCCCCCCATGTCAAGAGTAACATGAATGCCAAGACCGGTGAGACCGACTGATGGTACCGGATATATCAGCCTCTTAACCAGAGTATTTTTGCCCCTGCCTACACTAAAATACTCTCCTTTGCAATAGTGCAGTTGATATCCAGCCTTGGTGATATCTATTCCAGCCAGCTCAGCTACATTGTCGCTCTGGAGACCCGCACAATTTACCAAAAGCCTCGTGGTAAAGGAAAATGTTCCGGTGTTATCTTCCACACTCACTTCGTACCCATCAGCTACCTTTTCTATCCCAACGACTTTCGTTTGATAGACTATCTGGACTCCCCTCCCCCTAGCGCTGGCAACAAAGTGTTTCATTAACGCATGCGAGTCAATAATGCCAGTTGACGGGGACAAAATAGCCGCCACTCCAGCTATATTTGGCTCTAACTCCTTTATCTCCTGTTTTGACAGCATCCTCAAGCCCTGAGCACCATTTCTCTGTCCCTTCTCCAGCAATGCCTGCAGTTCCCCGCTCTCCTCATCATTTGTTGCCACTACCAACTTCCCAAGTTTCCTATGACCTATACCATATCTCTCACAGAGTTCATAAAGGATACGGTTGCCAGTGACGCACATCCTTGCCTTTAGCGAGCCTTCAGGATAATAGATACCGGCGTGTATAACCTCGCTGTGCCGACTGCTTATTTCTTGACCAAATGTTTCATTCTTTTCCAGCACATAGACTTCCCTGTCCTCACTCCCCACCTGCGCCGCTATGGCTAGCCCGATTACACCAGCACCAACAATAGTAATATCAGCCATATGTGACATGTTGTAATTCCTTCGTTCTACAGAGGGTAATTGAACAAGACTGGATAGACAGTAGTGACAAGAGAGTAGCGGCCTTCACTTATGTGACTTCTTCACATAGACCCTGATTTCCCCACCCTCCTCCTCTATTCCCAAATACTCGTTGCGGGTAGCTTCACACCAAGCCGGCATGTCCTGTTTTATCCCCTTATCATCAGCCACTACCTCCAGTACCTCTCCCGGCTTCAACTCCTTAAACTTCTCCGCCGTTTTGACGATAGGCATCGGGCAATAAAGCCCCACACAATCCAGGGTCTGGTCTGCCTTCATCATTTCCTCCTTGATTTGGCTATAGTGACTTAGATGAAAAGGGTTACCTTTGATTTACGTGCCTCATTCAAGAAATAGGCGGCACCGGCCAGGCTAGTAACTTCACTGCGGAAAGTCTCTTCTTCTGCAGGCAAGCCCATCACCCCACATGTAGTTGTGCAGGCAATAATGTTTACCCCCATATTGTGAGCCATAGTGATATACTCGCTGACGGAGGGCATATTGGCCTCCTTCATCAACCTCTTCATCATCCAGGTACCTAAGCCAAACATATTAAACCTGGAAAGCTTTAATCTCTTGCTGCCGCCCCGGTTCATGAAGTTCAGCATTTTTCTCATCAGTCCTTTACTTCTAATGCTACCTTCATCTTTCTTAATGATATTCAGCCCCCAGAAGGTGAAGAACATGCTCACTTCCATTCCCATGCTGGCACCAGTGGCTGCCAGCATAAAAGCAGCCAAAGCACGCTCCAGGTCTCCACTTAAGACAGCTATGGTTAATTTCTCCTTTTCTTCTGCCATCTAATCTCAAACCTTTAGTCTTTCTCGCCCTTAATCTCGGCTCCACAGTGAGGGCATACTTTTTTGTCTCGGGAGACAGGTTTTCGACACTTGGGGCAATAAAACACGGTTAACCCACAAGCCTGGCAGTATGGAAACGATGTTTCCACCATCTCCTCATCACAGTAAGGACAAAAACGGCGTTCCTTTTCTGGCTTTGGTTCTGCTCCCATCATTCCTTCCCTCCTTGTGCTTTCTTTCTGCCCTGGTAATTCTTAATAGCCTTATGTAAGGCCTGGGCACCCAAATTGGAGCAATGAAATTTATTCTTGGGTAATCCCTCCAATTCATCAGCCACCAACTGAGGCGTGATTTTCATTGCTTCTTCCAGCGTCTTACCTATAGCCATTTCGCTAACCATACTGGAAACGGCAATCGCCGCCCCGCAACCGAAAGTCTTAAACTTAACATCTTCCAGACGATTATCTTTAACCTTAATATAGAAGGCCATCATATCCCCGCAAATCGGATTACCTATCTCTCCAATGCCATCAGGGTTCTCAATCTCCCCCACATTACGGGGATTCATAAAATGCTCCATCACCTTTTCGCTATATATCGGCATACTACTTGCCTCCTTTGCCTGTCTTGCTGAATTTAGAATAAAGTGGTGACATTTGCCGCAGCCTGTCCACAATGGCTGGCATCACCTCCAGGACATAGTCTACGTCTTCATTATTATTATTTACACCAAGAGTGAAGAGAACAGAACCCTGAGCCAGCTCATGAGATAGACCCATAGCAATGAGCACATGGGAAGCTTTAAGTGCTCTTGAGGTGCAGGCTGAGCCGCTGGAGACAGCAATCCCCTGGCTATTTAACAACATAAGCATGGACTCGCCTTCAATAAACCGTACACAAAAGCTGGCGTTTCCAGGAAGGCGATGCCGGGGGTGACCGGTAACCACCACATGGTCAATCTTAGCCGGCAATTCCGCCAGCAAACGGTCCCGGAGCGGGGTGAGATGCTCGATTCTAGTTTCCATACTGGTTCTTGCCAACTCAGCAGCCTTGCCCAAACCGACAATAGCCGGGATATTTTCCGTGCCGGCTCGCCGCCCTCCTTCCTGCACCCCTCCATCCAGCAGAGGCATAATGCGCACTCCTTTTCGCACCCAGAGAGCGCCTACCCCTTTGGGTCCATAGAACTGGTTTCCAGCCAGGCTTAAGGCGTCTATCCCCAGTTCCTTTATGTCAACCTGTATGGTTCCAGCAGTAGCCACGGCATCAGTATGGAAAGTCACGTTATTCTCCCTGGTTATCTTCGCAATCTCCGCTATTGGCTCTATGGTGCCCACTTCACCATTGGCATGTATGACGGATACCAGCACCGTATCTTTCCTGATGCTTTGCCTGACAGCCTCAGTGTCAACTACACCATATTTATCCACCGGAACCAGGGTCAGCTCAAAACCCCATTTCTCCAGAGTTCTTGCTGAGTGCAATACCGAGAAGTGTTCAATTGCCGAGATTACCACATGCTTACCCCTGGCTTGCGAGGCTAGCGCCAAGCCCTTGATAGCGAAATTATTACTCTCAGTGCCGCTACCAGTGAATATTATTCCCTCAGCATTGGCTCCAATAAGCTGAGCCACT
>JAUVXN010000062.1 GCA_030603605.1 Dehalococcoidales bacterium | reverse complement strand
GGATGGCGAAACAGGTGTCTTATGGTTACCGTCAGTCCTTTAGCGATACCGATACCATACCGTTCAAACTTCAACTCTACCCCATCCTAACTTAAAGAATTTAGACCATAGCAATACCAGTACTGCCATTATCATAATGTTAACCAGCACCATTACCCATGGTAAAGCTACCGGCCAGATTAATACCTGTATGCCAGTGATAATCAGGTTAATCAAAGCCAGAGGTAATAGGAATTTCCAGGCCAGTGCCATTAGCTGGTCTATTCTAATGCGAGGCAGTGTGGTTCGTGTCCATATCATGACAAAGAAGACAGCAAAAACCTTAATCAAAAACCAGAGCCATGGTGGTAATATCGGTCCTCTCCAGCCGCCGAGGAAGAGAGTGGTAATTATCGCTGACATAGCCAGGGCTTCAGCGTATTCTACCAGGTAGAACATGGCAAATTTCATTCCAGAGTATTCGGTATGGAAGCCGGCAACAAGCTCTGAATCAGCCTCCATGAGGTCGAAGGGGCTGCGATTAATTTCGGCACAGCCGGCAATGAAAAAGAGAAGAAAGCCCAGCGGCTGTAACAAAATAAAAGGAACATTCTGAGCCAGTACAATCTGGTTCATGGAAAGTGAGCCAGCTATCAGCACCACGCCAAGAATAGCCAGCACCAGTGGAATCTCGTAGCTCACTACTGCGGCTACCTCGCGCATAGCACCGAGGAGGGAGTACTTGTTGCTTGAGCCCCACCCCGCCATAAATATCCCCACTGTTGAGACTGAGCTAATCGCTACCACATAAAGGATGCCGATATTCAGGTCAGCCAGTAGCGCCCCGTCTTGAAAAGGGACCACCGCAAAGATCATTAGTGCCGGAGCGAAGGCAACAACCGGTGCCAGCCAGTGAACTATCTTATCCGCCTTGGTTGGAACAATGTTTTCTTTGAGCAATACTTTGATGGCATCAGCTACCGGCTGGAGCAAGCCAAAGGGGCCGACCCGATTGGGACCGAGGCGTGCCTGCATACGCGCCATACCCCTTCGCTCAAGCCAGATAAAGCCCATTACCATCGACAGGACAAAGGCGAGGATGATAACGGTAAACACCAGCCAGTGCCACCAGAACCCGCCCGGCCAGTCAGGGGGCAGGGTAGCTGGGTGACTCAGCAGACTATTAACACCAAGATTAGCTATACTCACTATCTATCAACCTCACCCATGCAAATATCAATACTGCCAAAGATGATTATGGCATCCTGAATCTTCCAGCCGACCATCATCTCGCGCAGAGCGGTCAAGTTAATCAGGCTCGGGGCGCGGATATGGCAGCGGTAAGGGGCAATAGAATTGTCTGACACCAGATAGAACCCAAGTTCGCCTTTAGGCGCTTCAATATGTGCATAAGCCTCTCCCGCCGGTGGGCGAACCAGGTGCGGCACTTCACTTCTCACCGGTCCCGAGGGAATCTGCTCCATTGCCTGCTTGATGATGCGCAGGCTCTGCCGCATCTCTTCCACTCTTACCCGGTAACGGTCATAACAGTCACCAACACTACCGGTAGGTATATCAAATTCGAAGCGGTCGTAAATGGAGTACGGGTCTGCCCTGCGTATATCCCATTTAACCCCACTGGCACGAAGTACCGGGCCACTAGCCGAGCAATTGATAGCCATTTCCCCGGGTAAGATACCAACCCCCTTGGAGCGTGCCAGCAATATTTCATTCTCCTTGATAAGCCGGTCATATTCGTCAATAAAGCGGGGCATTTGCTTGACGAACTTACGCAAAGCCGGTAAAAACTCCTCCGGAATATCCTGACTGACGCCGCCAACCCGCATGTAGTTATAAGTAAGCCGCTGGCCGGAGACCATCTCAAACAGGTCTAAAATCTTTTCTCTTTCCCGGAGCATATACAGAATGGGGGTCATAAAGGCGCCACAATCATTCAGAAAAGCACCAACGGCGATTAAGTGGCTGGCGATGCGCTGTAGCTCAGCCAGAATAACCCGCAGGTATTCGGCTCGTTCCGGGACTTTTATCCCGGCTAGCTTTTCCACAGCCAAGCAGTAAGCCAGATTGTTGCTCATTGAAGCCAGATAGTCCAGGCGGTCGGTCAGCGGAATAACTCCGGTATAGGTTCGCTCCTCAGCCAGCTTCTCAATCCCGCGGTGTAAATAGCCAAAAATCGGCTCCATATCAATAATGACTTCCCCGTCGAGGGTTGACCTCATGCGGAACACCCCGTGGGTGCTTGGATGTGCCGGGCCGATATTAAGGGCAAAAGGTTCGGTTTTAAGAGCCATTACAAATAGTCCTTCCGCAATGGATGTCCCGGGAAACCTTCCCAGAGAGCGATGCGCTTCATATTGGGGTGACCTTCAAATCTAATCCCCATAAGGTCATAAATCTCCCGCTCCTGCAAATCGGCTCCCTGCCACAGGCTAACCACTGAAGGCAGGGTGGGGTTTTCCCGCTCATAACACCTGGTTTTCAATAACAGGCTGTGGTTATGCCGCAAAGAGGTTAGCTGATAGACAACTTCAAAGTGGTCGTAGTAATCAATAGCGGTAATATAGTTGAGGTAACCAAAATCAAGGCCTGGCGTGTCCTTGAGAAAGGCGGCTGCTGACAGCAAGAAGTCACTCTTAGCGACAAAACTATCCTGATTAGATTCGACAATGCTTCCGGGAAATTTCTCTTCTAATTGACCGGCTATTTCTTTTCCGGAAAGGGCTACTGTCATTTTTAGCCTCTCTGCGCTAATGTTCTTTTAGCTATCTTTTTGTGTAGCATCCCTATCCCGTAAAGCAGGGCTTCAGGGCGGGGTGGACACCCGGGCACATAGACATCAACCGGAATGATACGGTTGTATCCTGGGACCACGCTATAGGACGAGGCGAAAATGCCGCCGCTGATAGCACAAGCCCCCATAGCTATCACCCATTTCGGCTCCGCCATCTGGTCATAGATTCGCTTTACATTGGGTGCCATCTTCCAGGTCAAGGTGCCGGCGGTAATCATCAGGTCGGCCTGGCGGGGCGAGGCGCGGATGATTTCCATACCAAATCGAGAAATATCAAAGCGGGAGGCAGCGGTAGTGATAAACTCAAAGGCGCAGCAGGCTGGGAAGCAAACTGCCGGCCAGAGTGAGGAACGCTGTGCCCAGTTAATTACGGCGTCCACCGTGGTCAATAATATATTTCGGCGCAACTCCTCATCCAGCCACCGGTCGGGGTCGGGGATTGGCTGCTGGCTGCGTGCCTTCAGCGCTTCTATTTGCTCACCCTCAGCCTGGTCAAGCTCCGTATCAGAATAGATATATTTCCTGACTTCACCTACTTCCATTCCAGAACCTTCTTCCTCCAGGCGTACACATAGCCGACACTAACAATGAAAATCAAAATCAATATTATGATAAAGCTAGAAGTTCCCAGTTCCCTGAGATTAACCGCCCATGGATACAGGAAAACAACCAGAACGTCAAGAGCTAAAAAGACGAGGGCATAAAAATAATAGCGGAAGTTAAATTGAACCCATGACTTACCTATGGTTTCCATACCACACTCAAAGGTGGAATTTTTGACCGGGTCAGGTTTCTTGGGGACGATTTTAAGAAATCCAAGAGTGACGGGGAGGAGAAGGGTAGTAACAGTAAAAAGGACAGCGACAATGAGAAATAATCCAATGTAACCGTAGTTTGCTACCAACTAATGCCCTCGCTTTCCTAAAAGAAACGCTGCTAATATAGCATACCGCATTTTTCAAAAGCAAGCAATTTGAGCTATTTTGTGCTGTCTTAAGTGTCATTATGGATTGTTTGGAAACCTATCCCCCTGCCCCCGTTCTATTAGAGTATTTGGTGACCTCACCCGATAAAAACCTAAAGGGGTGAGGTCAATAAACAACCACTTGCATTAAATTGACAACGAGCTTGGCGGTTTTGTAAACTCAACTCATCAAAGTATCTGCCCTACCGTTTTTTCAGGAGAAGAGTATCCATGAGTATTGAAACTGTTGCTCAAGAGTCAACAGGGGCAATTGTTGATAGATTGGACGCTGATTAGGATGGTCAGGCGTCCAGTATTTTTTTACGGCTGGGTTATTGTTGGCATAAGTATTGCCATCATGACTCTGGTCTATGGCATCAGGCACTCTTTTTCGGTATTCTTTCCACCTATTCTAGCTGAGTTTGGCTGGCGTCGGGGCAACACCGCCATAATGCTGTCTCTGAGTCTTCTTGTCTATGGTTTTGTAGCACCTATAGCTGGTGGTCTTGGTGGCCGCTGGAACCCAAGGAGGGTCATGCCGATAGGCATAATTATACTGTGCTCGGCCACCGCTGCTTGTGCCTTTGCCGATGAGTTGTGGCACTTTTATCTACTCTTCGGCATTTTGGCACCCATGGGGATGGCCTTTTGTGGCTGGCCTCTAATAGCTCCGGCGCTGACCAACTGGTTTGTTAAGAGGCGCGGGCTGGTGTTGGGACTGGGACAGATGGGGGGTGGTATTAGTTGCACCTACGGCTTATTCGCTGCGTTTGCCATATCCCTATTTGGCTGGCGTTCTGCCTACTTTGTCATAGCTGGTGTAACGGCTGCCATCCTCTCGCCCCTCATTCTGCTTTTCTTCCATTATCGTCCGGAAAGCAAAAACCTGAAGGCTTATGGCACTGCCGAGTTGCCAGCCGCCAAAGACTTGCCTGTAGAGACAACCGCTGTCAGGAGTCCCACAACTCGCAACTGGACTCTGAAGCAAATCATGAGAACCCATCAGCTATGGCTTCTAGTATTGACTCAGTTTTTCTTCTGGGGCATAGGGTGCTATCTGGTGCTGGCACACCAGGTCAAATTCGCTGAGGATGTGGGGTACAGTAGCACCTTTGCTGCCTCAATCTTTGCGCTCTTTGGCATCTTCATGGCGGCTGGTCAGATTTCCGGATTAATATCTGATTGGATTGGCCGAGAGATAACTTTTACACTGGCCGCTATCCTGTCTATTGTCGCCCTGGTTGCATTGATTTCGGTTAATGATACCTCCCAGCCCTGGCTCTTATATGTTTATGCCGTATGTTTTGGCTGTGGTAGTGGGCTTTGTATGCCTGCACTCTTTGCTGGTGCCGCCGACATGTTCCATGGTAAGCACTTCGGGGCTGTAGTGGGTCTGTTACTTACTGGCATGGGGGTAGGGGGTGCTATTGGCCCATGGCTGGGTGGTTATATATATGACATATCGGGTAGCTATATTGGTGCCTTTGTTCTCTGCATGGTGTGCATTGGTTTAGCCTGCGTAGCCTTCTGGATTGCCGCGCCCAGAAAAGCAGCCAGACTAAAATCCGAGGCTCGTGGCGTGCTTTAGGTGGGCTTCTTAATTGACAACGAGCTTGGCGGTTTTGTAAACTCAACTCATCAAAGAATCTGCCCGCATAGTTTCCTGCCCAGGAGAAGAGTATCCATGAGTATTGAAACTGTTGCTCAAGAGCTGGCTGAAGTAATCAAGCGATACGAGGCTGATTACATAGAGGCTCACCTTGAGGAGAGCCAGACCAGTCACATTACCTACCGGGGAAGAGAGCTGGAATCCACCGGTCGGGCGACCGCCGCCGGGGGAAATGTGCGGGCACTGGTGAGAGGGGGGTGGGGCTTCGTCAGTTTTAATAACCTCAATGAGCTTCCGGGCAGAGTCGAATTGGCGGTGAAGCAGGCTCAATTTGCCGGTAAAGAAGCAAGCAAGCTGGCTACGATAGAACCAGTGGTTGATGTCGTACCCGCCGAGCCAGATAGAAATCCGGTAACCATACCACTAGCCGAAAAGAAGCAGGTGCTGGATGAGTATAATGATATTATCTGGCACACCCCGGAGATACAGACCTCAATTATTGGCTATGCCGATGGTCGTAAAAAGACTATTTTTTTGAGTTCATCAGGTAGCTATATTGAGCAGGAAAGGGCGGATATTACCCTGCGTCTGGCGGCTATCGCCGCCAGAGATGGTGAGGTGCAGCAGGTAGGATTGAGCGCGGGCAGTCGCGGTGATTTCGGCTTAATTCAGGGTCTCCACCAGCCGGTAGAGCAAATGTCCCGGCATTCTGTGGAGCTACTATCGGCGCCACAGGTAAAGGGAGGAGAGTATACCGTGGTATTAGACCCGGTTCTGGCCGGTGTCTTCGTCCATGAAGCCTTTGGACACCTATCCGAATCTGACTTTGTTTATGAAAATGACCGCGTGCGTGAGATTATGACTCTGGGCAAGCAATTCGGCAGCGAACAGCTCAATATCGTTGATACGGCAACTATACCCGGACTGCGCGGCAGCTATAAGTATGATGATGAAGGAACGCCAGCCACCAGGACATACCTTATCCGGGAAGGGAAATTAGTCGGCAGGCTTCACTCCAGAGAGACAGCGGCCAAGATGAAGGAAAAGCCTACGGGTAACGCCAGAGCCATCAATTACCGCTACCCGCCCATTGTCCGCATGACCAATACCTATATCGAGCCGGGGTCAGTCTCATTTGAGGATATGATAGGTGACATCAAAGAGGGGATATACGCCAAGAACTGGTATGGTGGCACCACCAGTATGGAAATGTTCACCTTCTCGGCTGGTGAAACTTACATGATTCGTAATGGCAAGCTTGCTGAGGCACTGCGCCCGGTAGTACTTACCGGCAACGTGTTCACCACTCTCAAGAACATAGTTGCTATCGGCAATGACCTGGAGATGAACCAGGGTGGTGGCTGTGGGAAGGGGGAGCAGGTGCCTCTCCCGGTATCTAACGGCAGTCCCCATATTCGAATTCGCCGCTGCCTGGTCGGAGGTAAGTGAATGGAAGATATCCTGGCTCAAGCGATGAAGGCAGCCGAGGCAGCCGAGGTGTTTCTGGTTTCCTCGGAGGAAACTCAAGTTCAATTTGAGGCTAACAGACTCAAGCACCTGCAAGCCAAACAGCAAACAAGCACGTCATTGCGCATCGTCAAACAGGGTAAGATTGGTTTTGCCACCACAACCGACCCGGGTGACACCCTTAATCCAGTTAATAATGCTGTGGAAACAGCCCGGTTCGGCATGTCGGCTAAATTTCAGTTCCCCACCCCAAGTTCCTATCCCCACGTTGAAGTCTTTGACGCTACGGTAGAGTCGGCATCCACCGAGGAAATGATTAAACTCGGCGAAGAACTCATCGCTAAAGTTACCGCTCATACCCCGGGCATTGTCTGTGAAGCCGGGGTGAATAAGGGCGTAATCTCAGTTCGTATCATGAATTCTCGCGGTGGGCAGGCAGACT
>JAUVXN010000115.1 GCA_030603605.1 Dehalococcoidales bacterium | reverse complement strand
GCCACCATCCAGGGCGGGGAGCGGGAAAAGGTTACAAATACCCAGTATTAAGCTAAATAAAGCAGCAATCTCCAGCAGTGGGTGAATTCCGGTCTTAGCTACCTCCCCGGTTAGCTGGGCAATACCAACCGGACCAACAATCAACACCTGCTCTTTCCCAGTGAATATGCCGACCAACCCATCTTTATATGAAACTATATACCCAACAAATTTAGCTGCCCCCATAGGTATTGCCCGCCAGAAGGGATAATACTGACTAACTACAGTAGGATTTGCGGTTCTAATGACAACACCAATTGCCCCCTGACCCTCTGGTGGTTTCAATCTGGGTATAACCTGAACATTCTCTTTAGTTAAATCACTGCGCTGAACTAGTAAGGTAATCTTCTTACCCAGACTAAGCTGTACATAGCGATGCAGGTCGCTATTGTTGTTCACCGGTTCCTCATTGACGCTGAGGATTGTATCGCCAGGCTCAATACCAGCCATGGCTGCCGGGGAATCCAAGGCTACATCCTCCACCACCACCTGCCCGATTACCACATCCCGAGGAACCATAAATACGATGGAGAAGAGAAGAAGAGCCAGTAGAAAATTCATCAGGGAGCCAGCACTGAGAACCAGTAATCTGATGCCAATGCCCTTGCTGGCGAGGCTCCTCGGTACCTTGGGGTCTTCTTCGCCAGCCAGCTTGTTAAAGCCACCAAAGGGTATAGCATTTAGAGAATATCGTGTTTCACCCCGTTTCACCGATAGCAATCGAGGGGGTAAGCCAATTCCGAATTCCTCCACCTTCACCCCGGAAGCCCTGGCAGTGATAAAATGCCCCAGCTCATGGGCAAGAACAAGCACAGACAGGACAGCTAAACCGATTAATATAGTTATGGCGAGGGTCATGGACTATCTCCAGTGATGAGTTGTCGGACTTTCTCCCTAGCCCAGGCATCAGCCGCCACGATTTCCTCTATACTGGGGTGAGCTATAACCTGATGCTGCTCCAGCGTCCGTTCGGTAAAACCGGCAATATCAATAAACCTGATGCGCCGCGACAGGAAGAGCTCAACGGCTACCTCATCAGCAGCACAAAGCACCGCCGGGCAGGTTCCTCCCTTCTTTCCTGCCTCAATTGCCAACCCCAGGCAGGGAAATTTATCAAGGTCGGGCTCCTCAAAAGTCAGGCTATTAATATCGCTCCAGTCAATCCGTGGAAGTTGCGGGTTGGGCAGGCGGTCAGGGTAAGACAGGGCATACTGAATGGGTAAGCGCATATCAGGGTAACTTAACTGTGCCTTAATTGAGCCGTCCATAAATTCTACCATTGAGTGTACGATACTCTGGGGGTGAATTAGAATCCTGATACTGGCAAAAGGCATATGGAACAGCCAGTGAGCTTCAATGACCTCAAGCCCCTTGTTCATCAGGGTGGCCGAGTCGATAGTTACCTTTCTTCCCATCTGCCACGAGGGGTGCTTCAGGGCTTGCTCGACGGTAACCTCTTTTAGCTGTGCCGGGGAACAGTCACGGAAGGGTCCACCTGAAGCAGTCAGAATAAGCTGGAGCGGCGTTTGTGCCTCACCGTTGAGGCACTGCCATATGGCGCTGTGCTCACTGTCAATGGGTAGAATCAGGGCACCGCTTAGTCTTGCCTCACCGGTGATAACCTCACCAGCCATCACCAGAGATTCTTTATTAGCCAGAGCAACATTCTTGCCTGCTTTTATGGCAGCCAGCGTCGGGCTCAGTCCCACCTTTCCCGAGGTGGCTATAACCGCAATGTCCACCTGCGAATGACAGGCAATATCCTCCAGCGACAGGAACTCACATTCTACATTAGCCAGGCGAGTCCGCGCCTTCTTATCCTGTTTGTTAACCGGGGAATAAGAGATAAACTCTGGCTTGAACTCGGTAATTTGTCTTGCCAGTAAATCAATGTTTTTGCCCGCCGCCAGCCCGACTATGCGAAACCGCCGGGGCAGAGCACGGACGACATCAAGGGTCTGCTGCCCTATGGAGCCGGTTGAACCCAGAACCGCTATTCGCTTCACCAAATCACCCATAATAACTCATATTATCTTACTACAAATATGGAAATGAAGCTATCGGTAGGAACAGAGATAAAACCCGAGGCATGCGGAATGTAGTTACGATTTTGGGGAGAGAAGCGGGTCAGGGCAAGAAGACAGGTTTGATTATATTGGCATCTGGTATAAAATAAGGAAGCCCTGAATCACTCAGGGCCTGCAACTTACGACAATACCTTCCTGAAATTTTCAGGCTAGAATCAGCCTAAGATTCCACACAGCATTACCAAACCGCTGGCTTCCAGAGCCAGCAAACCGAAACCACCAATAAGAGATAGCGCTATAACTACCGTGAAAAATTTCTCGGTGTTATTTAGTGCTTGCCATCTCCCCTGTACTACTTTTTCTTGGCGCATTTAACCTCCTTTCACAGAAAATAAGTAACCAACACACTACTTGCAGCATAACCAGATGAGTTTACCAATGCGGCGAACAGACAGCCCAGTGTTTAAGTGGAGTCCAGGGTAATAATGAGGCTAATTGAACAGACCTCCGCCCCACGCTACGTCCCACTTCACAGTCATCTCTCATGTGCGATTACATTATAACATATCTGATTTTATTATTCAAACCGGTTCTTGGTTCTTTAAATAAAAAGGGCACTGACTACCATTTTCAGCGATTCCAGTGCCCTTCTTTCATCCCAATCTACCTTCCCCCACCAGACTTACTGACTTTCGTTTCGAGTGCTGATATAGCTTTCTGCTGTTCCTTGACGACCTTGGCTAATATTGTAATGATGTTACCGTTTGAAATCGCTTTCCTATCCCGGCTCGCTATAATCTCTGGAGCATCTTCCGCAATAAACCCAAGACATGGCAATTTTTCTTCGTCTGCCTTGAGATTGAATTTAACAGGGCTCAGACCTTCCAATGCTTCAAAAGCTTCTTTACTGGAAAGGTCAGCAATGTTCTCCTTTAACTCCCTTGATGAAGCCTGGGACCATTGACCATTACAACGCACATAAGGCCAATCGGCACCAAAATTTAATACCAGAGTGTCTTGAAAATCAACCAGAGCGCGGCCAAGGGCACCCCGACGAGTGGAATGACCAATGCGAAAATCAGCGCACCGAACATTTGCAACGAAGCTGTCGTCAACCTCCAGCCTAGTAAGTTGCTGATAATCAATGTTTCCAGCTACTTCCAGTTTCTGTTTCGGAATCACTGTCCCGATGCCGACATTGTCCTCAACGGTTAAAGAGCCTGCGGTTATAGAGCCTGTCACTTGCAATTCGTCGAACCGTTTCATCTTAGTAACCTCCTTTTAGCAGCTTAAATAAAAAGGGCACCAGCCACCGCTATTCTAAACGGTTCCAGTGCCCTTGCTTGTCCCCATCATCTTCACCAACCCAGCGTTTATTCTTTTTAAGGTCTTATCGTATCAGGCGACCTTAATTATAGTCCCATTTGTGTGGTTGTCAATACCTCATTCATGGGGACTACTGGAGATAAAGGGCGTGATAAGGTAAAATAATTGATAGGTAAAGTTGAAAAGTGAAGTCCCAAATTTGGCAACCAGTGCTAACCAAAACCGAGTTTTGCCGTTATTTA
>JAUVXN010000091.1 GCA_030603605.1 Dehalococcoidales bacterium | reverse complement strand
CTGACTCAGCCTGCCGCATGGCGAAGGCTACCTGCTCCGGCGTGTACCTTGAACTCTTCATGGTATAATCCTCCTCTTAAAGTGTGATTATCCCATAAAAATCTCACTTTGGGTGGTACAGTTTTCGGGGAGCAGGTCATAGGGTAAAAAGGTCCGCCAAATTTCACGCCTAGAGTCTTATAGCTAAACCTGCTATGCAATAAAGGAATGATTGTTAGGTTACACAAAACGCCACATTGTGCAATAGGTAAACAAAATACAAATATGTTACCTAAATTAAACATTTTGGATTGTTGTGTCGTGGCAGGTGGTGGTTGAAAAGGTTTAGTAGTTAACCTACAATGTTTTTATCCGATAATGAGCAACAAGTTTCTATTAATAATGCTAATATCTGTACTTTTATTGGCAGGTTGTACAGGACCGCCTACAGTTACCCCTGGCCAAAGCCAACCTCAAATACCTTCAGTAAGTGAAACCGAGAAAACAGGTCTTGCCCCTGCTCCAATTAAACCAGAACCAAGTCCTGCGCCTACCCCGGCTAAACCGGAGCCGAGCACTACGCCTGCCTTGACCGAACCGGAGCCAGGTCCATCACCAATCGCCTTAAGTGATATAGTAATTACTGACGTAACGTGGGATTCAGATACACAAATTATCTACATTGAGCTTAACTTCTGGCCGAGTGTATGGGGTGGATGGAAGATATATGTCGATGGATTGGAAATCCCCATGGAAGGCGGCGAGGGGAAACCTGTCATCTGTCCTGACGCACCTCTGGACCAACCGCCGACCGGCTTAATCGTGGGGACGCTCCCTTGGGTGACCGGGTTGGAACACGTCGACTTTCCCTGCTGCGGGACAATCCAGTTCCATATTCCTGGCCAGGGTCTCACCAACCTTTACCAATACAACCTCTATGATTTTGGTTGCGCAACGGCATCCGCTAAGGAGTGCTCATCGGAATGGACAGTGAACGAGGGAGACCTGGTGATTGGTGGGCAGGAGACACAGCTCATCGAGGACGAAAAATTCTTCCAGAAGGGAAATGTTTATGTCCGCGACCAGGCAACCCTGATTATCAGGAATACGGACTTCGTTATGGCCAGGGGAGCGGTTCCCACAGTCCACGTTTACTTTTTCGTCGATCCTCGTGCCAAGCTGATCATCGAGAACTCCGAGATTCATTCACCGGCCGCGGGTGGAACTGAGGCGGGTTTGATATGCGTGATCAACCGCGGCGAGGTGAGTATAAGTGATTCTCCAACCTCAATTCATTATTTCGACATGTCTAAGGGGGCTAAATTCATCATGAGCAACTCAGAAATGGTCAATCCCATTGGAGGCCTGCTGCAGGTGACCGGGGGTGAAATGCGGATAGCGGACTCAACACTCGGCGCACTCGGACTTTCCGTACCTGCCAGAGCCCATATGGAAGTAAACGGACTCCACTCGGGGGTATACTTCGAGTCCTGGGATGTTCATGAAATGATTCCTCAGGCGGATTACGACCTTGTGCTCGAGCGAACGACCATCCTGAAAGATGAACTTTCGGGAAAGCTCAAGCATGGACCGTATGAGCGGGGCTGGATCTTCTTCCTCGATTCAAGTGCTCACGTCAGGATATCTGACTCGGAGTTGCGGAAAGTTTTCATCGACATCACAAACGACACCGCGGAGTTTCAAGACCTAAGAGTGGGAATTCCCTCCAGTCTAACCTACCGCGACATCATTCTCAACGATGTGGTCATCATGGGGCAATGGCCCTTCACGATTGTGGATTCAAACGTGACGATCACCAATTCGGATTACCTCTTCCTCCAGCCGAGTGGAGGGTCGAGTGTTAAATTGATTGATTCCCATGTGGTTGAATTCATACCCCGAGACTTCTTAGGGGCAATGATATTTCAGAACGGGCTTTGGACTGAGGCTGGAGAGATTATCGGCGGGGTACCCTACCACTCCATGTCCAACGACTTCTCCATCAAGGGGAGCCTGAGGCTGGAGGGCTTAGATAGGAACCTGCAATGGCAGAACGCCCAAGTAATGAGGGAATTCGACGTCATTGTCATGGATACAGAAAATGATCCGATGAGCGGGGTAGTGATCAAAGTTGGCGGTAAAGCTTATATGACCGATGCCGTAGGCAAGACTACTTTCAACGTAACCTTCAATGAAGCCAATTACAACTTGCCAGCATCTCTGGAAGTATGGCAGGGAGAGAAAATCGTCATACGTCAAGAAATAGACTTCTTCACACAGACGCCGGTCATAGTCACTATTAAATCGTGAAGTTGCTTTTTTGACAGGAAACATGGACCTGAGCTTAATCTGTTGGCGTCAGGACAAACGGTGACGGTGCAGGGCAAATACGATGGCTCCATGATAAACATTCGCATGAGCGATTGTTTCTTAGTCAACTGATACAATGCTACTTTTCTCTTTACTCTCATTGAAATTCATCAATGGGTGTTATCCTGAATATGGTAACTGACCCATCCCCTCTCTACAACGCCACCTTTCTCTCAAATGTCATAACTACATTTCCCACGCACGGGAGCAGGCCGGTTTTGCAAAAGTGACCTTAAGTGGAGCTGAGGAGACTCGAACTCCTGACTTCCTCCGTGCAAGGGAGGCGCTCTCCCAGCTGAGCTACAGCCCCAAACTACGCTAGAAATTATAGCATATCTCAAATTATTTTTTATCTTTCTCCTCCTTATCTATGTAGTTATTTCATAACCTATCCCCCTTCCTTGTCAGTCACCAGCATTGTTGCTATACTAAATGCGTTACCTGATAGGGATGAGATAAGCTATGGATTTTGAGACTATCATCGGGTTAGAGGTTCACGCCCAGCTACTCACCAGAAGCAAGATGTTTTGCCGTTGCAGTGCCGATTATGCCAGTGCGCCACCCAACACCCACGTCTGCCCGGTGTGCCTGGGTATGCCCGGCGTCCTGCCTGCCATCAATCAGCAAGCTGTGGAATATACCATAATGACGGCTCTGGCTCTCCATTGCACCATCCCCGATTATACCAAGTTTGACCGCAAGAACTACCCGTACCCCGACCTTATGAAGGGCTATCAGATTTCACAGTATGATGCCCCTTTTGGGCGTGGGGGCTGGCTCACTATTGAAGTTAACGGGAAAAAGAGGAAGGTAGGCATAACTCGCGTTCACCTTGAAGAGGATGTAGCCAAACTACTGCACCGCACTTCACCGGACGGGGAAGTCTACAGCCTGGTAGATGTTAATCGTTCCGGCGTGCCGCTGATGGAGGTTGTCGGTGAGCCTGACCTGCGTTCCCCGGAAGAAGCCCGGCAGTACCTGATAAAGCTACGCAGTATACTCCAGTACTTGGGAGTATCTACCGGGAACATGGAAGAGGGAAGCTTCAGGTGCGATGCTAATATCAGCATTCGCCCTGAGAACAGCCCCGACCCCTTGGCTAAGGTGGAGGTCAAAAATATGAATAGCTTCAAGGCAGTCTACCGAGCTTTAGACCATGAAGCCAAACGACAAAGGAAGGTAGCCGCTGAGGGCAAGAAGCTTGTTCAGGAGACCAGGGGCTGGGTGGAAGAGAGGGGGAGAACTGTTTCGCAACGAAGTAAGGAGTCTGCTCACGACTACCGCTATTTCCCTGAGCCAGACCTCCCACCACTGGTGTTAAACCGGGATTGGGTGGATGGAATAAGGTCAAAACTTCCTGAGCTGCCTGAGGTCAGACGCAACCGATTCGTAGCTGAATACGGGCTGCCACTCTATGATGCCAACTTGCTTACCGGCTCTAAGGCAATGGCTGACTACTTTGAAGCTTGCCTGAAAACAGAAACGCCCCAGAGCTTGCCACTAGCCAGAAGAGCTAAAACGGTGAGTAATTGGCTCCTAGATGAATTCAGTCGTTTGCTTAATACCACTAATACTGAGATTAGTGACAGCAGAGTTAGCCCTGAGCAGCTTTGCCAGTTGCTGGATTTGATACAGAAGGGTAGTATCAGCGGCACCAGTGCTAAGCTGGTGCTTGAGGAAATGTTTAATACCGCAAAAGACGCCGCTGACATTATTACTCAGCGAGGACTAAGCCAAATCAGCGATACCCAAGAAGTCAAGAAGGTAGTCAGTCAGGTAATTCAAGCCAACGCTCAAGCCGTAGCTGATTATAAAGCGGGGAAAGCTCAATCTATAAAATATCTCATCGGGCAGGTAATGAAAGCCACCAGGGGTCGTGCCAATCCAAAGCTGGCCAGCGAATTACTAAGGGAAAAGCTCAAGAAAGGATAAGATGCAAACCTATCTCAGTGTGGCTCAGATAGTGCTATCTATAGCCTTGATACTGGCTATTATGTTCCAGATTCGGGGTGGGGGGCTGGGAGGTATCTTTGGTCAGGCTAGTACTGTCTTTCGAACTAAACGGGGTGTGGAAAAGACATTATTTCAGCTTACCATCGTCTTAGTGGTTCTATTTATCACTATCTCAATAGTCATGCTCAGGATTAGCTAACTGCCTGGCGGCTACAGCGGTAAGCCTCTGTGTTTTATCTATTCCACCACCACCCCGGTGCCGTAGGCAAGAATCTCAGACGCATTTGACATTATCATTGAGGTGGTAAATTTCATACCGACTACGGCATTAGCCCCTTTCTTTTCGGCATCCTCCACCATCCTCTGGATAGCCTGCTCCCTGGCTTCAGCCATCATCTTGGTGTAGTCAACTATTTCACCACCCACTAAACTCCTCAGCCCAGCCATAATATCCCGGCCGACATGCCTTGCCCGAATAGTGCTGCCCCTTACCAAACCGATAGTTTTAGTAATTTTC
>JAUVXN010000114.1 GCA_030603605.1 Dehalococcoidales bacterium | reverse complement strand
CCTCAAGGTAGAGCACCACATCAACAATATGCTCCAGAAGCCGGGGACCAGCAATAGCACCATCCTTAGTTACGTGCCCAACAATGAAAATAGGCACCGCGCTGAGCTTTGCCCAGTGCTTAAGCCGCTGGGTACACTCTCGCACCTGGGTTATGCTGCCTGGTGCTGTATCCAACTCAGGGAGGTAGATAGCCTGAATGGAATCAATGACTACCAGGCGGGGTTGTAGCTGTTCAATCTGGTTCAGGATAACCTCCAGGTCAGTCTCAGCCAGAAGGTAAAGCTTCTCACCCCTTACCCCCAGACGCTCCGACCTGAGCTTAATCTGATGCAGCGTTTCCTCACCGGAAACATAAACCACCTTACCCTGAGCCTGAGCCATTAAGGCTGAAGCCTGAAGCAGGAGGGTTGATTTGCCAATACCGGGGTCGCCACCTATAAGCACCAGGGAACCGGATACTAATCCTCCGCCAAGCACCCGGTTAAACTCAGCCAGAGGAAGTGGAAAGCGGTCTGCCGCCTCAATAACCACCTGAGATAGCTCTTGAGGTGGGTTAACTGGGGAAATAGACTGGAAGGAAGTAGTCGGGGCGGTTACCGTTTTCTCGACAAAGCTGTTCCATTCCTGACAATTGGGGCAGCGTCCCAGCCATCTCAGGCTTTCCTTACCGCATTGCTGACAGACAAAGATAGTACGTGATTTACCTGATTTGCCCATAAATTGACTTTACTTGATTTTAGGCAATAAGGCAAGGGGGTAATTTGGTGAGGTCAATAAATAATCTTATTTGAGTTAAAAGAAATTTGAGCTGGAGTGAAATAGCTAGTTCAGCCCACCATACCTAAGAATATGCCAGCGGCAGTAGCCGTACCGATTACTCCAGCAACATTAGGACCCATAGCATGCATTAATAGGAAGTTTCTCGGGTTGGCTTGCTGCCCCATCCTCTGCACTACCCGGGCTGCCATTGGTACGGCTGAAACACCAGCGGCACCTATCATCGGATTAATCTTCTCCTTAGTAAACAGGTTCATCAACTTGGCTAAGCTTACACCAAAGGCAGTGGAGGCGGCGAAGGCAATAACGCCTAGAGAAAATACTATTAAGCTCTCAGGCCTGAGGAAAGCCTCAGCACTCATAATGGCACCAATGGACAGGCCAAGGAGAATGGTAAGTATATTCATAAAGGCGTTAGCCGCGGTATCAGCCAGTCTCTCAGTAACCCCAGAAGCAAATAGCAGATTACCAAACATAAACATGCCGATGAGGGGGGCTGATTTGGGTACCAGCAGAATAATAATAATTGCTGCAATCAGGGGAAACAGGATTTTCTCAGTCTTAGATACCGATCTTAGCTGGGGTTTCATGTATATTGCTCGCTCTTTTTGGGTGGTGAGCAATTTTATTACCGGTGGCTGGATAACAGGCACCAGTGCCATATAGGTATAAGCGGCGACCGCGGTCGCCCCAATAAAATGGGGGGCGAGCCTATTAGTCAGATAGATAGTAGTCGGTCCATCGGCACCGCCGATGATGCCGATAGAGGCGGCTTCTTCAATACCAATCTTGACTACATCGGGAAAGGCACTTCCTATTAGCAGGGCAATGAAGAAGGCGAAGTAAACACCAAACTGGGCTCCAGCACCAAGGATTAGGGTCTTGGGATTAGCGATGAGGGGCCCAAAGTCAGTCATCGCCCCCAGACCAAGAAAGATGAAACAGGGGATTATCTCCCAGACAAGCCCGTAGCGAAATATGCGGGAAAGTAAGCCGGCCGGCTCGCCACCGATGGTCTCCGTCAGTCCGCCCAGAGGCAGATTAACCAGAACAACACCAAAACCAATGGGCACCAGTAACAGGGGCTCCATCTTTCTGGCGATGCCCAAGTATAAAAGCACTCCGCCGAGAAAAATCATCAATATGGGGCTGGGCCACCCGCCAAGGCCACTGAATCCGGTCTCAAAAAAGCCTAGCATTTTATCCCCTTTAGTATTCTATACCAGCTACTAAATCACCCGCCTCAACCACCTGCCCTGAAGAAAGGTTTATCTCTACAATCGTTCCCTCCACCGGAGCTAATATGGGATTCTCCATCTTCATTGACTCCAGTAGACAGAGTATATCTCCTTCCTTAACCACACTCCCCTGGCTAACATTCACACTGATAATCTTACCCGTTATGGGAAACTCCACTCTCTCCTGTGCCAATCTCTAGTCCCCCTTCTCCTTATCGCCAGTTTTACCCTTACCAGTGCTGATTCTACTAAGCACCAGTCCGGTTAGCCATATAGCTAGAGCTAGAATGATTAATACCGCAAAGACGAAGCCGAAGCCAATTCCACCAATCTGCCCGGCAAAGCCCCAATCTACTGCCATATCTTACCCACCTTTTTACTTCCTACTTTAGGCAAATAAAAAGGGCGGTTTTCTCATCATCTGAGTTTCTCCGCCCTTTCTTATTGCCCGCCGGCTTTATCTATCATGATAACCTATAATTTATCATCGCCTAGTAATGCTCCTACGGCTGCTGGATGCACTGTAATCTCTTCCCCTTCCAGGTCAACTACAGCGGTATCCCCCGGCTGGAATTTGCCACGGAGCAAACTGTCTGAGAGTTTATCTTCAATCATATCCTGAATTACCCGACGTAGCGGCCGAGCCCCGAAAACCTCATCATAGCCCTTTTCACCCAAAAAATCTTTAGCCGCATCGGTTACCTCCAGCTTTACCTCCTTCTCAGCCAGTTGCTGAGTTACTGTAGCCAGCATCAAATCAACTATCTTTCGGATATGCTCTCTGGTCAGAGGATGAAAGACAACGGTGCCATCAATGCGATTGAGAAACTCAGGGCGGAAGGCTTTCTTTACTTCGCCGAGCAACTTCTCCTTCATCCTCTCGTAAGCCTCCTGCTGAGTTTTAGCCTCATCGCTGCGAGCCGCGAAACCAATACTGGTGCCTTTCCTGATAAGTTCGGCACCAATATTGCTGGTCATAACAATAATGCTGTTACGGAAATCAACACGGCGACCCTTGGCATCAGTCAGGTGACCATCATCAAATATCTGGAGCAATATATTAAACACATCAGGGTGAGCCTTCTCAATCTCATCTAAGAGTATGCAACAATACGATTTACGCCTTACTGCTTCAGTCAACTGCCCGCCTTCCTCATAGCCAACATACCCTGGCGGTGCCCCCACCAGTCGGGATATAGCGAATTTCTCCATAAACTCAGACATGTCAAGCCTGATTAGGGTGTCCTCACTGCCAAACATAAACTCAGCCAAGGCTCTGACCAGCTCTGTCTTACCGACACCGGTTGGACCGAGAAAGAGGAAGTTACCTATAGGATGCCTCGGGTCCTTGAGCCCGGCTCGGGCTCGCCTAACCGCTTTAGAGATGCTATTAATGGCCTCATCCTGACCAATAATGCGACGATGTAGCACTTCCTCCATATTAAGCAGGCGACTGGTCTCATCACCAGCCAACTGCACCACTGGAATTCCAGTCCACATACTCACCACCTCAGCGATGTCTTCAGCGGTTACCACTACCCCCTCTTGTTCTTGCTCAGCGTGCCACTCCTCTTCCATCTTCTTTATTTTCTCTTCCATCTGGAGCTCTTGCTCACGCTTTTCAGTAGCAAGGTCATATTGCTGGGTAGCCAGGGCAGCATCCTTATC
>JAUVXN010000105.1 GCA_030603605.1 Dehalococcoidales bacterium | reverse complement strand
CGTCAACCGCCAGTTTCTGTAACGCTGCCGCATTATCCGGCGAGTGAACGACAGTGGTTATACGGCTGATGATGTCTTCTCCATAGCTAATTTGGGGATTCATTATCCCCTTGGCGGCTAAAGTCCGGCCGTCGCTGAGGTCAACCAGGTAGCCGGCAACCTTGGTGGTGCCCAGGTCTATGGCTAACCCCAGCTGGCGGCTTTTTGGGGAGAGAATGGCTATCACCTCGCCGTTATGGACTACAGCCTGGCTTTTCCACTTCCAGGACCGTAGTTGGTCAGAGATGGTGCGCAGGGCACCAATATTAACCTTGGTGCATCGCAGCTTGTGCTGCTGGTTTAGTGCCTTTAGCAGGCGGTCGGCATCAGCCTGGGGTGCTTCTAGTGAGGGGGCAGATAGCTGCAGGCGGTAGACTCGAACTGATGGCTCGGGGGAAACTTTTACCTCCAGTCCTTCCACCTGGACTCGCTGTGAGGTGGTCATGGACTCGGCGGGCACAGCCACTTTGCAGTCGCTGGCGGGATAGGTCTGGCAGGCAAGTCGCCACCCCTCTTTGATTTCTCGGCGGGAAAGGGTCTCAAGTTCGTTGGACGTTGGCTTGGAGACGGTGCCACTTAGAACTTGAACCTTGCACGAATGGCAGGTTCCCTTGCCGCCGCATATGCTGCTTATACCGACGCCGAGGCGGTGGGCGCAGGCTAGAAGCGGCTCTTTCTTGCGGCATTTACCTCTTCGCCCTACCGGCTCAAAATCGATGATGCAATCAGCCATTTTTTCTTATTCTGTTACTTTATAGTGACAGGTTTCCCTGAGGCTACAGCGGGCGCAGACTTCAGCATCTGTCCACCTTGTCATCCTGGGACCGATGCCAATGACCATGGAAGCTGATTTGCGGGCGACCAGTACTCCCGAAGCGGTCAGCCTCACGTCGATTTCATCTGCGTTGACCAGTCCTAGCAAGTTCCACTGCTCTGTCAGGGGAAAACCGGGCATACCCGGGTTAACCGGGCTGCTTATCTCATAGCCCCGAGAGGAGACCTCACTGGCGAGACGCCTGAGGACTTCGGGAGTCACCATATCTACGGCGGTGCTGCCGATACCGTCCAGAATCATCCCCCGCATAGTCTCGCCGCTTTTACTGTAGTCTGTTACCTGTTTTTCCGGCCTGGGGCCGATAGTGCAGAGTAGAACGGCAAGCTCCTTCGCCTCGGGGAAGATTGCCGGTAGTAATGGGCCTCGTATCGCTTTATCACCATCCAGCGATATCTGGCTGCCGTTCATACTGCTTACCGTATAATATTCATAAGCTACCGCTGGCTCCAGCAGGCGAGCCTTCTTGACACTAGCGAGTAGTTCCTGAATCAAAATTTTTATCTCAGGCCTGATTTTAGCTCCTCCCCCCAGTCCCTGCCGCCGTAGCACTTCGCTGGTCTTCAGGCTCAGGGGGATATCACGGATTACCGGCATAGCCCAGCTTCTCCTCTGTTCTTATATTACCACCCCAGCCTAGTAGGTAGCTATTTGTAGACGCCGTATTCCTTGGCGAAGTCGACCATAGCCTTGACGTTTTCCGCCTTTGCATGGTCAAAGAATGCTCCATTGCTCACGATATAACCACCACCCTTGCCAGCAACATCGATGCATTTCTTTACATAGTCCTTCACTTCTTGTGGCGTGCCTAAAGCCAATAAGGCGGAGGGGACATTGCCGAACATGCAGGCAACCTTGCCCAGTGTTTTCTTGGCTTTAGCTATGTCGCTCTGGTCTATCATCCATAGGGTCTTACCCTTGGGTAAGTCCTGGACAACCTCCAGGCGTGTGGTCCATTTACCCTCAGCCGCTGGCATTGGTACGACTCCCTCAGCAATTAAGCCCATCATGACTTTTCGGAGGGTCGGCCAGTAGAATTTCTTAAACTGCTCGTCAGACATAAAGCCGTCAGCACCCTTATGCAGAGGCATGAATATTAGGGGGTGTCCGGCCATCTGGGCTGTGCCTACTCCCATCTTAATCATTATCGGGATCAGCCTGTCCAGGGCTTCGAGGAGCTTTTCCGGCTGGCGGTACATATCCAGCATTATTCCTCTGGTGCCCCTGAGGGTGTCGCCAATTACATCAAAAGGTGCCTTAGTATATCCGGCGACGATGATTGGGAACCCGGCTGCGAGTATCTCGTCATTCCAGGCACCTATAGCTCCTATCCATTTCAGGGCTTCGGCGCCGGCCTCAAAAAGGGCCTTATAGGCGGCTTGGACAGGGGGTAAACCAAATGGTATGAAATTAACGGCGACCCCGTACATTTCCAATATGCCGGTTAGGGTGGGGAGCATCTTCAAACCCTCTAAGGCGCCGAATACACGCGGCAGGTAGGTGTTGCTGAAGAAATTAGAGGGGTCGTCAATTAAGGCGTCATATTCATTCGCCTTCATGTATTCACCCTCGTTAGCCTGGTATGAGGCATTGGGGGAAACTCCGTGTCCGGGCCAGGAATATAGCTTGTAGTCAAGAATCTCGAGAGCCTTACCTGTCCCAGGTACAACCGCGCCAAGGTGCCCGTCCGGCTCAAAGTCCATGACAAATTTTTTGAATGCCCTACAGCATTTGTCGTAATCATACATAGATTCTTGTGGGGTTATTCCTGCGTAATACATGGGGAAGAAGCTAGGAGTGAGAAAAACCGGCACCTTGTCCGGCAATTTCTTCATTTGAATGGCGTCTTTTATTCTGGTTATTCTCTCCTTGTAAGTTTTCTCAGCCTGCGGGCTTTGGAATTTAAGGTCATTCCCCTGCGAGTCTTTCGGCGACATCCACCTGGCAAACAACGCCTCCTGTTTTTCATCCGAGGACATCTCTTCCCATTGTTTTTCCATGTTATTACCTCCTGTAAATTATCCGGGGATTATTAGCCGACACCGGCCCATTTCTTGGCCAGGGTGACTCCGGCCATGGCGTCCTTGCCGTAGGCATCAGCTCCGGTGTAGTTCTTTACCTCTTCAGTAATCTGGCCGCCGCCAATCATGACCTTTACCTTGTCTCTCAGACCGGCGGTTTTTATGGCATCTAGAGTTTGTTTCATGGAATCAAAAGCCAGGGTTAAAAAGCCGCTTAAGCCAACAATGGGGGCACCGGTTTCCTTTATCTTATCAACGAACTTCTGCACCGGCACATCAATGCCCAGGTCATATACCTCGAAGCCATTGACATCGAGCATGAAGACAACGATGTCCTTGCCGATGTCATGTATATCCCCGGCAACGGTGCCGAAAACAATCTTGCCTAGCTTCTTGCTCTCCGTCGTTGTGGTTAGCTTGGGCTTGACTATCTCGGTTACTGCTTTCAGTATCTCACCTGAGTAGATCAGATCGGGTATGAAATATTCGCTGTCGGCAAAGCGCTTGCCCACGATTTCCATGCCCTTTCTGGCATCTCCCATAATCTTGAATGGGTCTTCACCAGCGCTCAGCTTATCTTTTACAATCTTAATAACCTCTTGTTCCTTTAAATCAGCTAACGTGTTAACTAAGTCTTTAGTCATCTTTGTTTCCCTCCTATACTTGTATTGGACTCTATAGTCCGTTAGCGTCAATGTTGTTTCAAAGCGAATTATAACAACCGAACAGGAATTTCTCTACCCATTAGTCGCAAATTGACTCAAATTGGCAGGAAGCCATTTATCAATGATACAATGCGGGCAATTCAGAGCAGAAAAGGAGGTTGGATAACCATGGACAAGCTCACAAAGAAGAAGGACGAGATTATCCAGAAATCCAATGAACTGGCTATACAACATGAGGCAAAATATAAGGGTTGCGGCCAGTGTACATTCCTGGCAATAATTGATGCCCTGCGATGGGGTGGCCTGGAGATTATTCCCAAGGATATGGAAGATAGGCTTTTTTCTGGGATATGCGTTCTCACTGGGGGTGTTGGCTTGAGCGGAGATGGTACCTGTGCCGCTGTAGCGAGCGGTGCTTTGATAATTGGCTTAGCCTTGGGAATTCAACGGGAGACCTTCAATGAGGCCTGTTTCCGTGAGAATTGCGCTACCGTTCGCAATACCCTTCTGAATAGGCATTCCCAGAAATATGACTCCCTGCTCTGCAAGGATGTCCAGAGGAAGTTCTTTGGAAAAGCGTGGGACTTAGCACGCGATGACATGAGTCAGGAGTTCCTGGGAATGACGAAGGGCTGCGTTATTATGGAAACGGCTATGTTG
>JAUVXN010000065.1 GCA_030603605.1 Dehalococcoidales bacterium | reverse complement strand
GAGGCTTCGGTGTCGCCCGAGGGGTGATTATGGACAAAAATAACCGAGGCAGCACTGGCCGATACCGCCTCCTTGAATACCTCTCTGGGGTGAACAATGCTGCCATCCAGACTGCCGACCGAAATTTCTGCCATTCTTATCAATTTATTTCTTGTATCCAGTAGCAGCGCCAGAAAATATTCCTTCTTTTTACCCTTTAGTCTGCCCTGGACCAAACCGGTGACATCGTCAGGGGTCTTGACCACTGGTCTGTCGGCGCTCTCTGGATAGCCTTCCAAGCGGTTAGTCAATTCAAAAGCCGCCTTAATCTGAGATGCTTTGGCAACACCAATGCCCTTCACCTGAGCCAGCTCCTCCACCGAGGCGCCAGCAATTCCCTTAAGACTGCCGAACTGGCTCAGCAGCCTCTGGGCGGTTACCATCACCGATTCACCGGCAATACCTCGCCCCAGAATCAGGGCTAAAATCTCCTGAGCCGAAAGAGCTTCTACCCCAAACTTTTGCAGCCTTTCTCTAGGTCGCTCCGAAATCGGCAAATCATGAATTGTAAACGACTTCTTCACCATTGTTACTACCTCAACCGAGCTCATCACTCCGAGATATACCGGCGCCACCGACTATCCAGACCATCCATATCAAAGCCATAAACCTTGTTCAGCGCCCCATCATAGCTGCTACCTTCACTGAAGGTATTCAACAACTCAAACGTCTGGCTCTGCCCGTAATTACTAATGAGAAACTCGACCAAACTATAACTCTGGGCGTAGCCGAGAACGGCTTCCTCGGCATAGGCAGAAAAGGGGCTGGCTAGACTGCGCACCGAGATAAGGCTATCTTCAGCTATTGCCTTAGCGAGAATGGCAGCATATACTGGCTCCGGCGCCCCCTCACCATACATAGCCAGACCTTCATCAAGCCAGGTAGGCAGGTCATTGTAGGGATTAAAGGTCATCTGATGTATAACCAGATGGGTCAACTCGTGAGCCAGCGCCCGCTTCCCCCAGTCAAGATTTTCCGGGGGTATTCCAATGGCAACAGTGCCATATCTGGTAAAGGCTACTCCTCCCGTCCATTCCTGAGGAAAAATCATGGCCCCCAGTAAATCCTGGGCACTGGCGTAGATATATATCTCCACCGGCTTTTTCAGTTCAGCACCGGTATCCTCAGTCAGTCGAACTAATACCTGCTGAGCCGTCGTCATTATCTCCTCGGCGAAGGATTGTTTCCCCTCATGCCAATACAGGGTTACCTTGCCTTCGGTCAAGTTGCTCCACAAATGACGGGTGTCATTAAACTGCACCCGTGCTGGTTTGGTTTCAGCTCTATTACCTCCAGCATCTTCTACTGCCCACCAGTACTCTACGATACTCCCGGGAGGTAACCCGCCTGTTTTCCTCATATCCCAAGCCCATTCCGCTTCAACTGTAGTTGCTGGCACAAACTCAATATAGACCTCGCTGGTCACCTGGGCAAAACTTACCCGGTCAACAGTATAGTGAAGACGAACATCAGTGATATTGACATCACTCTCAGCTGAGAGGCTGAAGTTAAGCTTTAAAGGAAACTCTGCTTCAACCGATTTACCCAGTATTGTCAGTCCACCACTGGCCTGAACCGAGATGGGGCTCAATAAAACCAGAAACAGACAAACAACTGAGGCTAATAAGCTCACCTTTTTTATCATTCTTCTTTACCTAAGCCAGACCTGAGATAAGCGGTTATGAAGTCATCCAATTCTCCATCCAACACCGTTTCGGGGTTGCCGGTCTGATAATCAGTTCGGTGGTCTTTCACCATTTTATACGGGTGGAGAACATAACTTCTAATCTGGTTACCCCAGCCAGCGGCTATGCGTTTCCCTTTAAGCCTAGCTTTTTCCTCAGCTTTCTTAGCCAGTTCTAACTCCAGCAGGCGAGATTGAAGTATTCTCAAGGCAATTTCTTTATTCTGGTACTGAGAACGCTCACTCTGGCAGGTAACCACCAACCCGGTTGGCAGGTGAGTCAACCTGACGGCACTGCTTGTTTTCTGCATATGCTGCCCCCCCGGTCCGCTGGACCGGAAGGCATCAACCTTCAAATCATCGGGCTCTATCTTAACATCAACATCAGCCTGGGCTTCAGGCATAACCTCCACCATGGCAAAGGAAGTATGCCGAGCATGGTCGGCATCAAAAGGAGAAAGGCGAACCAGTCGATGGACGCCGTGCTCCGATTTCAGGTAGCCAAAGGCATAATCGCCATCAATCCCAATAACCACACTCTTTATTCCAGCCTCTTCGCCTGCAGAAATATCTAATACCTCTGCCTTATAACTACGGCGCTCAGCCCAGCGAAGATACATCCTCATCAGCATATCTGCCCAGTCCTGAGACTCCGTGCCCCCGGCACCAGCGTGAACTGTCAGAATAGCATTCCTGGCATCGTACTCGCCACCAAAAGCCATCTGGAATTCCAGTTCGTCAAGCTGGGAAGCTATCTTCTCTATCTCAGCCCGAATCTCCGCCTGAAGTGAGGCGTCTTCTTCTGTCAGAGAGATTAATTCAGTAATATCAGCCACCCTTTTCTCCAGTTCCCGCCATATCTGTACTACCCTTTTCAGCTCAGCCAACCGGCGCATAATGTTCTGCGCCTTAACCTGGTCCAGCCAAAAGTCAGGCTGGGCTGATTGTTTTTCCAGTTTAGCGATTTCTTTTTCTCTGGTGGCGATGTCAAAGATGCACCAGCGCTATAGAAATCCTAGACCGCAAATCTTCTAGCTTATCTCTTAACTCCTGCATCTGTCCTCACTCTTCTAAGCAGAAAGTTTCCCCTGATAGCCGGCTCCAGACACCACTGTGTCTCTTCCTGGCTCTAAATTGCCTGTGGCTGCCAGATGGGCAAGCCGGGCCGGCTCGGGCAAGCGATAGCCCTGACAGCATTCCAGCACCCAGTGAATGGCAGTTTGGAGGTCAACCTTATGACCTATAGAAACATAAACGGGACTTACCCCAAACTTGGTCCGCAGGACTGCCCCTATAACCTCACCATTATCTACCAAATCAGCATGACTACCTGGCTCAACCCCGGGTACTTTATGGCTGCCACACAGTCGGGACTTGGCGCAACCAATTGTCGGTGTGTTCAGGAAGAGTCCCAGATGAGAGGCAAGACCCATTCGCCGGGGGTGAGCAAGTCCCTGACCATCAACCAGAATAAGGTCAGGAGTAATTGTAAGCTTTTCACAGGCAGCCAGCACTAATGACGATTCTCTGAAAGACAAAAGCCCGGGGATGTAAGGAAAGTTAAGCTTCTCGTTCGCTATTTTTGTCTCCACAAGTCTGAGTTCAGGATAACTCAAGATAACCACAGCGCCAGTAGCCATCTCCTGTGCTTTGCTTGCCGATATATCCACACCAGCAATAAAGCGGGGGGTGGTAACCTCACTAACTTTAGACACTCTGGCTGCCAACCCCAGTTGTATGTCTAAAGCCTGAGTAGTGCTGACCTGCCAGCTATGCAGTCTCTTTATTTTCACACCCCGATTATAACCTCAATCCAATCTCCTGACAACTATGTTTTTCTACCATTGACAATCTCCTATCTATGATGCATAATATTTAGGTAATTTACGTGGAAAAGGCTGGATAAGAATGGTAAAGATTAGATTACGACGTGTAGGTGCCAAGAAGAGGCCAAGTTATCGGCTTGTTGTTGCTGATGTCCGAGCACCCCGTGATGGAGCATTCATTGAAATCATTGGACATTATGATCCTCTCACTGACCCGGAAACAGTAGTTATTAATGAAGAAAAAGCACTGCACTGGTTAAAGCAAGGGGCTCAACCGACAGATACCGCTGCCAGATTGCTAACCAAGGCAGGTATTATAGAAAAGCCCAAACTAAACAAAGAGAAACCCGAAACTAAACAAAGAGAAACCCGAAACAAGCAAAGAGAAACCCGAAACAAGCAAGGAGAAACCCAAAACAAGTAAGGAGAAAACATGAAAGAACTCGTAGAGTACATCGCCAAATCAATCGTTGATGCACCTGATGATGTGAAAGTTGAAGAAGAAACTGATGAGAACGGCATAACGCTTAAGCTACAGGTTGCCGATGAGGATAAAGGAAGAGTCATTGGCAAGCAAGGGCGAATAGCTGAAGCCATACGCACCCTGCTCAGGGTAAAAGCAGCTAAAGCCGCCACCAAAGTTAGACTCGAGATTGTCTAAAGGGCTCTCTTCTTAATTAGCCGCTACTTTTTGGAAGACCTGGATTAGACCCTTGGCCTTCTTCTCTTCACCTTCTCCGCTACCTTGATGCGGGTCAGTGCCCGATGCAGTGACGCTTCTTCTAGAGCCACATCAATCCCGGGGGCTCGCCTCTCAGCCAGTAGCTCTTGAGCCCGGCGTTTTGCTTCCTCCGCCCGAGCCATATCAATTTCCCCGGCCCTCTCCGCAGCATCAGCCAGAACCACGACCCTGTCGGGTCGCACTTCAAGGAAGCCACCAGAAATAGCCAGGGAGACTTCCTCCCCTCCCTTTTTTACCCGCAGTTCGCCCGCCTGTAATGTAGTCATCAAAGGGGCATGGTGCGGCAAAATTCCCAGTTGTCCTTCAACACCGGGAGCGATAACCATATCCACATCTTCGGCGTAAACCGACCGCTCCGCAGTAACGATATCAAGTCTGATACTAGCCATTATTATGTCCTTGGCTTCTCAGTCTCCTCCGCCTCCTCTTGCTTCTTTTCCTCTGCCACTTCACCTTCACCTGTCAGCTTCTTAGCCTGCTCTACCACTTCATCTATCGTACCCACCATATAAAAGGCTTGCTCTGGCAGGTCATCATATTTACCTTCCAGAATTTCCTTAAAGCCACGCACCGTTTCTTTTACCGACACATACTTTCCCTTCCTGCCGGTAAAAACCTCGGTAACAAACATTGGCTGGGACAAAAACCTCTGGATGCGACGAGCTCTAGTCACCATAAGTTTATCTTCTTCGCTGAGTTCCTCAATACCCAGTATAGCGATTATATCCTGCAGGTCCTTATATCGTTGCAATACCCGCTGTACTTCACGAGCTACCCGGTAGTGCTCTTCACCAACGACACCGGGAGTGAGTATGCGAGAGGTTGAGGTTAGCGGGTCAACTGCCGGATATAATCCCTGTTCGGTAAGAGCCCTTTCCAGGGCAATCACAGCATCCAGGTGACCGAAGGTGGTAACTACGCCGGGGTCGGTATAATCATCAGCGGGGACATATATAGCTTGAAAGGAAGTAATTGAGCCTTTTTTGGTAGAGGTAATCCTCTCCTCCAGCTCACCCATCTCCGTAGCCAAGGTGGGCTGATAGCCCACTGCCGAGGGCATACGCCCCAATAGAGCCGACACCTCCATGCCGGCTAGAACATAGCGATAGATATTATCAATAAAGAGCAAGACGTCTTGCTTTTCAACATCGCGGAAGTATTCCGCCATGGTCAGTCCAGTTAACCCAATACGGAGACGAACCCCGGGAGGTTCATTCATCTGCCCGAAGACCAGGACAGTCTTATCAATCACGCCTGAGTCTCTCATTTCATGCCACAGGTCGTTGCCTTCACGGGACCTCTCACCAATGCCGGCAAAGACAGAAAATCCGCCATGCACAGTGGCAATATTGCGAATAAGCTCCATAATAATAACTGTCTTACCTACCCCAGCCCCGCCGTAGGCACCTATCTTGCCCCCCTTAGTAAACGGGGTAATCAGGTCAATAACCTTAAGCCCGGTCTCCAGCATCTGAGTGGTTGTCTCCTGCTCCTCAAATGAGGGCGGAAGCCGGTGTATTGCCCAGTGTTCTTTAGTCTTGACCGGACCGAGGTTATCTAAAGGCTCTCCCATAACATCAAATAAGCGTCCCAGAGTGGCTTTGCCTACCGGCACCGAAAGCGCTGCCCCGGTATCAATCGCTTCGGCACCCCTCCCCAATCCCTCGGTAGGCGATAGAGCCAAACACCTGACCCAGTTATTGCCGAGGTGCTCCTGAACTTCAAGCACAACCTTACTACCATTGGTGGTAATCTCAATAGCATTGTAAAGTGCCGGCAACTCATCAGGTGGAAATTCTATATCAACCACCGTCCCTATTACCTGGGCTACCTTGCCTTTAGCCATAATAACCTCCTTGCTAAGCCAGAGCTGTGGTTCCACCGATAATATCAAGAAGTTCTTTAGTAATTGACTCCTGACGAGCCTTGTTATACATCAGGGTTAAGTCGGTAATAAGCTCATTAGCATTATCCGTAGCATTTCTCATTGCTACCATTCTTGCCGATTGCTCACTGGCAATTGATTCCAGAATAGCGTGGTAAACCTGCATCTCAACAAATCGGGGTAAAAGCTCATCCAGCACTACATCAGGGTTCGGTTCATATATATAGTCCACATTCTGCGCCGTGGGTACGCTTGCCGGTTCGACAGGAAGCAGTTGCTGCAAAACCGGTCTCTGCACCATTGTTGAGATAAATCTGGCATAGACTAAATAGACCAAATCGACGACGGCGCTACTGTAGTCATCAATAATAATGCGGGATATAGGCAGAGTATCAAGCAAGCTAGGTCGGTCACCAAGCTGGGTAAACTCAGCACGGATATCACGGCCACACCGCCTCATAAAACCAAATCCTTTGCGGCCAACGGTAACAAGGGTAACCGAGACAGCTTGTTCCAGTATAAAGCTTGCTGTCAGGCGATTGAGATTAGCATTAAGTCCGCCACACAAGCCACGGTCAGGAGTGATATGGACTATGGCAACTTTAGCCACCGGTCTCCGCTGCAACAAGGGGTGTAGCGCCCTGCCCGTCTCAGGTAAAGCTGCCAAGTCGGCTATGACCTGTTGAATCTTCTCCGAATAGGGTCGTCCGGCTAAACCGCGCTCCTGTGTCCGTCTCATCTTGGAAGCGGCCACCATCTCCATAGCCTTGGTAATCTTGGCAGTGTTCTGAGTACCCCGTATTCGGCGACGAATTACGCGAATATTAGCCAATTTTTGACCTCACCC
>JAUVXN010000009.1 GCA_030603605.1 Dehalococcoidales bacterium | reverse complement strand
GCCAGCCGGGGGCTGATTATTGGCTATGACACCCGTTTTGCCTCTGAAGACTTTGCTTCGGCGGCAGCTGAGGTAATTGCCGGCAACGGCATAAAAGTATACCTCTGCCCTAAGGCAACACCGACGCCAGTCATCAGCTTTGGCGTTATGGCAAAAAAGGCAGGTGGTGCCATCATTATCACTGCCAGCCATAACACGGCTATCTGGAGTGGATTTAAGTATAAAAATGAGCACGGTGCCAGCGCCCTGGACGAGGTTACCGCTCAGATAGAGCAATTTATTCCCCAGGCTGGCGCTATTGGGAAAGTAAACCGATTGCCACTGGCTAAAGCTGCAGAGCAGGGGCTGATAGAATATCTTGACCTAGACTCAATCTATCTAGACCGAGTGGCTAGGCTTGTTGACCTGAATGGGCTACGCAAAGCCAGTCTTAAAGTAGCGGTTGACTCCATGTATGGCGCTGGTGCTGGCTATCTGAAAACGATACTAAAGGGAGGAGCTATTGAGCTAATAGAGATACATAGCGAACGAAATCCGCTCTTCCCCGGCATCACACAGCCTGAGCCAATCGCTGTTAACCTTGGCCAACTTTCAGCTACAGTTAAGGAGCAGGGAGCGAATGTGGGCCTGGCTATGGATGGTGATGCCGACCGAATGGGTATCGTTGATGAAAGGGGAACATTTCTAACTCAACTCCAGGTCTTCGCCCTGCTCTGTCTCTATTTACTGGAAATACGCGGTGAGCGTGGTCCTATAGTTAAGACAATAACTGCCACCAGTATGCTTTATCGCTTGGGAGAAATATTTAATGTGCCGGTGTATGAGACATCGGTAGGTTTTAAACATGTTGCCCCGGTAATGCTCGCCGAAAATGCGCTAATCGGTGGGGAGGAGAGCGGTGGCTTTGGCTTCCGGGGCCATGTGCCCGAGCGTGACGGAATTCTGGCTAATCTCTATTTTCTCGACCTGATGATTAAGACGGACAAAACTCCTTCTGAGCTTATAGACTACCTCTACAGTAAGGTAGGCCCACACTACTATCAGCGGATAGATGCTAAATTTCCGGAAGATGAGCGCCAAACCATCATTGAACGCTTACGGCATGATTCTCCAGAGTCAATTGACGGAGTTAAAGTAGTAAAGATAGATACCGCTGATGGTTTCCGATTTATCCTGGCCGATAACGCCTGGCTATTAATTAGATTTTCCGGAACTGAGCCGGTGCTTCGCATCTATGCGGAAACTGATTCCCCAGCCCGGGTGGAAAGGCTACTTGAGATAGGTAAAGGATTAGCCGAGGTGTAAATAGGGATTATTTGGTAACCCCATCCCTCTTGCTCCCTCTTCCCTTTGGGAAGGGGGAGATGGTTATGTAAGAGAGGCTTCGCCTCTCTTTAACTCTCCTTGTAATGGAGTAATAACATGAGGAGGCTTTCCACTATAGTGTAGGGTGTTTGAGAGGGGCGGAGCCCCTCTCAAAAATCTTTTCCCCCTCTCCTGCAACGGAGAGGGGGATTAAGGGGGTGAGGTCAATAAAAATCTCAGCAAGGCTATTGAGTACCTAAAGGAGCAGCTGGCTGACCTTACCTCTTTGTGTACTGAGGTGCTTTGCGTGCCCGCCTGAGTCCAGGCTTCTTCCTCTCTTTAACCCGGGAGTCTCGTGTAAGTAACCCATTCTGACGCAGGATAGGCTTAAGGTTCTCATCTGACCTTACTAATGCCCGAGCAATACCATGAGAGATGGCACCACTTTGCCCCGAGATACCGCCCCCGTTTACCTTGACCACGGCATTATACTTATCGAGGCTCTCGGTGACCATAAGAGGTTGTAATATTGTCCGTTGGTGCTCAAGATGTGGAAATAGTTCTTCATAGGGCGTGCCATTTATAATAATGGCACCATTTCCCGATAATAGCCTTACCTGAGCTACCGCCGTCTTCCGTCTGCCTGTCCCGTGGGAGTAAGTTTGTTTTTTTTCCATATAATTCTGTTCCCTTACTTGGTTTCCTTAATTTGTGCAGTCTTTGTCTGAGCCGGGTGAGGATGAACATCACCAACATAGACCCGCAGTTTCTTCTTCATACTAGCACCTAGACGCGTGTGAGGCAACATGCCTTTGACAGCATGCTCAATTACCCGTGTCGGATTAGTCTGCAAAAGTTTCTCCAGGGTAATACTCTTCAGCCCCCCGGGATACCCGGAATGCCGATAGTAAGTTTTCTGCTTAGCCTTGTTACCAGTAACCCGAACCTTATCAGCATTGATAACAATGACATAATCACCCGTATCCAGATTGGGGCTATATATTGGCTTATGCTTACCCATAAGTAAACCAGCTATCTGGGTGGCTAGCTTGCCCAAAGTTTTGCCTGAAGCATCAATAGTGTGCCATTGTCGCTCAATATCGGTCGCTTTGGTGCTATAGGTTTTCATTGCATATCTCCTCCAGGGAATGCGGGTAATTTACCCGCATCAGGCACAGCCCATGGGCAGGAGCCGTTGGTCCAGCCAAGCCAGGTCTTCTTGCCTCAAATATACTACGAAACTCATCAACTGTCATCTTACCCAGCCCAACCTCAATTAAAGCGCCTATTGTATTGCGCACCTGGTGAGGCAGGAATGAGTTAGCTGCTATATTGAAAATAGTCAAATCTCCATCCTTTTCTATTTCAGCTCTATAAACATTACGTATCGTACTTTTTATTCTAGACTCAATGCAAGTGACAAATGAGGCGAGGTCATGCTTGCCAATGAGAGTCTGACATGCCTGATTCATTGCCCCGATATCCAGATGCCCGGGAACAAGATAAGAAAAACTGCTCCTGAGCGGGGATCGGGTCGGGCTATTTAATATGGAGTATTTATACTCCCGACTAATAGCACTGCGCCTGACATTAAAGGAATCGCTTACTCTAAAAGCAGCTTTAACCGCAATATCCCTGGGTAAATAGTGGTTTAACCCCTTGACAAATGTCGGCGAAGGCAGGGATGATTTGGTTCTGAAGCTAACCACCTGCTCCTTGGCGTGGACTCCGGCATCAGTTCGGCTAGCTGCCGTCACCCGACTCCTTTCCCCGGTGAGCTTCCACAGTGCTTCCTCTATTTCCCCTTGAATAGTGGGGGCATTAGCCTGTAGCTGGAAGCCGTGGTAGCATGTACCATCATATTCTATTGTTAATACAATCTTGGTGGTCGTTGTCAAGTCAACAACCTTCCTTGCTTCTAAGCCAGCGGCAGATGGTTAACACTACGCTACCAGTGAGAGCTGAACCATAGGTGCGCCATCACCTAATCTTGGTCCTAGCTTAACGATGCGGGTATATCCACCGGGACGCTCAACATACCGCGGGGCCAGCTCTAAAAATACCTTCTCGGCTACTGTCTTATCTATAATAAATGATAGTGCCTGGCGATATGGGTGAAGTCCCCCTTTCTTGCCCAGGGTAATCATCTTCTCCGTCAGACCACGCACTTCCTTAGCCTTGGCTTCAGTGGTAGTGATTTCCTCGTATTTAAGAAGGTCAGTCACCAGGTTACGATACAATGCTCTCCGGTGACTCATAGACCTGCCTAATTTTCTACCGGCTACTTGATGCCTCATGTTACCGACTCTCCAGATTGCCCCTCGCTCTCCACCTGGCTTTCCGTCTCTACCGGGGTTAGCTCTGCGGCTTCTTCCTTTTCTTTCTTCAGTTCGACTTGGGGAGCCAGGGATAGTTCCATTTCCTTAAGTCGCTCCTCTATCTCATGAAAAGATTTCTGCCCAAAATTACGTAGCTTAAGCAACTCTTTTGGTTTTTTACTTATGAGCTCACCTACTGTAGTGATACCGCTGCGTCTTAGGCAATTCATGGTACGCACTGATAGGTCTAGCTGGTCTACCTGCATATTATATTTCTCATCAGGGATAGATAAGCGAATGAGTTCTTCTTCCGCCTTCATCTTGGAAACTTTAATATACTCGACAAACGGGGATAGTTGCTCGGTTAGAATGCTGGCACCTTTGCTAATAGCATCTTCAGGTGACATAGTACCGTCTGTCCAAACCTCAAGAAACAACCGCTCACGACTGGTTTCTTGGCCAATATGAATTGGCTCGATGGTAAAATTAACCTTGCGTATCGGAGTAAAAATGGCATCCACTGGAATCGTCCCCACAGACATATTATCGTCAGATTCGGCTTGCTGGTAGCCCTCCCCTAATTCTACATCGAACTCTACATAGAGTTTGGCTTCAGGTGAATCTAAGGTAATGAGACAAAGCTCCGGGTTGGCAATTTCAAAATCAGCTGAGGGTTTAATGTCAGCGGCGCAAACCAGTCCCTCTCTCTCTACTTCCAGTATTAACTTACCCGGGCGATTAAAAAGAGACCTTAACCTTAAGGCTTTAACATTGAGCAAGAACTCCGTGGCGTCTTCTTTTGCGTGAGGAATAACGGTGAATTCATGTTGAATCCCCTCAATCTTAACTCGAGTCACTGCAGCTCCGGGAAGATAGCTAAGTAACACACGTCGCAAAGCATTCCCCAGAGTAACACTAAAACCCTTTTCCAGCGGCTCTGCCAGAAATCGCCCAAAGTTATCTCCGCTCTCAACACACTCAATATTGGGAATTACCAGACGAGACAAATGGCTCTACCTCCTTATTAATTAACTTATCGCGAGTAGTACTCAACTATGGCCTTTCCGTCAAACGTAGCCTCAATGTCATCGGGAGTCGGCAAAGATAAAATCTGACCAACAAGGTTTTGCTTATCCAGACTTAACCAACCCAAAACAGATTTAGCCTCGATGCTCTGGACTAGTTGTTTATAATATTCAGTCTTGGTACTTTCCGCTCTCCAGCTAATCGTATCACCCTCTTTAACCAAACAGGATGGTATATTAGTCTTGCGCCCATTAAGCATAATGTGCCCGTGTTGGACTAGCTGACGAGCTTGAGAGCGGGAGTCAGCAAAGCCTAAACGATAAACTACATTATCCAGTCGCCTCTCCAGCAGTACCAGTAGATTTTCCCCGGTGATACCCGCTTGTCTCTCGGCTTGGGCAAAGATTTTTCTAAATTGCCTCTCCAGAATTCCATAGGCATAGCGGGCTTTTTGCTTCTCCCGAAGTTGCAGCCCACGGTCAGAAAGTTTCCGCCGCCGACCGACCTGTTGTCCCGGTGGTTTTGGCCGCTTATCTACGCTGCACTTGGGCGTAAAACATCGGCTGCCCCTCAGCAGGAGTTTCTCACCGCTACGGCGACATAATCGACAGACTGGTCCTGTGTATCTTGCCATTTCTCCTCTCTTCTACACCCGTCTCTTTTTAGGTGGACGACAACCATTATGTGGGATAGGGGTTACATCCCTGATGCCGGTAATATAAAGCCCCGAACTCTGGAGAGAACGGATGGCTGCCTCGCGCCCACTGCCCGGACCTTTAACATATACCTCTATTTGGCGTAGGCCATGCGTCATCGCTTTCCGTGCCGCATCCCGAGCTGCCATCTGGGCTGCGTAGGGAGTGCCTTTGCGTGAGCCTTTGAACCCCGCTGTCCCTGAGCTTCCCCAGGCAATAACATTACCCTGAGGGTCAGTGAGAGTCACTATGGTATTGTTAAAAGTAGACTGGATATAGGCTCTCCCGGCGGGAATAGACTTACGTTCCCGTCGTCTTGCTTTAGTTCGTTTTTTCTGTGGCATACTACTTTCCTCTTCGCAAGTTTAGTTTATTTCTTGGTCATGCCGCGTCTCTGTCCTCTACCAGCTACTGTTTTGCGAGGACCGCGCCGTGCCCGGGCATTGGTTCGTGTTCGTTGCCCCCTCACCGGCAAGCTGCGACGATGCCGGCTCCCCCGGTAGCTCCCAATTTCAGTAAGACGTTTGATGTTAAGGTTAACTTCTCTTCTAAGTTCACCCTCAACTTTATACTGACGGTCAATAAGCTCCCGGAGACGGTTGGTTTCTTCTTCAGTAAGGTCACTCACCTTGGTATCAGGACTGATACTGGTCTGAGCCAGAATTTTCCGGCTTAAGGTAGGGCCAATGCCGTGAATATACTGTAGTGAAACCCAGACTTGCTTGTTTCTGGGTATATCTACCCCGGCTATACGTGCCATCTATTCCCTCCTTGTTTCACCGAAAATTAGCCCTGCCTTTGTTTGTGTTTCGGGTTGGGACAAATAATTCTGACCACCCCTCGCCGTTTCACCACCTTACACTTTTCACATCTAACTTTTACTGAAGCTTTAACTTTCATAATTAACCCACTCGCCTTACTTAAACCGATAGGTAATCCTACCTCGACTCAGGTCATAGGGAGAAAGCTCTATCAATACCTTATCGCCAGGTAAGACCCTGATATAATGCATTCTTATCTTGCCCGAGATGTGAGCCAGCACCTTATGCTCATTAGGCAACTCGACGCGAAACATAGCATTAGGTAGAGCCTCTACTACTGTTCCCTCAACCTCAATCGCATCTTTCTTAGGCATAAACTCCTCTAGTAAGCACCTCCGCTTCGCCATCGGTGATGGCAATAGTGTGTTCAAAGTGCGCCGAAAGACTTCCGTCAGCAGTAAGCACTGTCCAGTGGTCATCACCGGTTCGGGTGCGCCAGTCACCGGCATTTACCATAGGTTCAAGGGCAAGGGTCATTCCCTTTTTCAGCATCGGTCCCGAGCCATACAGGCCATAGTTGGGTATTTGCGGTTCCTCATGCATCTCTCGCCCGATGCCGTGCCCGGCATACTCCCGCACTACCGAATTGCCTCTTGACTCAGCATAATTTTGAATGGCGGCGGAAATATCCCCCAGTGTTGCCCCGGGACGAGCAGCATCAATTCCCGCCTTCAGGGCACCCTTGGTAGTTTCCATGAGCTTTTGGGCGGCTGGGCTTATCTTGCCTACACCGACAGTTATCGCAGCGTCACCCTGAAAACCTTTATAGATAACGCCGAAGTCAATAGAAACAATGTCACCTTCATGTAATTCTCTTCTTCCCGGAATCCCGTGCACTATCTCATTGTTAACGGATACACAAATATTAGCTGGGAAATCATGATATCCATTAAAAGAAGGCTTCGCGCCACGTTTTTTTGCTTCTCTGGCAGCGATATCATCTAGCTCTTTGGTCTTAATCCCTGGTTTTACGTGGCTACTCAGTATTCCCAGTATAGTAGCCACAATTTCCCCAGCCTGACGCATGGCGTCAACCTCTTCACTAGTTTTAATGATTATACTCATCTAGTTATTAACTCCCCCTCATGGAGGACGGATACAATTCTCTGGGTCACCTCTTCTACATTCCCCATCCCATCAATTTCCACCAGCTTGCCTCCCCGGGTATAGTAGTCAATTAGAGGGGACGTCTCAGTAAAATAGACCTCTAGTCGCTTTTTAACAGTTTGAACAGCATCATCAGGACGTTGATACAGCTCGCCACCGCACTTATCACACTTACCCCAAACTTTGGGGGCAGAGTTTATTATATGATAAACTGCTTGGCAATTGCGACAAACCCAGCGTCCGCCGAGCCTTTTCAAAAGCTCCTCCTCAGGTACCTTAATATATACTACCTTATCTATACTCTTAGCCGTTTGGGCCAGGGCTTTATCCAGTGCCTCAGCCTGCCGTAGATTCCGGGGAAAGCCATCAAGAATTACCCCGGTTTCACAATCTGGAGCTGACATTTGCTCTAGAACCATTTGTATTGTTATCTCGTCAGGAACTAACCTTCCCTTTTTCATATAAGACTTAGCCTTTAATCCTAACCCGGTTCCCTGTTCCAGTGCCTGCCGAAACAGGTCACCGGAAGCAATGTGTACTAAATTCAGTTTCTGGGCGACAGCCGCGGCTTGTGTGCCTTTACCGGCTCCGGGAGCTCCCAGGAAAATAATATACAATTTTTACTCCTATCTTATAAAGCCACGCAGTGTAGTATTACCACCGTGCAACTCCATGCACCTATTTTATAAAACCCTCGTAGCGTCGCATTACCAGCTGCGCCTCAAGTTGCTTCATGGTATCCAGAACAACCCCGACCATGATAAGTAAGCCCAAGCTGGATAGCTGTATCACCTGTACATTGGTAATATGCCGTGCTGCAAAAGGCATTACCGCGATACAGGCTAGGAAAAGGGCTCCACCCCAGGTAATATGTTTGATAACTCCGTCGAGGTAAGTGGCGGTTTGCTTCCCCGGTCGGATGCCGGGGATAAATCCTCCCTGGCGCTGTAAAACATTGGGCAAATCCTGATTTTGAAAAACCACCATAGTGTAAAAGAAAGCAAAGGCAACCGCCAGTATAAAATAGAGCCCCCAGTAGAATAAGCCCAGAGGCAGGGGAGCATCGGGTCTAAACAGCTCCATAATCATATTGGCAAAATTAGGCTCTGCCCCCGTCGGACTGGCAAAATAACTGGCGACAATACCCGGGAAGAGTACCACTGACATGGCAAAGATAAGCGGTATCATCCCGGCGCTGTTTACCCGCAGTGGAATATGAGTTGTTCCTGATTGTCGGTACATACGACCACTACGAAAGACGCTACGGGCATATTGCACTGGGATGCGACGGTGTGCCTCGGTAAAGATAACAATTACCACGATAGTGACTAAAACCAGGAGAGCATAAAAGGCTAGTCCGCCAAAGTTCCCCCCGGCAAGAAAACCTTGCCCGATCATTACCGGTAAGCCAGCGACGATACCGCCGAAGATTATTATAGATATACCGTTGCCAATACCATAGTTGGTAATAAGCTCACCCAGCCAGACCAGGAACATGGTGCCGGCTACCATTGAGAGAACCATGGCTACCGTTGGCAGGGCTTCAGCACTGAGGATAACACCCTCACGCTGGAGGAAGACCAGCTGTCCATAGCCCTGAACGGCGGCTAAGGGCACAACCAGCCAGTGTGTAATCAGATTAATCTTGTTTCTGCCTGACTCTCCTTCTCTGGAAAGGGCTTGCAGCCGCGGGATAATCGGTACCAGCAGCATCATAATAATTGAAGACGTTATGTAGGGATATACCCCCATAGCTGCCACGCTAAGCCGCCTCATGGCGCCGCCGCTAAACAGGTCAAGCATACCCAATAGTGCGTTGCGCTCGAACAACGCCTGCAAGGCTTCAAGGTCTACCCCGGGAAGAGGCACGTGAGCTACAAAGCGAAAGATTACCAGAATACCCACGGTAATGAGAATTCGGCGCCTTAAGTCAGGCAGACTGAAGGCATCAAGCATTGCCTGGAGCAATCGTGGCCTACTTTGCCTTGGCCGCATACTCCACCTCCTCGGCTTTGCCTCCGGCTGCCTCTATCTTGGCTTTAGCTGCCGATGAAAACTTATTCGCTTTTACCAAAAGGGGATAACTAATGTCACCATTAGCCAGAATCTTAATCGGGTGTCGTAGAGATTTTATCACCCCGGCGGCTACCAGTTTTTCTGGGGTTACCTCACTTCCAGATTCAAAGATATTAAGTCTATCTATGTTGACAGTGTTGTATTCTGTCCTGAAAATATTGACGAAGCCACGCTTTTGTGGCAGGCGCTTAATTAAAGGCAACTGCCCACCTTCGAAGCCTGGACGCATCTTATAGCCGGCACGGGACTTCTGCCCTTTGCAGCCCCGCCCGGAATAGGTGCCATGACCGCTGGCATTCCCCCGCCCCACTCGTTTTCTGGCTCGCTTAGAGCCGGGGGCTGGGGAGAGATTATCCTGCCTCACGAGCTTTCCTCCTCCACCTTGACTAGATGTCTCACTTTATTAATCATACCTCGAATCGCCATTGAATCATCGTGGATAACACTCTGATTCAGGCGGTGAAAACCAAGAGAGACTAAGGTTCTCTTCTGAGTTTCCTTATAGCCAATACTACTTTTGACCCAGGTAATACGCAGTTTAGCCACCGGCTGCTGTCTCCTCTGCATTAACGGTTGCCTTGCGCCTGGCTACCTCTTCTTTTGGCTCTCTAAGCTGGCTAAGGCCAAGCATTGTTGTCTTGGCTACATTGATGTGATTAGAACTACCCAACGATTTAGTCAGAATATCCTTGATGCCGCATGCCTCGAGTACAGCGCGAACGCTACCACCAGCAATAACCCCGGTACCCGGTGCGGCTGGTTTCAGCAGGACCTTGGCAGCACCAAGGCTAACTGTTATTTCATGAGGGATGGTGGTACCAGCCAGCGATACTTTAATCAAATTCTTTCTGGCAATGGCTCCACCTTTACTAATCGCCGCTGGCACTTCATTAGCCTTGCCAATGCCAAGACCCACATGTCCATTACCGTCCCCGGTTACCACCAGGGCACTGAACCTGAGGCGCTTTCCCCCTTTCATTACCTTAGCCACACGATTGATATACATTAGCTTATCGTTCAGGACCAGTTCAGTTGTATCTATTTTGCTTATTGGCGTCTTCATAAGATTTGGTCATCTCTTTCAGAATTTTAGTCCACCCTGTCGGGCTGCTTCGGCCAGCGCTTTAACCCTGCCGTGATATTTATAGCCACCACGGTCAAAAACTACTTGATTTATTCCCTTACTCAAGGCTCGTTTGGCTATCATGGAACCAACAAGTTCAGCCTTACTTGTCTTTGCTTTGCCATCTGTCTCACTTCTTATTTCTGGGTCGAGGGTCGAGGCCGAGGCTAACGTATTCCCTTGCAAGTCATCAATAACTTGAACGTAAATATGGTTCAGGCTGCGAAAAACACACAAACGGAGCCTGGAGGTTGTGCCCTTCACCTTAAATCTAACTCGTCTATGTCTTCTGTAGCGTGCTAATCTTGGTTTAGTATTTTCCATAATTACTTCTGGCCTATAACCTTGCCGGCTTTACCCGGCTTAAGGCGAATTGACTCTCCGCCGTATCTAATGCCCTTACCTTTATAGGCATCAGGGGGGCGGATCGCTCGAATTCTAGCCGCCATCTCGCCAACCACTTCCTTATTAATTCCGGTAACCTTAATCCGATTTGTCCCCTCTGTATCTAAGGAGACGCCGGGCAGTGGGGTTACCTCCACTGGGTGTGAGTGTCCAACGCGGATTGTCAGCTTATCACCGACTTTTTCAGCTCGATAACCCACACCTACTATTTCCAAGGCCTTCTCAAAGCCACTGCTTACTCCCTCCACCATGTTAGCCAGAAGACTTCGTGTTAGTCCGTGTAAGGAACGATGTACCTTACTATCGCTGGGTCGTGACACGGTCAAGCTATTATCGTGTTGGGTAATGGATATATCCGAGTTGAGGCGACGACTAAGCTCTCCTTTGGGTCCGGTTACAGTAACCTTGTCCCCTTTAATGCTCACTGTCACACCCTGTGGCACAGTTATTGGCATTCGCCCTATTCTCGACATAATATATCACTCCAAAGCGGGTTTACCATACATAGCATAGAAGTTCACCGCCAATCCCCAAACGCCAGGCTTGCTGTCCCGTTTTCACACCCTTAGAAGTGGAAACAATAGCAATACCTAATCCACCGTAAACACGGGGTATCTCTTTCTTTTGCGCATATACCCTCAGTCCGGGTTTACTTACTCGTTCCAATCCAGAAATGGCTGACTGATTATTGTCACCAAATTTGAGATGAATCTTAATTACCCGATGCGGCTTACCTCTGAGCACCTCATAATCATCAATGAAGCCTTCCTCCTTAAGGATTCTGGCAATTGAGAGCTTTGTCCTCGAGGCTGGTACCGGCACATAATCGTGCCTTGCCATAATGGCATTGCGTATTCGAGTTAGCATATCAGCTATCGGGTCAGAGACACTCATATCTATTCCTTAGTCCTTTATTTTTTACCAGCTTGATTTTCTCACTCCAGGGAGTTGGCCGGCAAGTGCTAGTCTGCGAAAACAAATACGGCACAAACCGAATTTGCGTATATAGGCACGAGGCCGACCACATAGGAGACACCGATTACGTTGCTGCACCCTATATTTGGTTGGACGCTGCGACTTTACAATCTTTGACTTCTTAGCCATTCCTACTCCATTAATCCTTAGCGAAAGGCATGCCTAGTAATTCCAGCAAGTGCCTGCCTTCCTCTGCTGTCTTAGCTGTAGTGACAATTGATATCTCTAGTCCTCTTGCTTTATCTATCTTGTCATAATCGACTTCAGGGAAGAATATTTGTTCCTTAAACCCCAGGGCGTAGTTGCCCCGCCCGTCAAAGGAGTTCGGGGGAACCCCTTGAAACTCACGCACCCGGGGCAAGACAGCATTTACCAGCTTGTCAAAAAAGTGATACATGCGCTCCCCCCGCAAAGTTACCTTCAACCCGATTGGCATCCCGCTCCTCAACTTAAAATTAGCAATAGATTTCTTGGCGCGGGTGATTACCGGATGCTGCCCGGAAATATTGGCGAGGTCACCTTCGGCTGCTTCTAGAGCCTTGGCATCCTGAATCGCCTCGCCTAAACCAATATTGAGTACGACTTTCTCTAAGCGTGGTACCTGCATTATATTTTTATACCCCTGACGCTCCATCAGGGTGGGGATAACTTCCTTTCTATACCTTTCCTTCAACTGAGACATCTAGTCGATCACCTCGTGGCAAGACTGGCAAATTCGGACCTTTCTGCCATCCTCTAAAAGGCGAAAGCCGATGCGGGTAGGATGATTACACTTATCGCAAAATAACATAACATTCGATACATGAATTGGCGCTTCCAGGTCTATTATGCCGGCTTGCTTGGCTTGCCCCCTTGCCTTGGAGTGCTTCTTAATAAAGTTGATACCTTCGACTAATAACTTTTGCTTCTTCGGGTAAGCAAAGCGCACTTTACCCTTCTTACCTTTATCCTTACCAGCCATAACTAGCACGGTATCATTCTTTCTGATCTTCATAACCTGTTAACCTCACAAAACCTCAGGCGCCAGCGAAATAATCTTGGTAAAATTCTTGTCTCTCAACTCCCTAGCTACCGGTCCGAATATTCGGGTTCCCTTGGGATTATTCTTATCAGTAAGAATCACAGCGGCACTTTCATCAAACCTAATATAAGAGCCATCAGGACGCCGATACGGCTGAGCGGTGCGAACGATAACTGCTCTGACTACGTCTCCCTTTTTCGTTGCTGCTCCCGGGATGGCTTTTTTGACGGAAGCCACAATGATATCACCCACTCGAGCATATCTCTTCCTTGTGCCACCCAACACGTTAATGCACATAATTTCTCGAGCCCCGGTATTATCAGCTGCTTTAAGTCTGGAATAGGATTGAATCATATCATTATCGCCTGAATCTTAGGTTATTTCCTTAGGTTGAACCTCGGCTACCTCCCCCTTGGTTATTATCTCCGCCACTCGCCACCGCTTGTGTCTTGAGAGCGGACGAGTTTCTACAATTCTTACCATATCTCCTGGTCGGCACTCATTTTTTTCATCGTGGGCTTTATACTTAACTGCCCTTTTGATAGTCTTCCGATATAATGGATGACGACTGGGTGTTTCTACAGCTACAACCACAGTCTTATCCATCCGGTTACCAACTACACGACCAAACCTGGTTTTACGTTTCCCTTCCATAATTCTACCTTATACCCAGCTCTCTTTCCCTCATTATAGTCTTAAATAGGGCAATCTTCTTCTTAACCATCCGAACTTCACAATGGTTTACCAGCTGCCTGGTGGATAGGCGAAAGCGGAGGTTGAAAAGCTCTTGGTGAGCCTCCTCCAGTTGCTTTGCCATTTCCTCAGGGCTTAGGGCTCGAAATTCCTCAACCTTCAACTTGAGCCAACTCCCTCTTTAAAGAATCACTGCCAGCAGCTATGCCAGTTTCCCTTACTACAAATCTGGTGTGTATCGGGAGCTTTTGCGAAGCCAGGCGTATCGCCTCTTTAGCAGTTTTCTCGCCAACACCTGCCATTTCAAATAGGATTCTCCCTGGTTTAACCACAGCTACCCAGTGGTCTGGAGCACCTTTGCCGCTGCCCATACGGGTTTCCGCCGGCTTCTTGGTAACTGGTTTATCCGGGAAAACACGTATCCAGACCTTCCCACCACGGCGAATGTGACGGGTAATAGCACGCCGTGCAGCTTCAATTTGTTGACTGGTAATCCAGGCTGGCTCTAGTGCTTGCAAACCAAAATCACCAAAGACAGTTGTATTACCCGACTGAGCGATGCCCCGGCGACGCCCTTTATGGGCCTTACGATATTTAACCCGCTTAGGTTGTAGCATCCTTCTCCTCTTTACCTGTCTCTGCTGTTGGCGTTGTCTTCTTGCTTCTTCTTGGTTTAGCCGGTTTTTCTTCCGCTTTTACTTCAGGTACCACTTCGGCACTTTCAACAGCCACCGGCTCGGCAGGCTTCTCTTCTGGTTCTTTTGTGACTGCTTTCTTCACTCTTCTTGCCCTTGGTTTAGCCGGTTTTTCTCCTGCTTTTACTTCAGGTACCACTTCGGCACTTTCAACAGCCACCGGCTCAGCCGGCTTCTCTATTGGCTCGGCAGCAGTAGGGAGCTCTACCTCCGCTTCCTTACTGGCGGCTAGCTCAACAGGCATCTCCTCAGGTATCTCCTCGACTTCTAGCCTCTTAGGTTCGGGAAGGATTTCCCCCTTATATATCCAGACTTTTACCCCAATCCGACCTAAGGTTGTGCGTGCCTCAGTAAAACCATAATCAATATCAGCCCGTATTGTATGCAATGGTACTTGCCCCTGATGCATAGTCTGGCGGCGAGCTATCTCTGCATCGCCCAATCTACCGGAACAACTGACTCTTATTCCCTTAGCACCAGCCTGAATGGTGCGAAAGATCGCCTGTTTCATGGCTCTTCGGTAGGCAATACGGCGTTGGATCTGTTCGGCTATCGTCTTAGCTACTAAATTGGCATCAAGCTCAGCCTGCCGAATCTCCTGGATATTCAATCGAATTCTCTTCCCGATAAGTTTCTCAAGGCGAAGCCTCAGTTCATCAACTCGTTGTCCTCCTCTTCCGATGACAATGCCCGGCCGGGCAGTATGGATAGTTACCGTTACCTCTTTTGCCTGGCGATCAATCTGTACTAGGGAGATAGATGCTTCAGCATACGCAGACTCAATAGCCTGCCGAAGCTTCAGGTCTTCCTGCAAGGACTCGGTATAATGGGCATCGGCGTACCAATTTGCCTGCCAATCCTGTATAATGCCAAGTCTAAAACCTATGGGATGAACCTTATGACCCAATTAATCCTCCTGCTCAGCAACAATAACTGTAATATGACTGGAACGTTTAAGGATAGGACTGACTCGCGCTCGGGCCCGGGGGCGATGCCTCTTCAGAGTCGGAGCATCATCAGCAAAGATAGTTACAATCTTTAAATCCGAAGGTGACATCTGAAAATTATTCTCGGCATTAGCCGCTGCTGACTTCACCGTCTTAGCGACAACCAGGGCGTTTGGTGTCGGGGTAAACCTGAGTATAGTCAGCGCTTCGTCCACTTTTTTGCCCCGTACCATATCTACCAGCGGACGTATTTTACGAGCCGATATACCTGTATCCTTAGCTATTGCACTTACTTCCATTTTATATCCTATCTAAACTAGGTAATCTGGAACCTACTTTTGCCTTACCTGAGTAGTTTTCTCTGACTTAGAGGTGTGTCCTCTGAAGGTTCGAGTCAAAGCAAACTCACCCAATTTGTGCCCCACCATATTTTCCGTAATGAAGATAGGCACATGTCTCCTGCCATCGTGCACGCCAATAGTAAGTCCCACCATCTGGGGCAGGATGGTAGATGAGCGTGCCCAGGTCTTTATTACTGCCTTCTGGCCGGAGCGGATAACTGCCTCTACTTTTTTTAGCAGTTTGCCATCAATGTATGGTCCTTTCTTAATTGACCTTGGCATTTCTCCCCCTGTTTACCTATTTCCCTCTACGCTTAACAATCATTTTATCTGAAGCTTTTGGCTTGCGGGTTCTATACCCCAGAGCTGGTTTGCCCCATGGCGTTTTGGGTCCGGGTAGGCCTATCGGACTTCTGCCTTCACCACCACCATGAGGATGGTCACGCGGACTCATCGCTGAGCCCCTCACCGTGGGTCTCCGGCCTAACAACCGTTTGCGACCTGCCTTGCCCAACTTGATATTTTGGTGGTCGACATTCCCTATCTGTCCGATGGTAGCCATGCAGTCTCCGCGAATACGCCGCATCTCGCCAGATGGTAATCTAACTAAGGCATATTCACCTTCTTTTACCATTAGTTGAGCGGCTACCCCGGCACTCCGCACCAGTTGTCCACCTCTCCCCCTCTCCAGCTCAATGTTATGTATTGGGCTGCCAGTCGGGATTAGCTTCAGGGGTAGAGCATTCCCCACCTTTACTTCAGCATCACTGCCTGACTTTATGATATCCCCGACACTGAGTTCTGTCGGGGCAAGGATATAACGTTTTTCCCCATCAACATAGTAGATGAGAGCAATGCGCGCGGAACGGTTGGGGTCATATTCAATAGCGGCCACCCTGCCCGGAACGCCAGCCTTATCTCGCTTGAAGTCAATAATTCGGAGTTTTCGCTTCACGCCCCCACCCCGGTGGCGAACAGTTAGTCTCCCTTGATTATTACGTCCCCCCCGCTTCTTGAGAGGTAAGAGCAGCGATTTCTCTGGCTTACCTTTGGTTATTTCTTCAAAAGTAGAGCCGCTCATCCCCCGTCTGCCGGGAGAGGTTGGACGATATACTTTTAATGCCACTCAGCTTCCCCCTTCATAAAATCTAAACACCCTCAAAGAATTCTATCTTATCTCCTGGCTTGAGGCTGACAAGTGCCTTTTTCCAGGATTGAGTTAGTACCCGTCGTCTCCCCACCCTTCGCATCTTGCCCGGCACTGTTATCACATTAACTGCGGTAACCTTTACCGTAAAGGCCTTTTCCACAGCCTGTTTAATCTGGGGTTTGTTAGCCTCTTCAGCTACCTCAAAGGCATATTTGCCTTGCGCTTGAAGTGCGGCATTCTTTTCTGTTATTAACGGACGGCGCAAAACTTCATAAAGATGCATGCTTCACCTCTTCAGCCAGCTTCTCCCCCCATAGCTGCTCTACTTTGTGCACCGCGGTTACCGTCATTAATAATATCTTATAGGAAAGGATGTCAAGCACATTGATTAGATTGGCTGGCATTGTCTTGATTCCTTTCAGATTGCGAGCCGATTTAACCACGCTGTCTTCCGGCTCGGAGGTAATAATAAGAACTGAGGAATCCACCCCGAGGGCAGTCAAAATCTGTACCATCCTCTTAGTTTTAGGCTCCTCGAGCTTCAATTCCTCTAGGACCTTTAACTCTTCGTCTCTAGCCTTTGCGGAAAGGGCACACTTTAGGGCTAACTGGCGCATCTTTTTTGGCATTGCCTGCCTGTAGCTTCTCGGCTGAGGACCAAAAGTAATACCACCTCCCCGACGCAGCGGTGACCGCCGGCTGCCAGCCCGAGCGAAGCCAGTGCCCTTCTGCCGAAACAGTTTCTTACTACTGCCAGAAACTTCGCTCCTGGTTTTAGTGGAAGCAGTTCCCTGGCGGGCATTTGCCTGCTGTCTTACCATTGCCTGGTGCACTACTCCTTCATTAAACGGCACAGCAAAAACCTGGTCGCTTATTTCAATGTGTTCAACTACTTCCCCGGTAAGGCTATAGACTGGAATTTGCACTTCCTTACTTCCCCCTGCCTGATTTCTTTATCAGTAGCAAACCATTCCTGCTCCCGGGTACGGCTCCCTTAACCAGCAATAGGTTGCGGGCAGGAACAGCTTCAAATACTTCTAGGTTACGCGCCGTCACTTGCCTGTCTCCCATGTGTCCTGCCATACGCGTTCCTTTGAACACCCTACCCGGAGAGGTAGTAGCGCCTATAGAGCCTGGGGCACGGTGTCGGTCAGACTGCCCGTGTGTTTTGGGTCCGCCGGCAAAATGGTGGCGTTTTACTACACCGGCAAAGCCCTTACCTTTTGACACCCCGGTAACATTAACCAGGTCACCGACCTTAAACAGGCTAACATCAATCTTTTGCCCAACTTCAGCAGCTTCACCCTCACCTGACATGAATTCCCGTAGATACTTAAACTGCTTGACTCCCTTGGGTTGCCCTCGCTTGGGGGACTTAGATTTTTTGGCTTCACCGAAACCAATCTGGATGGCATTATAGCCATCTTTAGCTGCGGTTTTCACCTGTGTTATCGTGCATGGCCCAGCCTCAATGGCGGTTACTGCCGCCACTTTACCATCGTCCCTGAATATTTGAGACATGCCCAGTTTCTTGCCGATAATCCCTTGACTCATATTTTTAGCTCTCTTAGAATAATTTGTCTTTATAATTTAATATCTATTTCAACCCCTGAGGGTAAGTTTAGCTTGGTTAAAGCGTCTATGGTTTTAGAAGTCGTCTCAACAATATCAATAATACGCTTGTGGGTTCGAATTTCAAACTGCTCCTGCGAGTCCTTATCTATAAACGGGGAACGGATAACGCTGAACTTCAGAGTATGAGTAGGTAGAGGTACCGGCCCAACAACAACCGCCCCGGTACGCTCAACTGCCTCCACAATCTGCTGAGCAGATTGGTCAACTATCTTGTGGTCAAAACCCTTTAGCTTGATACGAATCTTCTGTTTAGCCATATCTTTTACCCGCAACTTTTTCAGTAATCTGGTCGGTCAGTTCCGCTGGTAGCTTCTTATAGCGATAGAATTCCATAGAATGTGTAGCTCTACCCTGAGTTAACGACCTGAGCCTGGTGGCATAACCGAAGGTCTCAGCTAAGGGCACAAAGCAATGAATAATATACATTTCACCTTGGGTGTCAATAACCTCAATATGTCCCCTCTTGGAATTGAGGTCACCGATGACATCGCCAAGAAACTGTTCTGGTGTAACCACTTCTAACTTCATAATAGGCTCTAGAAGGACAGGTTTAGCCTTTTTGATACCTTCCCTCAGCGCCATTGAGCCCGCCATCTTAAAAGCTATCTCGGAAGAATCAACATCGTGATAACTGCCATCATAAAGAGTGGCTTTAATATCAACTACCGGGTAGCCAGCCAGGACGCCGGTCTCTGTAGCCTCTTCAATGCCAAGTTCAACCGCAGGGATGTATTGCCTTGGTATAGTTGCACCTTTGATGCGGTTTATAAACTGGAAGCCGCTGCCGCGCTCCGCAGGCTCAAGTTCAAGATTGACATGACCATATTGACCACGCCCCCCAGTTTGCCGAATAAATTTCCCTTCAGCTCGCACTGGCACAGTAATGGTCTCCTTATAGGCAACTCTAGGTTTGCCTACCTTTGCCCCCACCCCGAATTCACTAATTAATCTACTGACTATCACCTCCAGGTGAAGCTCACCCATACCCGAGATAACCGTTTGTCCTGTCTCCTCATTGTAAGCTACCCTGAAGGTGGGGTCCTCTTCGGTCAGCTTTTGTAAGGCTTCCCCCATTTTGTCTTGGTCAGCTCTTGTTTTAGGCTCAATGGCAATAGAGAGCACTGGTTCAGGGAAGCGGATAGATTCAAGAAGCACTGGCTGGGAGGACTCGCATAGAGTATCGCCGGTAAAGGTATTTTTAAGACCTAATGTGGCAACAATAGCTCCGGTGTCTGCTGTAACTACCTCTTCCCGACGATTAGCATGCATTAGCAATAGGCGCCCTATGCGTTCTCGCTTACCGCGGGTTGCATTAAATACCTGCTTTCCTACCCCCACTCTGCCCGAATATACTCTAAAATAGACGAGTCTGCCCACAAAGGGATCAGAAACTACCTTAAAGGCTAGTGCCGAAAAGAGAGCTTCATCACTGGCAGGGCGTGTGACTTCAGTTCCCTGCTTGGTCTCAATAGCCCGTATCGGTGGCATATCTAATGGAGAGGGCAGATAACTGACAATAGCATCAAGTAGTGGCTGGACGCCTTTGTTCCTCAGCGCACTGCCACAAAGAATGGGCACTCCTTTGTTGGCTAGGGTTACTCTCCTTAGAGCTCGTCTTAACATGGTGGCAGTAATGTTGCTACCCTCAAGATAAGCTTCCATAATCGGGTCATCGTATTCAGCCAATTTTTCGATTAATGCTTGGCGAAATTCAGCACATATCGTCTGTTCTGATTCCGGAATAGGCACTTCCTGTGGTTCTGAATCAGGTTCCCCATCAAAGTGCCATGCCTTATTCTCCACGAGGTCAATAATTCCGTCATAAGAGTCGTCACTGCTTAAAGGAAGCTGTATTGGGAGGGGTCTAGCTTTCAATCGTTGTTCGATCATAGATAAAGTTCGGTTAAAATTAGCACCTACTCGGTCCATCTTGTTGATAAAGCAAATCCTGGGCACAAGATAGCGGTCAGCCTGTCGCCATACCGTCTCCGATTGAGCCTCAACTCCAGCTACGCCATCAAAAACCACCACTCCCCCATCCAGTACTCTAAGACTGCGTTCCACTTCAGCGGTAAAATCCACATGCCCCGGCGTATCAATAATATTGATGTGGTAGTCCTGCCAGTAGCAGATGGTAGCTGCTGCCGTGATGGTAATACCACGTGCTCGCTCCTGTTCCATCCAATCCATTACGGCAGTGCCTTCATCCACCTCACCAATCTTATAGGTACGACCAGTATAATATAGTATTCTTTCGGTGACGGTGGTCTTACCGGCATCAATGTGAGCGATAATGCCTATATTTCGGATTCGTTCTAAAGGAAAACGCCTAGGCACGGTTCTATCCTCTACTAATATTGGGCTTTTTACTACAGTGCTAATAGGATAACCTCTCACCATCTATAGTGGGCAAAGGCTCTATTGGCCTCAGCCATTCTATGAGTGTCCTCACGCTTTTTAATAGTTGCTCCTTGTCCCTGGAAGGCATCGGTAAGTTCAGCAGCCAGTTTCTCTATCATGGATTTACCTTTCCTGGCTCTGGCTGATTGTAGTAGCCAGCGTAAAGCTAGGAAGAGACCGCGGTCAGGCCGAACCTCCACTGGCACCTGATAGGTAGCACCACCAACCCGACGTGGCTTAACCTCAAGCATTGGGGTAGCATTCTTTACCGCCTGCTCCAAAGCAGTAGCCGGGTCTTTTGATACCTGCTGTTCCAATAACTGCAGAGCGCCATAGGTAATGCTCTCTGCTGTCCTCTTTTTACCCCGCATCATTATTTTATTAATCAACTTAGCTATGGTTACACTGTGGTACCTGGCATCAGGAGGTGTTTCTCTTTTTGTAGCTCTGGCTCGCCTTGGCATTTTTTCTCCTTAGGTAATCTCCGCTTTTTCTCCGGGTAGTTTGCTTCCATACTTACTACGACCTTGATGGCGGTTAGCTACACCGCTTGTATCCAGTGCTCCGCGGACAATATGGTAGCGGACTCCGGGTAAATCTTTCACCCGCCCCCCGCGAATCAGAACCACAGAGTGTTCCTGTAGCTCGTGTCCCTCACCGGGAATATAAGCCGTTACTTCCATCCCATTAGTCAGCCGTACCCTGGCTATTTTGCGCAATGCCGAGTTGGGCTTTTTTGGAGTGGTAGTCTTAACTTGAGTGCAAACTCCTCGCTTCTGCGGCGAGCCCTTTCCCTCCATCATCTTATTCTTCAAAGCATTATAGGTAAAGCGCAACGCCGGCGATTTGGTCTTTTTAACGACCTTTTTGCGCCCCTTACGAATGAGCTGATTAATAGTTGGCAATCTTTTCCTCCTGCCCTACAATTTTATTGGATGAGCCCAGGCTCATCCAATAAGTATATAGCGATAGATTGAGCACTATATTTCAATTTATCAGCTATAGTTGAATACCAAGCGCTAAAACCTAAGTCTAGCACAACTAAAGATTAATTGTCAACAAGCGTGGTCTTTGGTTCGCAATTTTTTATTTTATGCGCTATTCAGTTTGTGTTATACTTTTTAAGTAAAGCCAGCGTAGCTCAGGGGTAGAGCAGCGGTTTCGTAAACCGCCGGTCGTCAGTTCGAATCTGACCGCTGGCTCCACAGTTTGAACTTGGGGTGGCAAATGGAAGGGTTGCTTTTCGGGACTGCTGGCGTTCCCCATAGTGCTGGGACTCAATCCACCATAGGTGGTATTGAGCGCATCGCTGAGCTCGGGCTGGGCTGTATGGAGATAGAGTTTGTCCAGGGAGTAAGGATGGGAGAGGGGGGCGCTCGCCTGGTTGCTGACGTGGCTGCCAGGAAGGGCGTAAAGCTAACGGCTCATGC
>JAUVXN010000057.1 GCA_030603605.1 Dehalococcoidales bacterium | reverse complement strand
TGGCGGTAGAGGAGTTCATTCATTCCGTAAGTGCGTATATCACGGTAGAGAATATAAACTTCCGTGTCCGGGTTCCGCTCTTTTAGCTTGATGGCGTTGGTAGTTGCCTGGGTACAGCATACCCGGCTACAATACATGTGCTCCTCTTCTCGTGAGCCAACGCACTGTATCATTACTACCGAGTCCAATTTCTCAATCTTCTCATTGCCCTCGGCAATATTCCTTTCTAACTCAAGCTGGGTTAACACTTTATCTGACTGACTATAAAGATATTCGGTAGGCTTGTACTCGGTGCCACCGGTGGCCAAAATTACCGCGCCGTGTTCAACTTCAACATTGTCACCGGTATCAGTAATAATCTCGGCGGCATAATTGCCTATATATCCGGAAAATTTCTTTACCTCAGCACCTTTGTAAACTGTTATTTTTGGCTCTTTCTCCACCTGCTCTATCATTGAAGCAAGCAATGCCTGAGGGTCAGCACCATCTGCAGTGTAGTAAATGCGCCGCAGGTTACCGCCCAGTTCTTTCTCTCTTTCTACTAGAACCGCTTCATATCCTTGTCTGGCCAGTTCCAGAGCTGCCGTCATTCCAGATATCCCTCCGCCAATAACCAGGCCCCTCCGCTTTATCTCAGCAGGTGTTTGGTGCAGCGGCTCAAGGGTAACCGCGCGGGCTACTGCCATCCTCACTAAATCCTTGGCTTTTTCCGTAGCCTCTGGCATATGTGTGGCATGCACCCAGGAGCACTGGTCTCTGATATTAGCCATTTCAAAGAGGTACTTGTTCAAACATCCATCGCGGATAGTATCCTGAAAAAGCGGTTCGTGGGTGCGTGGGCTACAAGAAGCCACCACCACGCGATTTAGTCCCTTTTCCTTGATGGCGTTTATTATCTTGGTCTGGGTATCGGTGGAACAGGAGTAGAGGTTCTCTTCTGTGTGCACTACATACGGTAACGTGCTGGCATACTCGGCTACAGCGGGGACATCAACCACTCGGGCAATATTAGACCCACAGCGACAGACGAAGACCCCGACACGGGGCTCTTGGCCGTTTACGTCTATCTCCGGAGGATACTCTTTTTCCTTCACCATTGTGCCACGGGCTTCGGCAATTTCTTGCGAAGCCAGACAGGCAGCACTGCTGGCGCTCATCACTGACTCGGGAATATCCATCGGGGCGTCAAAAGCCCCAGCGACATAAATGCCATCACGCGAGGTAATATTCGGTGCCAGCTCTTCAGTCTGGCAGAAGCCGAATTTGTCCAGTTCTATGCCAAGTTTTTCTGCCAGGTCTTTGCTGCTCGCCAATGGCTGTAGTCCCACCGAAAGGACAACCATATCGAATTCTTCCTGGACTTTCTGACCATCCTCACCGGTGTATTCCAGGAGAAGGTTCCGGCTCCGCTGCAGTTCCTTGACCGCGGATGGTATACCTCTGATGTAGCGTACGCCAAACTTGTTCTTGGCTGACTCGTAGTAGCTCTCAAAGCCTTTACCAAAGGCTCGCAGGTCGTTGTAAAAGATAGTGGGTTGAATGGTGTCTTCATGCTCCCGAGCAATAATCGCCTCTTTGGTGGCATACATACAACAGACCGAGGAGCAATAATCCTTACCGCAAGTTTCGTCTCGGGAACCAACGCATTGAATCCAGGCTATCTTTGTCGGGTGTTTACCATCAAAAGGGCGTATCACCTGGCCCAGGAACGGGCCTGAGGTGGAAAGGATACGCTCAAATTCCAAACTGGTCACCACATTGGGCATACGGCCATAGCCATATTCGCCCTTGATGGTAGCGTCAAATGGCTCAAAGCCGGGTGCCAGGACTAAAGAGCCTACCTGAAGCTCGACCACTTCGTCTAGCATCGTGTGGTCAATCGCCTTAGCCTGGCAGACAGCCACACACTGGAGACACTCGCTGCAGAGACCGCAATTTAAGCACCTCTCAGCTTCTATTCTGGCTTCTTCTTCGGTAAAAGTGGCCGCTATCTCGTCGAAACTGGATAGTCTTCTTTCCAGGGGTATATTGCTGATGCTCACCCTTTCTTTCTTCTCGTGCTTCCCGGAGGGCAGCGGTGCTGGCTCTTCTTCCTTTGGCTCGCGACCCTCTTTGAGGTTAACTCCGTTAAGATAACGGTCTATGGAAATGGCGGATTCATGACCGTGCTTGATGGCTTCAACGGCGGACTTCGGTCCAGTAACACCATCGCCGCCGGCGAAGACGCCTTCCTCATCGGTAGCCAGTGTCATCGGGTCAACGATGATGAAGCTACCCCGAGTGGTCTTGATGTTAGTTTCTTTGGGCAGCACCGATAGGTCAGTGGCCTGCCCGATGGCGATGATTACCGCGTCGCAGTCAATCCTGGTGGTAACTTCTTTGTCGAAGGTCGGGCTGAACCTGCCCTCACTGTCGAACACTGAAGTGCACTTCTCAAATTCGATAGCAGCTACCTTGCCGTCTCGGGCGATTATCTGCTTGGGGCCCCACCGGTGCTTTATCTGGACTCCCTCTTCTTCTGCTTCCTCTATCTCCCAGGGATGGGCGGGTATTTCCTCTGGTGATTCCAAACACACGGCTTGAACTTCGGTAGAGCCTAACCGCCGCGCCGTTCGGGCAACATCCATAGCCACATTACCGCCTCCGATGACCACTACTCGGTTGCCAATACCAACTTCCTTGCCCTGATTGGCATCCCTCAAGAAGTCGAGTGCCAGCAGTACCCGTGGCAGGTCAACTCCGGGTATGGGCAGGCTGCGACTCTGCTGCGCCCCAATAGCCAGATAGAAAGCCTGATAACCCTGTGCTTTCAGGTCATCGAGGGAAGGCTTGCCACTGATTGGGGTATTAAGCTTTAATTCTATCCCCATATCGATAATATCTTTAATATCAGCAGCCAGTACGTCTTTGGGGAGCCGGTACTTCGGGATAGTCGACCAGAGCTGACCTCCCGGCTGTGAGCTTGCCTCGAAAATGGTAACCGGGTACCCCAGCGCCACCAAATCATAGGCACAGGTAAGCCCGGAAGGTCCAGCGCCAACTACAGCTATTTTAGGTTTTGCGGCATCAATAACTGGTTTTTCTTCCGGGGGAATGGGACCTTCCAGCCTCTTCTGCCTGACTATATCGGCGGCAAACCTTTTCAGGGGTGCTATGGCTACCGGCTCATCTACCTCGTTCCGTTTACATTCCTGTTCGCAGGGGTGATGGCATATTCTGCCCAGCACCGCCGGTAGTGGTATCCACTGTTTTATATGATTCAGGGCTTCAAGATACTTGCCTTTGGAAATAAGAGCGATATATCCCTGCCCATTACATCCCGCTGGACAGGCGAGCTTACAGGGTGGCCGGGTAGCCTTAGTGATGGCCATGGCGCTGGGTATAGCCTGGGGATAGCGCTGGTAAATTGCCTTTCGGGTGGTCAAACCCTGTTCAAACTCACTGATTAAATCTACCGGACAGGCCTCAAGACAATCCCCGCAGGCGCTACATTTTTCGATGTCAATATAGCGCGGTTTCTTGAGCACCTTTACCGTGAAGTTACCTGCTTCTCCTTCCAGCGATTCTACCTGGGAGTTAGAGAGAATCTCAATATTGAGGTGTTTGTCAACCTCAATCAATTTGGGGGACATTATACACATAGAGCAATCATTGGTCGGAAAGGTCTTATCAAGCTGAGCCATCCTGCCACCGATGGAGGTGGTCTCTTCAACCAGATAGACCTTGAAGCCAGAATTAGCCAGGTCCAGGGCAGTCTGCATACCACAGATGCCGCCTCCCACCACCACTGCCGCGCCAATTTTGTTCTGTTTCGGCCTTCCCTTATTTCCATTACCACTCATAAGCGCACCATTTTTCAGATTAATCCTCTCTGCTTCAGTAACGGCCTCGGGTCTACCATGTGTCTGGAAAGCCATTTCTCTACTGACGGGTCACCAAAAGCGAGTCCCATCAGTTCAGTGAAATAGAAAACGGGGGTGTGATATTTTTTACCGGTCTCCCGCGAAATTTCTTTCTGCCTGGTATCAAGGTTTGACTGGCACATCGGGCATCCGGCAACGATTGAATCTGCCCCGGCTTCCTCCGCCATATCCAGAAGCTTCTGCATTAACCTCCATGCCACACTGGGCATGGTGAGTGTGTGGTCACCGCCACAGCAATCGGTTTTGTATGACCAGTTTTTGACCTCAGCCCCCAGAGTTTTCATCAGGTTGTCCATAGACTCCGGATTCTCAGGGTCTCTGGCATCGGTGACTTTGGGAGGTCTGGTGATTAAACAACCGTAGTAGCAGACTGGACTTAGTCCCTTCAGCGGTTTCTTCACCTTTTCCAGTATCGCTTTTTCGGCAACATCTTCCCAGAGAAAGTCGGTGAGGTGCTTGATGTGAAAACCACCCTGGTATTTTCCTGAGATTCCCTCAATATCTTTGCCGGATTGCAGTTCCTTCTCAGCTGTCTTCAGCCTGGAATAACAAGCCGCACACGGAACTACTAAGTCAAGCCCTGCCTTGGCGGCGATTCCCAAGTTCCTTGCCGGCAGTGCCAGCGCCAGCATATCATTGGTAACGTGGGCAGAGGCAGCACCACAGCAGCTCCAGTCCTCTAACTCCTTTAGCTCTATGCCGAGCATCTTGGCTACTGCTTCAGTGGACTCGCCGTATTCCCTGGCAACGCCGCCGAGGGAACAGCCGGGGTAGTATGAAACGTTCATTGCTACTCTCTTGCCTTTGCTCTCTTAAAAATATTTTTTACCTGGCTTTTAGTCCGTAACCGGGGCGGTAAGAGCCTAATTTTGCCCCTGGTAAACATAGCCAGACCGGTACTGGCCTGCTTCAGGAGACCACCCAAACCCTCGCTCCTGAGGGCATAATTTACCACCATCTCTGATTCATGTACCCGGCCGTGTCTTCTTATTGAGGAGAGAAATGCCGAATGGAAAATAGGGAAATTCTTCTGCGAAGGCTTTACTCCTTCACGCTGGGACATCTGCCTCAGGGTATCCATGATACGGGCAATATCAATGTCATTGGGACACCTGGTAGTGCAGGTTTCACAAGAGGCACAAACCCAGATAGTATCGCTACGCAGAACTTCGTTTACCAGACCCAGATGCAGAAGACGTATCACCTTGTGAGGTACAATATCCATAGCGAATGTTACCGGACAGCCGTTGGTGCATTTTTCGCACTGAAAACAGGCAGATATCTTCTGCCCACTCAGTTCTTCAATCCTCTTTCGCAGTGATGGCTTGGGCACTACACTCTTCGGTACTTGTGCAACCACCACTTTCTTACCTCTTTCTACGGTCATAATTTTCCTCTATAGCCCAGCGGCATCAAGAACCTCGGGAACTTTCTTTTCCCAGCCAATAGCCATAATATGTACTCCCTGGCAAAAGGGCTTCGTCTCCTTAATCAGACGAGCCGCAATCTCGATGCTCTTCCTGGCTCGGTCCTCTGCCCCACCCATCTCCTCAATCAGGTTATCCGGTACATACACCCCGGCAACATTCTTGTTCATGAACCGAGCCATACCAGCTGATTTCAAAAGCACAATCCCTACCATCACCGGTACATTGAGATAGGTTACTGCTTTCATAAATTCTTCAAACTTCTCCGGCTCGTAAACCGCCTGAGTTTGGAAGAATTGCGCTCCAGCTTTTACCTTCTTCTCCATCTTGATAATCTGGGGTTCTACAGGGTAAGCCCCCGGGGAAACCACGGCCCCGAGACAGAAATTAGGAACTCCCGCCAGTTCCTTTCCGGCAAGGTCCCGTCCCCCTTCTAACTCCTTGGCGGCAAGCAATAGAGAAACCGAATCAAGGTCAAAGACGGGCTTAGCCTGGGGGTGGTCACCTAAAGAAACATGGTCACCAGTAAGACAGAGGACATTCTTAATGCCCAGAACATAGGCACTGAGCAAATCGGATTGCAGCGCAATCCGATTTCGGTCCCGGCAGGTTATCTGGAAGACAGGTTCCAGCCCTTTCTCCTTTAGGAGACAACAGGTAGCCAGGGAACCCAGCCGCATCACTGAGCTCTGCTGGTCGGTGACATTGATTGCATCCACTCTACCCCGCATCAGCTCGGCAGCCTCTATCATCTCTTGAATATCTACGCCTTTGGGCGGGCCGACCTCAGCGCTGATAACAAATTTTCCTTGCTTCACTAAGTCAGCAATTGTCATTTTGCTGGAACCCCCATCCCCTCAATAAATGTACCTCGCACTCCCACCACCATATCGGCACCAAACCTGAAGCTAACTTGCGTTTTTCAGGTGACAACTATTCCTTCATATCCTTAGAGAGTTAAGACTGCGTAATGGGCGGAGCAGGTAACGGAATTCGAACCCGCGACATCTTGTCCGGGAAGCTGCCCAGAGACAAGCCAGTAATCGCTTACCAGAACAACCGTTTGCCGCCTTTCTGGGGTAGAGTATAGTCCAATTTACGAGGGATATCAAGAGTCAGGACATCAGCGTCCTTACGTATCACTTTTTAGCGTAGAGTTTAATGCGGAGCTGCCTCAGCCCACACATGCATGTATGTTATAAGCTTGATAGTAACATCAGTAGATGGTAAAGTTTGACGGACGATTGCGTGGAAAGCACAACGTATGTACGCGGCCACTTTTTGAATCTATTTCAGCGTTAGCGTTATGAGCTAAAAGTATGGAGCATAAGGAAGGTAGCTTCGGGGGACACAAAAATCTTAATCTATACTACCAGAGTTGGCTACCAGCCAAGGAGCCCAAAGCGCTATTGTTGGTTGTCCACGGCTTAGCTGAGCATAGTGGTCGATATTCGAACTTGGCAGACTACTTTGTTACCAAAGGCTATGCTATCTTTGGTCTTGACCATCGGGGGCATGGCAAATCAGAAGGCTTGCGAGGTTATGTTGATAAGTTCTCGGACTACCTCGATGACCTCAAGAGCTTTCTCGATATAATACGGAGTGAGCACGGTAATACCAAGACCTTCTTAATCGGGCACAGTATGGGAGGAACGATAGCCACTGCCTACGCAGTGAATCATCAACGTGACCTGGCTGGGCTCATATTGTCCGCGCCAACTCTGAAGGTCGGTTCCAGCGTATCACGTCTGGATGTATTAGTGGCCCGAGCGCTTTCGGCACTACTGCCCAAAATGGGTATTGCTGTGATTGATGCTTCAGCCATCAGTCGAGACAAAGCTGTAGTGGATGCTTACGTGAACGACCCTCTGGTGTACCGAGGAAAGATTCGTGCCCGACTGGGCTCCGAGCTGGTCAATATGATACAAAAGAATCTGCCACACCAAATACCAGAGCTCAACTTACCTATTTTAATTATGCACGCAACCGCCGACCGCTTATCTAATCCGGAAGGCAGCACCATGTTGTATGAACTGGCGAACTCGAGGGACAAGACGCTGAAGCTTTATGAGGGTCTCTACCATGAAATCTTCAATGAGCCAGAGCATAGACAGGTCTTGGCATACATGGAAACCTGGCTAGCTGC
>JAUVXN010000111.1 GCA_030603605.1 Dehalococcoidales bacterium | reverse complement strand
ATAGAGCATGGCTGAAGCGTGTCCGCAGGAGAGGATGAACCGGTCACGGTCAGGCCACTTTGAGTCATTGGGGTTATGCTTGAGAAATCGGTCCCACAGCACATAAGCCATTGCTGCCGCACCCATAGGCGCTCCAGGGTGACCAGAGTTAGCTTTCTGCACAGCGTCCACCGCCAGAAACCGCATAGTATTGATGCATAGTTCATCAAACTTGGGAGTGGCCATACTCGGCTCCCCTTTACTGTCTTATTCTTCCTCTTTACCCCAATTTTGCATCATTTTCTTAAGGCGCTGAGCCAGCTCGGGGTTGGAACGCAAACGTTCAATGAAGATGGGACAACCCTCCAGCAGCGAGTTCTGGGCAGCCGTCGCCATACTGGATAACAGGTTCTGCATACCGAGGTCAGCCTGCTGTGAAATATTCGTCCCTGGGGCTGATGACTCCAGTTGTCGGCGAATATCTTCAGCGCTGAATCTCATCGGCATCACACATGCTTTATACCACGGGCACTCCTTGCACTGGACTATCCCGTAGGCTTCATTTAAAATATCCCCCATCTCTAGCCTCCTTTGTACCTATGTCTTATTGGCTATGGAATAATCTTAACCAGTCGCTTTTCTATTTCCGTCTTACTGGAAAAAGCACCAACTTTTATATCCTGGATTATACCATCTTTATCAATGAAAAAGGTGGTAGGAATGGCACGAATGTTATATTTCAGAGCCACATCCTGGTTAGTATCAAGTAGCGCCGGGAAAGAAAGACCAAAGTGCTCCATAAATTCCCTTACACTGGAAGGACCTTCACCTATGTCGATTGCCAGTATCACCAGTCCGATATCCGACCATTCCTTCTTTTCAAATATTTTCTGTATAAAGGGCATTTCAAAACGGCAGGGACCACACCAAGTTGCCCAGAAATTGAGCAATACCGGCTTACCCCGAAAATCGCCAAGGGAGACAGCTTGACCGTCAAGGCTTTGAAGTTGAAAGTCCGGTGCCAGTTTGCCTACCTGGGGGCCTTGAGCCATCTCAGGGCCAGACGAGCAACCAGCCATTACCAATCCTGAACCCAATACCGAGACCAGTATTATTGTTAATATCACTTTTAGACCCTGTCCCATAATTACCTCCGAAATATAGAATCACGTGACAAGTGCAGAGAACCAGATCAGGTTGTTGGTTAGAACAAGTATACCTACCACTACAAGCAGTAATCCGCTGATAAGATAGATTAAACTAGAATAACGATGAATGCGCTTTAATAGCGGAGCAATAGAATCAAAAGCTACGCCTATAATCAGAAAAGGGAGTCCCAGTCCTAAGGAATAGATTGCCAGAAGGTAAGCCCCACGCCATACTGTTGCTGAATTCAAGGCAAGAGCCAGTATGCCTGCCAGTATGGGACCAACGCAAGCTGTCCAGGCCAGAGAAAAGGCAGCTCCGATAATAAAGGAGCGCAAGTAACCAGTAGTGCTACCCAGGGATGGAGTCAGACGCTTTTCATAGTTTAGCCACGGCACCTTCAGAGCAGCCAGCATAAACAGGCCAAAGACTATCAGCAGGCCGCCAGATATCTTATTGAGCAGGGCTAAACTGGGGCTAATGGCGAATCCGGTTAGTCCGGCAATTGCTCCCATAGTAGTAAAAATCAGGGAGAAGCCGACCACGAAGCTAAGGGAGTGGAGGAATATGGGGAGACGGTTCCCAGCAGCCCTGTCACCGAATATCTCAGCCCCAACCAAGCTAGCCAGATACACCGGCACCAAAGGTAACACGCAGGGTGACAGAAAAGATAATAGCCCGGCACTGAAAGCAACGACAATCGATATTTCCATCTTCTTTAATGCTAATTAATTTGGGCTGAAATATCAAATTGGCTGATGGACAAGCCTTCTCTTGTGCCTTATAATTCTAGATAACTATAGGTGACATTAACGCCTCTTACTGCACCGATTCTTTGCTGATGAAAAAAACGGAGGAGAGCAATTAGACCGCTAAGCTTCACCCAGATTTCCCTGTACCAGTCCTGCCCCCTGTGCTACAAACTGCAATACATTGATGGTCTGGAACCGAAGGACAGGTGGTATTTCAGCTTTGGCACAACTATGCACCAATGTGCCGAGTATTTTTTCAGGGCAAGAGTGCCCCCGCCGCCATCACTGGACGAGTTATTACAGTTTTACGAGCAGAACTGGCTTTCGGCGGGATATGAGTCAACTGAAGAGGAAATAAAATACAAGACGTACGGGCGAGAGATACTGTCCAGGTTTCAGGAGATTCACAGCGCCGATTTCCGGGTACCGATAGCTGTGGAACGAATGTTTCACATTGATATTGAAGGAGTAAAACTGAGAGGCTTTATTGACAGAGTGGATAAGCTGGAAAGTGGCGGGCTATCCATAGTCGACTATAAGACAAACAAAGAGCTGTTTACCACCGACGATTTAGAGAAAGACCTTCAATTGACTCTATATCAACTAGCTGCAGAGCGAATCTGGCAGCTCCCGGTGGAGAGACTTACCCTGTATCACCTGAGGTCAAATACCCCCTGTAGTTGTGAACCGAGGGACGAGACACGACTCGAGCAAGCCAGGCAGCTGGTGCTGGAGGTGGCGGATAATATTGCCAGGGAGAGATTTCCAGCTATTGAGAATCAGTATTGCCCCTGTGATTTTCCCGAGCACTGTCCCTACTACCGGCAAAAATACATGGTTGACACCGCCAAGCCTGTCCAGCAAGGTGTCCTGCCCGGAATAGCGGCAGCCGATGCCGTTGAGCAATATGCTTCCCTCCAGAAACAACTGAAAGAGCTTCAAGGAGAGCTTGACGAGGCAAAACAGACGATTATTGACTTCTGCCAGACTGAGGAGTTAAATCGGGTTTACGGCACAGAGCATTCTATTACATACAAGCTCGTGGAGAAGACGGGCTTCAGCGAGGAAGAGGTCAGGGAGTTACTAGAACCGGAGGGCTTGTGGAATAGAGTGTTAAGCCTTGACCAATTACAGCTCAAGCAGATTCTTGCTGATGAGGAAGTAGCCAAGGATATCAGAAATAAGCTGAAAGCCCTGAGACAGGTTATTGCCACCTACCCCCAGCTATGGGTTAAAAAGATTAAAAAGGAAGAATAGGCTAACTTCTGAGATTGTTTACCGACCTCATCCCTTCAGGTCCCATTTAGTAGCCCCATCCCCTCGAAGAGTCTTCGACCTTTATCCCCCTTCCCCTTGATGAGGGGAAGGGGGTAGGCTGTTAAACAATCGCTTCTGCCATAAACTTGCATTTTTATCCAGATTACTGTATTCTTTAACCAAAAGTGAATAGGTAAACAGGGGTGCCCGAGCGTAAGCAAGGGCCTAAGTGGAAAGCAAGTCGGTGTAAGTCCGACACGGCCGCGCCACTGTGATTGACGGGTAAGCCGCCAAAAGTCAGAACGCCAGCCTCTGGATATCCTACATCACTCCGCAGGGAGGGGTAGGTCTTTTTGTTGTGTTTTATTTCCCCTCGGCTGGAGCGAGGGGTTTTTTATTATCACAATCTTGTAATTGGGGGTGAAGAATGAAAAACAAACTATGTAGTTCGGGAACACTTCTTCTGGTTTTAGCCGTGATGTTAAGTCTTTTTGCATCTTGCGCACCAGCCCCCAAAGAAGTGCCATCATCTGCAGGTGAAGTGACCGACCAGCTGGGGAGAGTAGTCAAGCTGGAAGGAATCCCGCAAAGAATCATCTCCCTCGCCCCGAGCAATACCGAGATTCTATTCAGTTTAGGTTTGGCAGACAAGATAGTAGCCGTAACCGACTATT